>JBCCGK010000053.1:0-74505 GCA_039029315.1 Bacteroidota bacterium | reverse complement strand
GTCCAAATAAGTGGGTGGACAAAATTAACTATAAAAAAATCTGATAACTCGCTGTCTGACAGCTCATTCAATATTCATAATTCTTCATTCAAAATTGTCTCCATAAGTAAGGGGACACAATTATTTGTGAGGGATATAGTGGGCATAGAGGAAATAATGGAGAAATCTTACCAATCAAGCCAGTATATCCCCTATTTCCTTTATACCCAAAATCAAACCTAATATTGTCCATCTACTTACTTAGCCCGACAGGACCTATCTAATAATACTGCTACATGAAATACGGTTTTATCATTGATAACAGGAAGTGTATTGGCTGCCATGCCTGTACTGTAGCCTGCAAGTCTGAACATGATGTTCCGGTTGGGGTCAACAGGACCTGGGTCAAACAGGTCGAAAAAGGACAATTTCCCCATACACAGCGATTGTTCTCTGTCATGCGCTGTAATCACTGCACTGACGCACCCTGTGTTACCATTTGTCCGGTTGAAGCTCTGCACAAGCGGGAAGATGGCATTGTGGATTTTGATTCAGATCGGTGTATTGGGTGTAAGGCCTGTATGCAAGCTTGTCCTTATGATGCACTCTATATAGATCCAGATACACATACCGCTGCCAAGTGCAACTACTGTGCACATAGGGTGGATGTCGGATTGGAGCCCGCCTGTGTCAATGTCTGTCCAGAGCATGCCATCATCTCAGGAGATATGGAAGACCCCTTCTCTGAAATCTCCACCATGCTTTCGCAGGAAAAAGTTACAGTCCGCAAACCCGAAAAGGATACCAAACCGAACCTCTTCTATATCAATGGAGATGAAGCTTCTCTGACCCCTACACATACCCAAGAGGAAGACCAGTATATGTGGAGTGAACAAACCGGGGGGGTCGGGCACTTTGCCAAGTATGCTGAAAATCGAAAACAACAAGCCAATCCGGCTGAGATGAGTGCAAAACTGGCGGGAGGCAAGGATGGGAGTAAAACGCAGGTCCAGGCAATCATGGAGAAGACTCGTCGTGTCTATGATGCACCCAGGAAGGGAACCCTTTGGGGCTGGGAGGTTTCTGCCTATGTGTGGACAAAAGCCATTGCCACAGGTGCACTGCTTGTCCCATTTATGGCTTCCGTTTCTGGATTGGCGAATCTGGGAACTGCCTTGCAGTGGAGTGCTGTTATTGTGGGGATGTTGTTTTTGGCAATTACGGGTGGACTCTTGATCAAGGACTTGGACCAGCCCTCCCGTTTCCTCTATATCCTGCTCAGACCACAATGGAAATCATGGTTGGTGCGTGGTGGATATGCCATTACCTTTTATGGTCTGGCCTTGACCATCTGGGCCATCGGGCTATGGTCTGAGTCTCAGGTTATGAGCAGTATAGGATTGTGGTTGGGGGCATTGTTGGGAGGAATTACCTCTGTGTACACTGCATTCCTTTTTGCACAGGCCAAAGGAAGAGATTTCTGGCAAAGTCCTATGCTATCTTTTCATATGTTGATTCACAGCTTTATGGCAGGGGGAGCGGTGTTTGCTATATTGGGAATGCTCGGTATTGGAGAATCTGATTGGCTGGTATTCGTCCCAAGGTTGCTCATGCTATGCATTGGTCTGAATTTGGCAGTGATATTGGTCGAACTCACTACCCCTCACGCGACGGCAGATGCAAAATTGACTGTCAAAATGATCACATCTGGTCAGTACAAGCATCAATTCTGGATTGGGCTTGTGGGATTGGGGAATCTCATCCCAATGGTTCTTCTGATTACTGGAATTCCCATTTTGATTGCCCTTGCGGCAATCTGTGTCCTGATAGGAATCTATGTCTCTGAACATATCTGGGTTCAGGCCCCTCAACAAATTCCCTTGAGTTAATTCTTCCTGCATTTTCTTTTTCTCCCACCCCCGAACGAATTCCTCCCATGTCCTATAAACATCATCCATCCTGGATTGAAAAAATCGCCGAACGTCTGCGTCTCATTCCCAATCTTCATAGGGATCGCACAACCGATATTCCACATCTTCAGGAACCAGGAAAACTCCAGAACTATCCCCCGCCTGAACAATGGGAGGATTGGGTGGAGCATGAAGCCAAAGGATGGCCCAAACGGCAGAAAAAACATTATTCCATTGTGCCTACCACTTGTTTCAACTGCGAATCTGCTTGCGGTCTGTTGGCATATGTGGACAAGGAAACAGATCAAATCCGCAAATTTGAAGGAAATCCCTACCATCCAGGAAGCCGTGGAAGAAACTGTGCCAAAGGACCTGCAACCATCAACCAAATCACCGATCCTGATCGAATTCTTTACCCGATGAAGCGAGTAGGGGAGAGAGGAGAAGGCAAATGGGAACAGGTAAGTTGGGAAGAAGTGTTGGAAGACATTGCTGCAAGAATCAGAACAGCCTTACAGGAAGGCCGGAACAATGAAGTCGCTTATCACGTAGGTCGGCCTGGTCATGAAGGTTATGCCAATCGCGTTCTTCAGGCATGGGGCATTGATGGGCACAACAGCCATACCAATATTTGCTCTGCTGGTGCCCGATTTGGCTATAACCTCTGGCATGGGTATAATCGACCATCCCCCGACCATGCCAATGCAAGATTCATTCTCCTGATCAGTGCCCACCTGGAATCCGGCCACTACTTCAATCCGCATGCCCAGAGAATCATTGAAGGCATGATGAAGGGGGCAAAACTGGCAGTGATGGACCCGCGATTGTCCAACACCGCCAGCATGTCTGATTACTGGATGCCCACCTATCCGGGAAGTGAAGCTGCTGTCTTGCTTGCAATGGCCAAAATCATTCTGGATGAAGGCTTGTACAATGAAGCCTTTATGAAAGATTGGGTGAATTGGCAGACATATCTGGAAGCCAGACATGCAGACCGACCGCAAAGCTTTGAGACCTTTATTGAAGCGATGCGGGAAGAATATGCAGAATTTACGCCTGAATTTGCCGCAAATGAGGCTGGAATTGAAGCAAACGTGATTGTGGAGGTGGCTCGAAAGATTGGAGAGGCTGGCAGTCAGTTTGCTACTCATAACTGGCGCAGTGCCGCCAGTGGCAATTTGGGAGGATGGGCTGTTTCTCGGGCCTTACATTTTCTCAATGTCCTGACCGGAAGCGTAGGAACAGTCGGAGGCACCTCTCCCAATAGCTGGAACAAGTTCAAACCCACATTTTTTGATGTGCCACCAGCTCAGAAGTTTTGGAACGAATTGCATTTTCCAAAAGAGTATCCCCTCTCCTTTTTTGAAATGAGCTTTTTGTTGCCACATTTCCTGAAAGAAGGCAGAGGAAAAATGGACGTGTATTTCACCCGCGTATTCAATCCGGTGTGGACCTATCCAGATGGCTTTTCCTGGATGGAAATGTTGAAAGATGAAGAAAAAGTTGGGCTGCATATTGCCATGACTCCGACCTGGAATGAAACAGCCTACTTTGCGGACTATGTCCTGCCCATGGGCCATGCAGGAGAGCGACATGATCTGAATAGTTATGCGACCCACTCCGGCATGTGGATTGGCTTCCGACAACCGGTCTTGCGGGAAGCGGCCAGAAGAGCCGGCAAAGCTTTTACATTTACCTATGATGTGAACCCTGGAGACGTTTGGGAAGAAGATGAGTTTTGGATTGAACTGTCCTGGAGAATTGACAAGGAGGGAGATCTCGGCATCAGGAAGCATTTTCTCTCGCCCTATCGATCCAATGAAAAAATCACCATCGATGAGTATTATCAATACATCTTTGAGCATACACCCAATCTTCCTGAAGAGGCCGCAAAAGAAGGGCTGACACCATTGGACTATATGCGCAAGTATGGTGCCTTTGCGGTAGAAAAAACCTCCTACAGCAAGCATTTGAAGCAATTGGCACCGGAAAGCATGCATGAAGCTGTGGTAGAGGAAAAAACGGGTGTTATTCGCAAAGACGGAAAAGATATTGGCGTGATGATCAATGGCAGGGCGATGACAGGTTTTCCAACGCCTTCCCGCAAGCAGGAATTCTTTTCGCAAACGATGGTAGACTGGGGCTGGGAGGAATATGCAACACCTGTCTACATCAAAAGCCACATTCACCCTGAAAATATTGACAAAAGCAAGCATGAATTTCCTCTCGTACCTACTTTCCGGCTTCCGGTATTGATTCACTCTCGCTCGGCCAATGCAAAATGGCTCACGGAAATCGCCAATCGGAATCCGATTTGGATACACCGATCGGATGCCGAAAGCAGGGGACTGAAGAATGGCGATCTGGTAAGAATCAGTACGGAGATCGGCTACTTTGTCGATAAAATCTGGGTGACAGAATCCATGAAGCCAGGGGTGATTGCCTGTTCGCATCATCTGGGCAGATGGCGCCGCCCTCAAGACAAAATTGGCAATCGTTGGGCGACCAATACAGTATCCATTCAGGAGTCAGATAACGGCACATGGCGTATGCAGACCCTCGAAGGGGTCAAGCGATTTGAGAGTGCCGATAAGGATTCCTCTCGTATCTTCTGGAGCGATGGCGGGGTGCATCAGAACATCACTTTTCCTGTGCACCCCGACCCCATCAGTGGGATGCACTGTTGGCATCAGAAGGTCAGGCTTGAACCCGCTCATCCGGGGGATTCTTATGGAGAAATTATGGTCGATACCCAAAAATCTTTTGAAGTGTATCAGCGGTGGTTGAAGATGACCAGACCTGCTCCAGGTCCGAATGGGTTGCGGCGGCCTTTGTGGTTTGCCAGACCATTGAAGCCTGCCCTGGAAACCTATTATGTGCAGGAGGATTTGCAGAAATAGCTACTTGGGTTGGGGTAGGAAATGGGTATGCAGCACAATTTCCCCAGACAATTCTCTGCGGAAGAAAGGGATTCGCCATCCTTGAATTGCTTGAGAAGTTCATATCTCTTACCATCAGGCAATTGAATGAGGTGAATTGTCATTCTGATGTGTCAATTTCTTACCTTTGTGCCGCTTATGCAGCTATCCAATATTTTCCCCTTTCTTCAATGGTGGCCGATGATTGGTCGCCAAACACTCAGAGCAGATCTTTTGGCTGGGATCACGGGGGCAGTGATTGTGTTGCCGCAGGGAGTTGCCTTTGCCATGATTGCCGGGCTTCCGCCTGAATATGGCCTCTACACTGCGATGGTTACCCCAGTGATTGCGGCCTTGTTTGGTTCATCCAGACATCTGATTTCAGGACCTACGACTGCGATTTCCATCGTTGTTTTTGCAGCTTTGAGTCAATATGCAGAGCCCGGTAGCAATGAATACATCCAACTTGCCTTGACGCTAGCCTTTATGGCAGGGGTGGTCCAACTCCTGTTGGGATTGGCAAGAATGGGGACGCTGGTGAATTTCGTTTCCCATTCAGTTGTGATTGGGTTCACGGCAGGAGCAGCCTTGCTTATCATGACCAGTCAGATGAAGCATGTGATGGGGCTGGACATTCCTCGTGGGGCTTCCTTTTTGTCTTCCTGGCAATTGATTGTTACTGGAGTTCTCCATACCAATCTCTATGTATTGCTGGTAAGTCTTGGAACCCTGGCCTCTGCGTTATTGGTCCGTAAATTCCTGCCTAAACTTCCTTATATGCTGGTGGCAATGGGAGTCGGTGCCATTATCAGTCTTCTGATTGATGGGCCTGCTCATGGAGTTGCATTGGTCGGAGAACTTCCTGCCCATTTGCCATCTCCCTCCTTGCCAGACCTCTCGCCTGATGTTATCCAAAAACTCTCAGGCAATGCCTTTGCCATCGGTCTGCTCGGCCTGATCGAGGCTGTGTCGATCGCCAAAGCCATTGCAACGCATACCCAACAACGAATCGATGGGAATCAGGAATTCATTGGACAGGGCTTGTCCAATCTGGTTGGAAGCTTTTTTTCGAGTTATCCAGGCTCTGGTTCCTTTACCCGTTCTGGGGTGAACCATCAGGCAGGCGCCCGAACTCCTCTGGCAGCTATTTTTGCTGCAGTACTATTGGCCTTGATCTTATTGTTGGTAGCTCCTTTAACTGCCTATTTGCCCATTCCTGCTATGGGAGGCATCATTTTGTTGGTTGGCTATAATTTGATAGACTTCCACCATATCAAGCAGGTGTTCAAGACCAATCGCAAGGAATTTGTGGTCATGATGATTACTTTCCTCGGGGCCTTGTTCATGGAACTGGAATTCGCCATTTATTTAGGCGTGATTTTGTCCCTCATCTTTTATTTACAACGGACCTCCAAGCCTCGAATTGTGACCATGGCACCAGATCCTGCAAGACCCAAGCGTCAATTTGTCAATGTTGATCGTATTCCTGTTGCTGAATGTCCTCAACTCAAAGTCATTCGCATAGATGGTTCTCTTTTTTTTGGTGCCGTGGATCATGTGGCAAATTATTTGACGGAATTGGCTGAGGAGCAGCCTGAGACAAATCGCTTATTGATTTTGGCTAATGGGATCAATTTTCTGGATCTGGCAGGGACTGAACTCCTGGTGCAGGAAACCCTGAAGTGGCGGGCAAAAGGTGGGGATCTGTATATCTGTGGATTGAAAAAGCCAGGACGCCAACTCATGAAAAAGGGGGGCTATTGGGAGACCATTGGGGAGGATCACTTTTTCTGGTCCAAGGTGGAAGCTGTTAAGGCCATTTATCCGTCCTTATCTGCTTCTATTTGCGCCAATTGTCAGAAACAGATTTTTCAGGAGTGCCCTGACTATCAGGAGGAATCGGATGAATCAATCATCAAACCCAGAGAGCAATTAAGCTAAGAGGAAGATTTTGTTTCGCTCTAGCTGAACTGTCCCGCTTTTCTCCAACTGCTTTAACAATCTCGACACAGCCTCCCGAGACACATTCAAATCATAGGCAATCTGCTGATGGGTCCCGAATCACCCTTATTTCCCTTATGCCCACTATGCCCACTATGCCCACTATGCCCACTATGCCCAATAATATCTAAATTTGTCCACCTACTTATGACTGTGTAGTTATTCTGAAGCATTCTCCAACACTTGTCCGTCTTGTAACAGCCGTTCCCTGAGTTGGGCATAAGTCAACTCATGAATCCCAATTCCTTGATCCAGGGCCATTGCTGCGACAGTTCCTGCACTTTGTCCCAAAATCATAAAAACAGGCTCCATGCGAATGGAACCAAAGGCAATGTGAGAGCTGGACACAGCCACTGGAACCAACAAATTGCTACATTCACTGCGTTTGGGAAGAATAGATCCAAGATGAATTTGATAGGCTTGTTTGGGCTTCACCCCAATATCACCTTCATTCTGCACATAGCCTTCTGGCGTGATGTAGCGCTGAATGTTGTGAGAGTCCATGGTGTAGGAGCCCATACCAATGGGTTCATTCACAGGCCTGCTGCTTTGCACTTCATGCTCTGTCATTACAAATTCTCCAATCATTCTTCTGGCCTCCCGAACGTAGATCTGGTGCGGCCAATGCCCATTGTCCAGAAATTCATCTTTGGCGAGTCCCCATTGTTGCATCTCTGACTGGACTTCTTCCGGGACCCGCGGATCATTGGCGATGAAGTACAACCAGCCTTTCTGATAGCGTTCATGTTCCTGGATGATTTCTTGCCTTCGTTCATAACTGGCTTCAGGATAGTCGTAATTCATGCCAATATTGTCAAAACTCATAGGGCCGTGGTTGTTCACATCTGTTTTGGCATTGGGGATCGGATCGAATTTCTGAAAGGTCTCGCGCCATCCGGCATCAAAGATTCTTGCCAACAATTCATACTGCGTGGAATCATAGCCCAGTGGCCGCTCAAAGGGGATTCGATTGTCAGGATGTTTGGTCAGGCATAGGCGAAAGCAATATGCCTGGACTTTTTTGTCCCCTTCGCCTTTGATGCCAGGGTCGGCAGTGGAAATCCTGGCCAATACTCCGCTGCTGGAATCACCAGCGATCTTGTATGGACTCATATTCATATCCGCGAAATGATGACGATGATGGAGCACCCCTGTTTGGATACCATTCCAGTTTTCTCCATAAACAGCATTGGCTTCCCGACCTACATGATAACTCACCCCTGCTGCCGCCATCAGATCTCCTTCATAGCTTGCATCGATGAATATCTTGGCCTCGAAGGTTTTTCCGCTAAGCATACGGATAGATTGGATATTGCCATTCTCCACAATAACACCCGCCTCCCGATCCAGCCATTCATTCCGCAAGACCTGGATCTGATGCTCCCTGACAAAATCCTCAAATACCTGCTCTGCTATATGTGGCTCAAAAATCCACATGGTCCGATTCTTTCCATCGAGAGCAGGCGTTCCCTGACCTCGGTTGCCATACTCTTCTTTTTTTTGCCACTTCCAGGTTTCATCTTGATCATAATATTGATATATCCGCTGATAAAATTCTCTGGATACCCCTCCGATCACTCCTTTATTTCCCGTATCAGTCCAGCCAAGACCTGAAGCAGACAAGCCTCCCAAATGTGTGTCCGGGCAGACAATCAGAATCGACTTGCCCATGCGTGAGACCTGAACAGCAGTAGCAACAGCGGCTGAAGTACCTCCATATATGACCACATCTGCTTGAAATATAGCAGGAGAATCAGATGCTTCTGGTTGGCAACTGAGCATCAAGAGAAGAGGAACGAAGTGTAGGAGAATGGCAGAAGGTTTCATCGAATGAGGAGCTTGAGAGTGAAAGATTGGGGAAATTAGAAGCTTGGACTTGCACGCTAGACAATGTCTGACGAGGTCGAAGATGAAATAAGCCTTAAGTGGGATTATTCTCGAATCGTAGGGAATTGCGCAGAGGTTTCCGCTTGCCAGTCAGCTAGTTTTTGGGACAATTCGGCTACTTTCTCAGGATATTGATCAGCCAGATTGTTGCGTTCTCCCAGATCCTGATCTAGATTGTACAGTTCTGTTTTCTCCCAATCATACCAGGTGATCAACTTCCACTTGCCCATTCGAATCGCTGCTCCCGGTGTCCAGGTACTGCCGTGATAGTGAGGGTAATGCCAATAGAGGGCTTCCCGGTCCAGTTCCGTTTTGCCCCTGAGGACAGAGCGAAGGTTCAGGCCATCCTGATGTTGCTCAGGTTTTTCTCCCAAACCTGCCAGATCCAATAAGGTCGGATAAAAATCTGTGCTGATCACCGGAACCTCACTTTCAGAACCTGCCTGCGTGATCCCTGGCGCCTTGATGATCAGGGGCACTCTGATTCCTCCTTCATAGCACCATCCTTTGCCACCTCGAAGAGGAAGAACACTGGTTGGGGCCAGTCTTTTTTCTGGAAAAGTACTCAGTCCACCATTATCAGAGGTGAACACGATGATGGTATTTTCGGCTAATCCGGTTTCCTTTAGTGTGGTCAGAAGGCGTCCTACATTTTCATCCATTGCATAGACCATAGACGCATATTCCGGATGAATCTGATTCGTTCGGGTCATGCCATCATGTTCCTTCACTCGTTGGATCTCATGGGGAGGAAAAGATTCATCTGCTCTTTTCTGAAAGCGTTCCAGATGTCGTTTGCTGGGCTGAATGGGAGTGTGAACGGTATAATAAGAGAGAAACAGGAAGAAAGGCTCATCCTGATTGGCTCGAATGAAAGCAATCGATTCATCTGTCAGGCGGTCGGGCAAATACTCGCCTTCCGGGCCATTGCTCAGGCGAGGGTTTTTGTAGGGAGAATAGTATCCGCCTGGAGGGGAACCCTTATGATGGCCGCCTTTGTTGATGTCAAATCCTTGGTCCTCCGGGTAAAAGCCTTCGCTTCCCAGATGCCATTTGCCCGCAAAAAAAGTTGTATACCCTTGTTCTGCAAAGGCTTCTGCCAAGGTAAGCTCTGACAATGGCAGCTCATTGAGATCTTGCGGTCCCAATAGTCTTCGATTGTCGGGATCGTGTCCTGGAATCCAGTCCGTGATATTGAGCCGAGTTGGATACTTGCCTGTCATGATGGAAGCGCGGGTAGGAGAACAAACCGGGCAGGAGGCATAGGCATTGGTGAAGCGCATCCCCTCTTTGGCAAATCGGTCCAATTGAGGGGTCAAATAGAAGCTGCTTCCATAACAGGACAGATCTGTCCAACCCAGATCATCGACCAGAATGAAGACGATATTCGGAGGGCTAGATGGGCGTTTGTTGCTGTGACATCCCAGCAATAAGGTACTGAGAAACAGGAGTAGAGAGAGAAAGTTTGCCATGATTCAAACTTCTATTTTTTTCTCAAAAATGCAACTTTCGGTATAGGGGGCAAGCCATTGCCATCAGAATCTTGCCGCATGTAGGATTGCTGATCAAATCAAAACAAATCCTCTAGGAGGAGATGTAAGGTTGTGGTTGATATTTCTGTGTGTGAATTATTTGAAATAGGTAATTTCGATCATAGACCCATTTTATGCCTGAAACCTTTACTTGTACGGACGATCCGGTCCTTTCCTTGCTCTCTCCTCATGTTGATCCAACCAACTCTACAACGCTATGTTGGAGTCCTTCTGAACAGCTTTTGATGCTTCATCCAGCCTGCTTGCGCAAGAACTCTGTGCAAAATAGTGCTGAGAATCATGAAAGATTTGGTGTGGCTATGTTCATCTTTTTATCGCTGGTCACATGAAACATTCCGCTAGTATTTCAAGACTCCATATCGAGCGAATTGTTCGGACTTGGATGCGACAGTTGTTGCCACACATTGAGATGGCAAGCGAGATAGCCGAAGATGCACATTGGGAACAAGATCTAGGCCTAAGCACAAAAGAACAAATTCTGTTGTCCGACTATTTGCAACAGATGTTTCATTTGTTAGATCGGGATATTTCCTACTTTCTGCCGCAATATGTGTTCTGGGGAGAATGGATCAATGTTCTCATGCAGGCCGCTTGTGAACCTGATCTTCCGATGACCTTTTGGAGTTCGCCTACCTCTGGAATTCCCTCGGCCTGTTCACATCGCAAAGTGGCCTTACAGCAGGAGGTGGAATTTCTACAAAACCTGATCCGTCCGACTCAAAGGATCGTTAGTCTGCTGCCTCACAATCATCTGTATGGCTATGTATTCGGGGTATTATTGCCCGATTCCATGAATATTGAGGTCTTGGATGCCCAAAATCAGTCTATGATAGGATTGTTCACCGAATTGAGGGAAGGAGATACCCTCATTGCCTATCCCGATTGGTGGACGGAATTAGCCAATGCAGAATTGGCCCTGCCCAAAAGGTGTTTGGGGATCAGCGCTACAGCTCCCCTGGCCGTCAATACAGCACTTCGCCTTCAGAAACAAGGATTTCCCATGCTGGAAATCTATGGTTCAGCAGAAAGTGGAGGACTTGGGTACCGAAGATTGATAGAGGAGCCATTTGAGTTATTTCCCTATTGGCGACACAGTCCACATATTCGTTCACAGTTGCACCGGATGTATCCAGACCGTAGTGTCTCTCCGGCAGTGCTTCCTCCGGAGTACCTCAGTTGGGAATCGACCAGGCACTTTCGAGTCAATGGCCGCCGTGATCAGGCCATCGACATGGATGGATATCTGATTTTTCCGCAGCAGATTGCTGAGAGAATCGAAAACCTGCCACAGGTACAATCTTGCTGGATCAGAAAAATGAAGACCGAAGAAGGAGTCGGCTTGAAGTGTTGGGTCATTCCACGTCCACAGGAAGAACCCAGTGCTTCTCTTAGGACCTATTTGCAGCTTTGGTTCGAGCAATACCTCTCTCCGCAGGATCGGCCGAGTCATATCGTGATTTCCGATCAGTCTCCATTCAATGAGTGGGACAAGGTGCAAGATTGGGGAATTCAAAAATATCGCCCCCTGGCATTTTCCTAGAAAGGAGATGAGGAAAAAGTGCATGGTAGAGGGTTTCGCAAGCTATCACTTATTTTCTTCTGAATCTTATTTCCCCATCCTTCAGCTTTTTTTCATCTCATAGCACCACTATGAGAACAAAAAAGAGCCTTGTCTGAGAAAAAAATACACCATAAACATTCTCAGCACGGATCTCAAAACAGTCTCTAAGCAGAGTTCAGATAAATCGGACTTTTCTTTGTTACTTAGGTGTCCGAAAAAATAACAACTTCTCGGCATGCTAAGAGACGATAAACAACTATTTTCAACCCATTTCACCTCCTCACAAAACAAGGATACAGGCATGGCTATGGTGCTGATCCTATTGCTGGTCGGATTTTTTACGCAGGAAGTCCTTTTCTACAAGCTTGCCATCCCTGTTCTGATTCTGGACATGATCGTGCCCAAAGCTTTTTACCCACTCTCTATCCTGTGGTATGGTCTGTCCAATGTGCTTGGAACCGTCATGTCGAAGGTCATTCTCACCCTTGTTTTTATTCTGATTGTGCTCCCGGTAGGACTTATGCGCAAGATGATGGGCAAAGATCCGATGAACCTCAAATCATTTGGCAAGGGACGGGATTCTGTTATGATCGAGAGAAATTATACCTTTGGTCCCAAAGATATTGACAAGCCATTTTAGGGCATCATATCTAGTTTCATCTACAATTCTTCACCTAATCACCTCTCAATTACTCTGACCACATGGAATTCATCACTGACCTCTGGGAATTTTTGAAACATAGAAAAAAGTTTTGGCTGTTGCCATTGATTCTGGTGTTGCTATTACTTGGCGTGGTCATTGTCTTTTCAAGTGGCTCAGCGATCGCACCATTCATCTACACCTTATTTTAGAAGAGGATTTGCAAGAAAAAATATCCGGGTTCATCTGAGCCTTGCTATTTGATTTTTTTGCCCCTTGTTAATTGAGAACGGTATGCCAGAAGCCATTTTAGGGATTTCAGCTTTTTATCATGACAGTGCTGCTGCCATATTGGTGGATGGAGACATCATTGCTGCAGCTCAGGAAGAGCGGTTTAGTAGGAAAAAACATGATTATTCCTTTCCACATCAAGCTGTGGCCTATGTGTTGGAAGAAGCTGGATTGGGAATGGAAGATCTGACAGCTGTTGCCTTTTATGACAAGCCATATCTGAAGTTTGAACGGCTACTAGTAACCTATCATGCCTATGTGCCAAAGGGATTGAGGAGTTTCCTCTCCGCGATGCCTGTCTGGATCAAGGAGAAGTTATTCATGAAAAAGATGCTGCGGGAAGAACTGGCAAAATTTGGAGCAAACAAGCTGCCTTTGCACTTTCCTGAACACCATCTTTCTCATGCGGCGAGTGCTTTTTATCCATCTCCTTTCGAAAAAGCTGCCATTTTGACCCTGGATGGGGTAGGGGAATGGGCAACCACCTCTATCGGATATGGAGAAGGGAATGAGATTCAGGTGTTGAAAGAATTGCATTTTCCGCATTCCCTGGGCTTGCTCTATTCCGCATTTACCTACTATACAGGATTCAAGGTCAATAGCGGAGAATACAAACTCATGGGGCTGGCTCCCTATGGTAATCCGGATTCAGAGCGGCTTCAGCAGATCAAGGACAGCATCTATCGAGAGTTGATTGATGTTCGGGAAGATGGATCTATGTTGCTGAACATGTCCTACTTCAATTATGCTACGGGTCTGAGAATGACGGTGGATGAGAAGTGGGAGAAATTGTTCGGATTTCCCCGAAGAGAGGCAGAAACGGAACTGTCGCAAGTCTATATGGACATGGCTCTTGCCATTCAGCAGGTGACGGAAGAGATCGTCCTCAAATTGGCGACCACAGCTCAACAACTGACAGGTGCAAAACAGTTGGTGATGGCCGGGGGCGTCGCGCTGAATTGTGTCGCCAATGGCAAGTTGTTGGACGCTGATTTGTTTGAAGATATTTGGATTCAACCAGCAGCAGGGGATGCTGGAGGAGCTTTGGGTGCGGCCTATGCCAGTTGGCATATCTGGAAAGAGCAGCCACGCAGGATCACAGTGGGCAAAGATGCCATGCAAGGATCGTTGCTTGGACCAGCGTACAGCGACAAAGAGATTGAGAAAACCATCCGAAAATTCGATGCGCCGGTTAGCCGATATGCGGACTTTGAGGAATTGGCTCAGGTGACGGCGCAGAAGTTGGCGGATGAAAAGGTCGTTGGCTGGTTTCAGGGGAGAATGGAGTATGGCCCCAGAGCTTTGGGGGCACGCAGCATTCTGGGAGATGCCCGCAGTGCCGAGATGCAGCGAAAAATGAACCTCAAGATCAAGTACAGGGAAAGTTTTCGTCCATTTGCACCATCAGTGCTCGCGGAAGATGCACCCACCTACTTTGAGCTGGATCGAGAATCTCCTTATATGCTTCTGGTCAAACCCGTACAACCCCATCGCTGGAATCCAGAGCCAGATAATTATCACCAACTACCGTTGAAAGAACGTCTGTATCACCAGCGATCAGATATTCCCGCCATCACACATATCGATTATTCAGCCAGAATCCAGACAGTGAATGGGGTCTACAATCCCAGGTATTGGCAGCTAATTCAGGCATTCAAAGCATTGACGGGCTATAGTTTGGTGGTGAATACCAGTTTCAATGTCAGAGGGGAACCCATCGTGTGTACCCCCGAAGATGCGTTTCGCTGCTTTATGCGGACAGAGATGGACTATTTGGTGATGGGAAATTGTTTGTTTGACAAGCGGGCACAGAAGCCCTCCGAGGCCACAGACAACTGGCAAGAAGAATTTGCCCTGGATTGATTCTCGATCCCTGAACATTCGTTTTTTTTCAAACATGTCAGATCGAATACTCCTGCCAGTGGCATGGATTCCTCTCGGAGACTGTTTTGCTTTGTGAAGGGTTCGAGGCATAAGAGCTGGAATCTAGCCAATCTCAATGCGGATACATCTCTCAGCAAATCTTGAACTTTCTGGCTGTCTCTTGCAGATGTTCCTGATCTGCCAATCTTGCTTCGATTGCTTTGGAGGCAGGGGTAATCGAGAGGCCACCGAGGCTGGTGCACCTGAGTTCGTGGGCCATTCGTTCGCCGACCTCATTCATGGTGTCGATGACCTGATCGAGTGGAATCAAGGGATCGTAGGCTGCCAGGGCCATATTGGCACAAGAGAGGGCATTGGAGGCTGCCATGACATTGCGCCCCAAACAAGGAGCTTCTACGCGGTTTGCTACAGGATCACAAATGACGCCAAGGGAATTCTGAAGTGCCATGGAAGCGGCGGCCAGGGCTTGCTCGAGGGAGCCACCAGCCAATTCGACGATGCCAGCTGCTGCCATGCCACCTCCAGATCCGGTTTCTGCCTGACAGCCGCCCACTTCGGCGGCAAAGGTCGCATGCGCGGAGATGAAGACGCCTATCATGCCAGCGGCGAGCATGGCTTTAATGCTGGCTTCCTCGGACAGATTCATCGCGGAGGCTGCGCCCAGAATCGCTCCCGGCAAAGCACCGCAGGCACCTGCAGTTGGAGCTGCAACGATCACCCCCATGGCGCTTTTGACTTCCATCATGGCACTCACATAGAGGATGATTTGATTGAGCACCTGATTACGGATCAGGCCATTGTCAGTCATTTTTTCCTGAAAGCCCAGAGATTGAGGTCCGAGGATGCGGTCTTTGTATTGGGTGCCCAGGAGCCCGTACTCAATGGACGTTCGCATGATGCCGACCAGCTCTGTCATTTTTTCCCAGACTTCTTCCTCTGAGATATTGCCACGCTCGCTTTCATAGGCGAGCGCCAGTTGCCAAAGTTTCAATTGTCTGGATTCATTATAGGCCAGCATCTCTGCACAGCTTATGAAGGGCACTGCCAGATCCTTTCTGGATAGAATGGGCAAGACAGGAGCGATGTGTTTGATTGCTTCGACTTGAGGCCATTGGGCAATTTCCTCCAGCAAGACAGGAGCGAGTGCTGTTTGGGATTTGAGTCGGAAGAAATGCTGATCTCCTTCGCAAAAGAGGATGTCATCCACAGCGGACAGGGAGGCCAAAAATGTCTCCAGCTCCTTTCCCTTCTTCGCATAGACCAGTGTCTCCCAAAAATCCCCAGCCATGTGCACCGCCGCCCCATCTATTTCGATGACCTCAATCATGCCCCCACCTATAGACAAAGCAATGAGCTGATGCGTTTCTTCCGAATTGCTGAGTGTGAGTTGATAGGTGTTGGGATGAGTTGCCCCGATCTCCCTGATCTGAATATCAATGTCGATGCCTGCATCTAGCACCCCCTGCTGATAATGCTGCAAGCGTTCATCATCTGCTTCCCATCCCAGCAATCCGCTGAACAAGCCCATGTCCGATCCTTGACTTTTATGGGTGGTAGCCAGAGAGCCATTGGGATCATATTCCACCAAAACCTCCTCGATCTGCCCACCCATCAGATCCCGACAGATCCGTCCAATCCGAAGAGAAGCCGCACAATGAGAGCTGGAAGGGCCGCGCATGACCGGGCCGAGGACGTCATTGAAGATGGAGGGGTAGGACATGGTGTTGGAGGGTATTATGGGGGAATCAGGGAAATAGTGGGAATACGGGCAGGCTATTGTTTGCTAAGCTTGAAAATAAGAGGATTTGAAGAAAAGCCCAAGTAGTGTTTGCTAGTTGTGTCGACTTTTGTATTTTTGTCGAACGAAGTTCAATTCGTTGGACGTGCACCCGTAGTTCAATTGGATAGAATATCTGACTTCGGATCAGAGGGTTGGGGGTTCGAGTCCTCCCGGGTGTACCAAAAGAAGCTTATCCTGACGGGTAGGCTTTTTTGTTTTATAGCTTGGTCGCCTTGGTGAGTTGGGATTGCTTGACTTTCTGCCTTAAGCTCCAAGAAATTTTCCAAGCCAAATTCTACAGGCCACGGCATCATCAGATGTGCCAGTAAGCGCATCGATGATTTCCTGAGCCTTAGCAGGAGTAGGTTTTGTTCCTGGAAAATCTATCCGGGTTCCTAAATCTTTACCACGTTTTAAATGACTTTGACTCCCAAATAAGTGGATATGCCATCCTGCTAGGTTCCCAACAACACCTCCACCTGAGCTACCTCCGCTTCTTTCTTTTGAAAGCAGATCGGCTCTTTCAGATACTGCATCTTCTGCCTCTTGAGCCTCTGGTGGAAACCAATGCTCTCCTTCATCATTTTCTTGGATTGTATCCCAAATCCAATCCCTCCTCTTATCAGATATATTCATAGTTGCCGAAGGAACATCTTTCCTATCTCCATCTATAAATTCCCAATCATTTGTTTTATCTGTTTTTTTTCCTTTATATCTCCATCGAGCTAATTGGACTGGGGTTGGATTTTGAGGATTCGTAGAAGGATCTAATTTGAGGGGATTTCGGACTTTATGTTGAATGATCTGAATACGCTCATGAGTGGTATTAGATGTCATCGCCTTCAACTGTATCGCCTCCCTCACCTGCGGACTCCCATTCATCTCTGCCTGCATCTTCCTTTGTGCAGCCATCTCAGCTCGATTATCAACAAACTGAAAAGTGCCGCCTGTGCCTTTTTGTTGGATGACAGGGGCAAGAGATTGGCTTTTGTTTTCTTCTAGCTTGCGGTGGTGAGATGGCATTGTGGGAGATGCTTGAATGTGAAGCAAAAAAAGAAACACCAAGGGATGTGAAAATAGAATCCTTTCAGGTAAATGAAAAATTGGAAAGAAAATATCTTCTTTTTTTGTGATATATTTTTTACCCCAAAAGAAACAATATGCTGGCTGGAGGTGCCAAAAATCATTCCCTTAAACAGCAACCCAATCCCCCCTCTCTTCCGTATAATAGACCCGGAAAACATGCTTGACTATCATGCTGCTTTTCTTTCAGAACCACCAAGAAGCTTATATGACCTTAAGCACCCCCAATCAAGATCCGCTTTCCACAAACATTTCTGCTTTCCTCCAATCCTGTGAATCCTTGCTCATCACCGCAGCCAGAGATTTGGCGATTTTGACCAGGCATGGGATCGGAGCGAGGAAGATCGTGGATTTGTCAGAGAGGTGTGAAGATCTTGAACTATTGATCCAAACACCCAGAAGAAAAGAAAAGAAGAGAATTGCTCGCCTGTTTCGAGAGTTAATGATCGGGATGGGAGAGATGTGTAAGCGTGTGGATCAAATCACCCAGCATTCTATCCAAAAGATTGAATATCGTCGCTTTGCCACAAAAATCGAAGAGTGGAGGAAGCGAATCGGACATCTTGAGTAGAAAATATTTCCTGTTCAGGGGTGAAGATATTCTGATAGCCGTTCCACTATTTGGCTTGCGCGGAGATCTTTCTCCACTATTTTTCCTTTAGGATTGATCAGGAAGGACGATGGAGGGCCTCTTGAGGAAAGTTTACGTCCAGCTTGTGTATTATCTCCTACCCAATCCATAGGAATCATGTCTCTCCACAACTGCATTCTCTCCCTGATCTGCCGCATCTGGTAATCGAATGACTATTTGATCATCAGAGGTTCCCACCTCCAGATGGATCATTTGGCCTTGATAAGTGGGAACTAAATTCCCGACTGACAACTCCTATCTGCCAGGAGATCCCTTTGTGGAGTGTTGGTCGTTTTTTTCTTGTCTTGCCTCTACCTTTTTGATCAGTTGAGGGAAAGAATGGGACCGCCTAAGCTCATCGAGTGCTTCTTCGTTTGTGATCCAGGCTAGATCGTCGCAGCCGCGCTTGACTGACTTTTTGAGATGTTCCATGGCAATAGACGAATTGTCTTGCATGGCATAATAGAGGGTCCAGTTTCTATTGCATTCCCATGATTTGGGAAATAGGTGTTCATAAGTCTCAAATGACTTCTGGGCCTGATCAAGTCGGTGAGTGTGCGCATAGACCAGGCCGATGTCACTGTGAAAATGAGTTTCTCGATATGCTTGAGAGAGATCAGCTGCCTTACGAAAGGCTTGTTCAGCCATGGGATAGTCTTGTAGCTGGTAATGACACCTGCCTGAATAAGCCCAGGCACTATAATTTAGATCAAAACTACTGTCAGCGTGAGCAAAGATTGAATCAAAATCGGCTAGTGCAGATGTGTAGGCTTGGTGGGTAAAGGCACGAATTCCTTTTTTGTAATAGATATCCAACATCCGGGTCATGGAAGTTTGATTGTATGGATGTTCTGGAGGCAGGGAGGTCTGGAAAATGGCTCTGCATTTTTGAATACAGGTTAGTGCTGTGTCATACTTGCCTATGTCTAAATACACCTTTGCCAAGTTTCCATTGCTGATGGCTATATCAGGATGACTTGGAGGCAAGGATGTTTCTCTGATTGAAAGGGCATGTTGATTGTAGTAAAGAGCAGAGTCATATTGTTCTGCTTGAAGGAAAAAATCCGCCATGCTATTCAGGGATTTGGCTGTAGAAGGATGATGAGGTGGAAATACTTCCTGTTTAATGCTTAGAGATTTTCGGGCAAAGCGAATTGCTTTTTTTCTTTTCCCCAGGACCTTGTACTCGGAGGATATATTGTTGTATGACATGGCCAAAAGAGGATGCTTTGGATCGAGGATTTTTTCCCTGATACGGATCGCTTTTTTATCATATTCAAGCGCTAATTCGTACTTTTCTGAAGCAAAATAACTTCCAGAAAGATTGTTGTAAGTTAGCGCAATTTCAGGGTGCATGGGATCAAGCAATTTCTCTCGTATGTCCAATGCTTTTTTCTGATAAAATATTGCTGAATCAAGTTTGCCCATTTGTTCATGAATAACCCCCAGAATACCGTATGTTCCTGCATTTTCCAGTTGATTGATGAGCTGACTCTTTTTCCCCATTTCCAGACTTTTTCTACAATCTAATAGGGATTGATTATAATCTCCCAGGGAATAGTTGAGAATAGATAAATTTCTGTATGATATAATCAAAGATATATAGTCTGGATTTTCAAATTCTTTTTTTATCCTGATGGATTTTTCTAAGGTGCTTCGAGCCTTATCATGTTGTCCCAATTCTCGATAGGTCAAGGAAATATTATTGTAGCATGTGGACAAAGTGGATGGATCGGAGTCTTCATTCTCTTCCAAAATCTGGATGGCTTTTTGATGGAAAAATAAGGATGAATCCAATTGGCCAATCCTTTGATGACATAATCCAATATTTGTATAGGAGGATGCAAAGGCAGGATGATTCTCTGGAAATTTAATCTTTAGAATTCTTATGCTTTTTAAATTATAGGCAAGCGCATTTTTATACTCTCCCAATGCTTGATAGGTTGATGCTAAATTGTTGTACAAGGCTCCAAAATGATGATGATCGGATTCAAGACCTGATTTCAGTAAAATGTTCAAAGCCTTTTGATAAAAAATCACCGCCTGATCATGTTGATTAGATCCATGATAAGAATTAGCTAAATTATGGAAAGACCAAGCCAAGTCTGGATGTTCAGCATCTAATATTTTTTCTAAAACCTTGACAGATTCCAAGTGGAAGTCAATGGCTTGATCAAACTGCCCCAAATTCTGGTAACTTGTTCCAATATTTCCATATATATCGCCTACTAATGGATGATTCTGACCATATAAGTTTTCCAAAATCTGTGAAGAGGACTGAAAGTATGAAAGGGCCTTTTGATACTCTCCCATTGCCATATATGTAAGCGCAATATTATTATAGGAATTGGCTAAAGCTGGATGCTTGGGTTTTAGGACTTTTTGACGAATGTCCAAGGCTTTCTGATGGTATATGAGTGATTCAGAATAATGACCAAGTTCATTTGCAGTTAGTCCATAATTATCATAGGCAGTAGCTAAATCTGGATGCCTTGGAGTCAAAATCTCTTCAAACATGTTGAGAGCTTGTTTCCCGATTGAACTTGCCTCTTTAAATTGACCGAGTTCTTGAAAAGTATTTGCTATTTTTAAATAGGCCCCTGCGATATCTAATTTCTTATGTTTTGGTGAGCCTTTTAATATTGCAATTCCTTTTTCATGAAATGTTAAGGCAGAATCATATAGTCCCAATTGGTGTAGTGTCGACCCTTTATTCAAATATGCTTCTGCTAAATCAAGCTTCCCTGACTCATGTATTGCTTCCCAAATGTGAATGGTACGTTGATGATATATTAATGCTTCTTCATATTGGCCTAAGAATCTATGTGTACCACTGATTTTGTTATAAATATTTGCTAGTTCACGATGTTTGGAAGGAAGGATTTTTTCTTTTGTTTCTCTGGCCATATGATACACATCCAAAGATCTTTGATACTGTCCATCGAGCTTGTATACCCAAGCCAAATCAGCATAGTGATCGGCAATTTCCAGCCGATCAATCCCCATCCGCTCCGAATAATGAATCATCGTATCATAACAGGCAATGGCATCTGTATAATCAAAAATGCTGATGGAAGCTCTGGCACGCACATCCAATTCCTGGATAGCAGCATCAAATTGTGAGATGCTTGTTTGAAGATCATTTGCAGCTTTGTCTATATTCAAGGCTTTTCGGGCCTGAGCAATAGACTTTCCCTCCTCTAACATCCTGAGATAGGCCAGGACTCGCTTGCTGGCTTTGTCTGTATTGATAGAAGCAATGCGAAAAGCTTCTTGATAGAGGGTGAGAGAGTCTGCTTGTTGTTCCAGAGCGGTGACTCTGTCAACCATAGCCGAAATGGCCGCATAATCCTGGGAGTTTTTGCGCAGGATGCGTTCCAACTCCTTCTGCTTTTTGGCCAATTCCTTCTGAACGGAAGAAGCGATGATCCCATAATATGTTTGTGCAGCCGCATCACGTGTGCCCTTTACTGCCATAATTATCTCAAAAGACTCCGTGGGAGAAGCAGGGATTCGACAGACAGCCACCTCTCGCTCATTTACCAGTTCTAGTTGTCTGCCATTCTGGTCTGTCGATTCGATAGTCAGAGATACCAATTGACCTACTTGTGCCGACGGGAATTCTAACTCAAATTCGCCATGCTTGTTGGAGTAGACCGCATTGGCTGCTCCTGATCCAGGAACTTCCCCGGAGATTTTGACACCGATTACAGCTTGTTGGTCGCTGCTGAGAAACAAGATGTGGCCGCGCAAGATGTGAGAGGATTGACCGAGAGAGGTCCCAAACATGCAGCACATCAGGAAGAAGTGGAAGAAGTGTGATTTCATAAGGAAAGAGGGTTGGGTGGAATGAATTACTTTTTCTGTGCTTTCCTGGCTTTATTCAATAGCTTAAGATATGATTTGTCTGAGTGAATAGGGATGAATGCCACTTCTGACTCCATCCACTCACTCTTATTATATCCGAGGTCCACTGCCTGGGCGAGATATTCCAATGCGCGATCATACTCGTGCTGAAGGGCGTGAAATATTGCCCAGTTGCGATAGGCTCTTCCATCCAGGGGAGCCAGGTGTTCGTACTGCTCAAAGGCAGCCTGTGCGCGATCGAATTTTCCTTGTCTGATATATGCCAGGCCGAGGTTGTTGTAGAAATGGTGGGCCTTGATGGCAGGAGAAAGGATAGCCGCCTGCTGATAGGCGTGAATGGCATCCGGATACTGTTCCAGATAATAATGGCACAGCCCAATATAGGTCCAACTCTTGCCCGAATGCTTGGCTGAGGGGTATTGAGAAAAGGTGCGCAAGGCGGATGTATAGTCTTGATCTGCGAATGCCTTTTTTGCCCGTGCGTCTTGAATCATGAAGCCAAGTTCAGCCACCTTTTTCTGAAGAGGTTGATTGATGGATAATTCCGCCTCTAGCTCAATGATTCCTTGCTGAAAAGCCTTGTCAGCTTCTTGTGGCTTGTGTTCCGATAGGAGGATAGCGGCCAGATGCAAATATTGAACTCCTATTTCCTTGTCCGATCGATTTGGGCTGGATTCCAGGATGTACAGGGCTTTCTTTTGCCAAAAAAGTGCCTGAGAAACTTGAGCCGACCAACGAAACATCTGACTCAATTGTGCATAAGCTGTGCTGAGACCAGGATAGGCTGCCAATTCACTTTTCTCATAAGCACTGATAGATTGCTTTTGATACTGAATGGCAAGCTCATATTGCTGCAAGTTCAGATAGATAGCCGCGCAGGTTTGGGAAATATGTGCAATGGCTGGATGAGAATTGGGGTATATTTGTTCTCGAATGTTCAAAGATTTTTGTGCAACTTCCAGGGCCTGCTCGAATTGACCTGTCCTTGCAAAAGTCACAGCCAGACCATGGTAGGAGGTCGCCAAATCAGGATGCATAACATAGCCTCCCTTTGTCAGAATCCTAATGGCTTGCTCGTGATAATGAATGGCACGATCATAGTTGTTCAGCGCTTGATGAGACAAAGCGATATTGTGAAACAATGTGGCAAGCGTGGGGTGTGTGGAAGGGAGCGTATGTTGGAGGATCTTACGAGCCCTGTCTTGATAGTGAAGGGTGGAGTCAAGTTGTCCCTTTCTCTTCCATATCAAGGCGAGAGTTTGGTAGGATTCTGCGAGAAGGGGATGAGAATCCGACAAGAATTTCGTCCGAATGTTCAGCGATTGTTGCTGATAGCTGAATGCTTGTTCGATCGACCCCAATGCTAGATGTGTGCGCGAAAGATGGGTATAAGAGGTTGCAAGATCGACTGAGGGACGATCATGGAGGTTTTTCCATAGATAAATGGCTGATTGATGGGCTTGCAGGGCCTGCTGATAGGCTCCGAGTTCATGATATACGACCCCAAGATGACTATAAGTGTTGGCAAGAGAGGAAAGATAGCTAAAGTCAGTGGAGGATTTCAGGATCTGCAAGGCCTGTGCAAACTGTTTGTTGGCCTGATTGAAGTGTCCCAGAGCCAATTGGCAAAGACCGAGGCGATCGAAGGCTAAAGCAAGGGCCAGGTCTGTATCACTCAGGCTATCACGCCGAATCTGAAGCGAAGCCTGTGCATAGGCCAGTGCCGAATCATACTGCCCCATGCCATACCAAGCCCCAGCCAGATGATAATAGGAAGTTGCGAAATCAAGATGATCAGGTCTGAGGAAAATGGTCTGAATATCATAAGCTTTTCTATGGAACGATAAGGCGTGTCCATACTGTCCGGCATGGTATAATTCCTGGGCATAGGACCAGTAGATGTCAACAATGCTCAGACTGTCTTTTCCCATTTTTTCGAAATAGAGAATGCTGTTTTGATAGGCCCGAAGCGCCTCATCCACCTCCTCAATCCGCAAAGAGGCCCTTGCCCGATGTTCCAATTCCTTGATGGCATCCTCAAATTCGCTTAGATTTTTCTTCAAATCCTTTGCTGCTTTCTTGATACTCAAGGCTTCTCTGGCTTCCTGAACGGATTTTCCCTCGTCCAGTAGTCGGATGTATTTGAGAACCCTGTCAGAAGCATTGTCTTTATTGATCGAGGCAATCCTGAAGGCCTCTCGATAGATGGAGAGAGAATCATTTTGCAATTCCAGCCGTTGGATTCTTGCACTCAATTCCCCAATCAATTGGTAGTTGATATTCCGCACATGTCTCAAGCTGTCCAGACTCTTTTTGGTCTTTTCCAGGGCGATGTCAGCGGAGGTTTTGATGATGCGATAATATTTTTGAGCAATCTTGTCTCGCGCACCTTTTCTGCATACAATGATGGGAAATACGGCCAAAGGATTGGCTGGAATCCTGCATTCCTCTACTTCCCTGTCATTGACCAGTTCGATTTCGGTTCCGTTTTTGTCTGTGGTCCCAATGGTGAGGGTGACCCGATATCCATCTCGTGCGTTGGGGAAGTGAAGCTGAAATTCACCCGTGCTTGTCGTATAAACCGGATTGGCATATTCCGCATTTCGAATGCTCCCCGATACTTCGACGCCGATGGCTGCTTGTTTGCCACTGCTCAAAAAAAGGATTTCTCCCCGCAGCATATCGTTCTGCTGTGCGAGGATCATTCCTGTTCCCCAAACAAGAATCTGGCAGCATGTCATAAGGGATTTCATACCCAATGAATTCATGACCTATTCTTTAGGAGTTGTTGATGCTTATGAACTTTTTTTGTTCAGTTTATTGACGAGGCGGATGAAGAATGTTTCGTTTCTGATGGAGTCCATTGAGGAATCAGATTGCAACCATGCTAGATCTTGATAGCCTGCTTGCCAGGCAGATTTTAGTGCCTTTTTTGCCAATTTTGGCTGTCGCTGTATAGAATGAAATGCGGCCCGATTCCGATAACTTATGCCTGAAAGCGGGTACAATTGCTCATAGGAGTGAAAGGCTGATTCAGCTAGCGACCATTGATGATTTTTGAGATAGGCCAACCCAAGATCTGCATAAAAGTCTCCTTCTATGATATCAGGAAAAATAAGCTGAGCTTGAAGATAGTGCTGAATGGCCTGAGCATAGTCCCCCAATTGATCCTGACATTTGCCTGCATAAAAAAGCGCATCACAAAGGGTCTGTGAAGAATCCCTGGAGTGTGTAAGAATGGTGTCAAAATCTGTAAGTGCCGAGGCATAAGCACCTTTTTCATACAAGTCCATTCCTCTTGCATGGTAGATGGAGAGCAGGCTTTGGAAAGCCGCTTGTTGATAAGGATGCTCTGGACTTAGGGAGGTTTCAAAGTTTTCCAGACATCTTCTTTGATAAGCAATCGCTAGAGGGAAGTTTGTGAGTTTCTTATGAGTATTGGCAATATTGTTGTATGACATCCCCAACATGGGATGAGTTGGCGGGAGTCTTTTCTGCATCATTCCGACGGATTTTTCCTGAAACTCCAAGGCTTTTTCGTACTGTTCAAGACTTTCATACGCATTTCCAAGATTGCCATAATACATGGCAAGATCTGGATGTGGTGTCGGCTGGGACTCAAAAATATGAACGGCTTTGATTTTGTACTTGATGGCACTATCTGGTTCGCCGGATACCTCAAACGTATTGCCTAACCCTCCATAAGAGGCAGCCACCTTGGGGTGATTTTTGTGAAAAATTTGCTCCCGCATGTGAATCGCCTTCCAGCGAAATGACAAGGCTTCCGGGAATTGATTAAGCGCTTGAAGCGTATTGGCTATGTTGTGAAAGGAAGTGGCCAAATCCGGGTGAAGAGAGTCAAGGACGCTTTCACGAATGGCGATGGCGTCTTGATGATAATGTAGGGCCTGTTGATAGTCGCCTTTATCCTGTAGAGCAAGGGCATAATTGTTATAAACCGTTGCCAGATCAGGGTGCAGAGGATCCAAAATTTCCCTGAGAATGTCGATTGCTTTATGAAGGTAAAATAGCGTTTCTTTATTTTCTCGGAGGTATTGGTGGGTTGAGGCAATGTTATTGTAAGAGTTTGCGAGATCAGGGTGTTTGGGATGAAGAGTGGTTTCTCGAATGCTTAGGGCTTTTCTGAAAAGTACGATGGCTTGTCGGTGGTTCCTTAGACCTTGATAGGCTAGTGCCAGGCTATTGTAAGCGTTAGCCAGGTCTGGATCGTTGGAAGACAAGATCTTGCTGCGAATGCTCAGGGCTTTTTGATAATATACAATTGCTTCTTGAAACTGATTGTTTTCCTTGTAAACCAGCCCCATATTGCTATAGTAGGAAGCAAGATCGAGATCTAAGGAATCAAGTTTTTCCTTCCCAATCTGGACTGCTTTTTGAGTGAAAATAAGCGCAGAATCTCGTTTCCCTAAAGCTAAATAGGTAAGACATATATTGTTGTAAGAGGCTGCTAGAACCAGATGCTTTGGGTCCAGGATTTTTTCGAGGGAATCCTGCGATCTCTTTTGCAATTGCAGGGCTTGTTTGAATTTTCCAAGCTTACGATAGGTATTTCCCAGATTGGCATAGGAGGCAGCGATTTCTCTATCACCTGCATTGAGATGTTTTTTTTGAATATCAAGGGCTTTGTTTTGATAGACCAGAGCTCCCTTATACTTTCCATCATCATTGAGGACATTGTTGGCTTTTTTGTAGTATTCGACAAACCGCATCCGATTGAGGTCCATTTCGTCCATCAGACTGAGGATAGAATCATAGGAACTGAGGGCTTCCTGATAGTGAAAAATGGTGTGCAATCCACTTGCTCGAATGTCTAATTCTTCAATGGCGGCATTGAACCTATTGATCCCAGCTCTTCCTTCCTGCATGGCCTCGTGGGGTTGCAATACTTTGAGGGCTTCCTGTATCTGTTTCCCTTCATCCAACAACTTGAGATATTTCAGGATTCTGTCTGAGGCAAAATCTTTGTTAATGGATGCAATTCTATAGGCTTCCTTGTACAGAGCCACGGAATCTTGTTGCTTCTTCGTTTTGTCTATCCAGGCACTGAGTTCTTGTATTTTTTGATAATCCTTGTCGGGATCTGCCACCAAGCGGGCCCATTCCTGCTCTGCATGTTGCAAGGCATCCTGGATAGAAATGTTGAAAATATTGTAATACCGAAGAGCTACGGCATCCCGTGAACCCTTGATCGCAACAATAATGGTAAACTCATCTGTTACTTGTGCTGGGATCTGACAGGCTTCTACTGCTCTTTCATTCACCACTTCAATTTCATTGCCCTCCTGATCAGTCTCTCCAATCTGTAACTCAACAGCGAACCCATCTCTGGCTGTGGGAAAGGTCAACTCAAATTCCCCTTGGCTGCTGCTGGTATAGACTGCATTGGCATGTTCAAGTTCATTGATGCGACCGGATATTTTTACGCCCTTGGCAGCTTGTTTTCCACTGCTGAGGAAGAGGATCTTGCCGCGAAGGCTATTGTTGGTCCGCATGACATCATGAGGCTGGGCGAACAGCCATCCCATTCCCCAAAGGGTCCAGAGTACGAGCATACAAAGGTATTTCATGCGTAAGGGCGTTTGGTTTGTGAGCAATTATCCTGTCGATTCCTGTGCGGCTTTGATAAGCGTCTTGATAGATTTGTGCTTGCGGATGCGTTTCAAACAGTCCGCTTGTCTGATCCACTCCCAATCGTCATATCCGCGTTCGATGGCGAGTTGGAGATGGTGCCGGGCTTGCTGTCCTTCGCCCTGAAGGGCATGGTAGACGGCCCAGTTTCTTTGGGTGATGCCAGCGTCCGGATATATGGCTTCATATTCTGTAAAGGCGGCCTTGGCTTCTGGGAATTGAGAGTTGTGGGCGTAGGCAAGGCCGAGATAAGACGTAAGCTCTTTCTTTTGCGAATCAGAGGGGAACGATTTGATATCTTGAAGGGCTTGAATAGCCGACGGAAAATCTTGAAGATGATGGTGACAGAGTGCTTTATAATACCAGGCATCTAAAAGGAAGGCACAATCTTTTGGAGCTTGAATAATCACGGTATCTAAATCTGAAATTGCATGATGAAAGTCGTTCAAGTGGAAAAAATGAACTCCTCTTTTATAGTATATCTCCAACCAATGATTGAATGCCTTTTTGAAATAATTGTGATTTTCAGATAGGACTTGTTGAAAAATTAATAGTGCTCTTTCTTGTGATTCAATGGCTGCAGAAAACCTGTTTAGATCTTTATAACTTTTGGCAAGGTTCGAATAGACAATTCCCAGATTCTCATGACCCGGAGGGAGAATTTCCTCTAACATACGAACTGATTTTGCTTGATATCTCACCCCTTCTTCATCTTGATTTAGGTTTTGATAAATTGAGGCAATGTTATTGTAAGCTATCGCCAATTGAAGAGTAGGGGAAGGGTCTAAATTTTCAAGGATATTGATAGATTTTTCTTGAAAAGAAAGGGCTTGTTTAAATTGATTTAACTCTTGGAGAGATTGACTAATATTCCCATAAGCACCAGCCAATCTAGGATGATTGGGACGAAAGATTTCTTCATAAATTTGGATTGCTTTGATTTGATAATCAACAGCTTCTGATTGTTTATTCAGTTTTCTGTAATAGTCTCCAATGTTATTGAAAGAATTCGCAATGGCTGGATGTTTAGAATTCAATATCAGTTTTTGTATGTTCAAGCACTTTATTTGATATTTTAATGCCTCTTCGAATAGATTTCTATGCTTGTATATGAAAGCTAAATTGTTGTAGGCATTACCCAAATCAGGATGTTGGGGATCAGAAGTAGATTTTATTATCTGAATCGCCTTTTTCTGATAGTCTGTTGCTTTTACAAGGCTATCTAGACTTACATATGTAAAGGCGATATTATGGTAAGAAATGGCTAACTCAAGACGATTTGTAGCTGGAAATCGTTCTCGAAATCTTAGTGCTTTTTGATAATGTTTTAGAGCAAGATTGAAAGAATCTAATCCTTGATAAATTGCCCCCAAACTATTATGAGAACTAGCAACACTTCTGGAATCGATTGAGGATGAATTTTCTTTAATTCTAATCGCTTGATGTTGCCATTTAAGTGCAAGAAGATGTTTGTCCATAGAATGGTAAATAGAAGAAATATTGCTATAGATTATTGCAAGATTCATATCATTCGGAGGCAGGACTTTTTCCAATATGGTTTTTGCTTGTTCAGCATATTTAAGAGCGGTAATAAATTTTCCGTCTTTTCGAGAAGATATGCCAGCGTTTTTGTGGTATTCAGCGATTCTCAATCTTCTAACCCCAACTCTCTCCGAATGATAAATCAGTGTATCATAACAAGCAATCGCATCTTCATAATCAAAAATGCTGCTCGATGCACCTGCTCGTAACTCTAACTCCTCAATGGCAGCTTTGAATCCCCTAACACTTTGATCTAATTGACTGCTTGCCTTCTTCATGCTTAATGCCTCACGAGCCTTTTGGACGGATTGTCCCTCCTCCAATAGCCGCAAATATTCCTTCACACGCTCAGTCGCTTGATCCTGATTGATCGATGCAATGCGAAGCGCCTCCTTATAGATCGAAAGGGAATCAGCCTGGGATTCTAGTTGATCAATTTTATTACTTAATGAGGTAATGCGTGCATAATCTTTTTCCTCCGTTTCAAGGAGACTATCCAATTGTTCCTTGGCCTGCCCAAGCGCAGCATCAGAAGAGGATTTCAGAATCCGATAATACCGCTGAGCAGCAAGATCTCTGGACCCTTTTGGACAGACAATGATCTCAAACGCTTCCGAAGCATCTGCAGGAATCTGACAGAGTTCGACTTCTCTGGTATTGACCAACTCGATGGCCTGACCTGTCTGATCCGTTTCTCCTATAGCAAGCTGAACAAGCTCCCCTTCTTTGCCATCAGGGAAGACCAATTGATAAGATCCATTGGAAGCTGAGTAGGTCGAATTGGCTGCATTATCCTCAGAAATCTCTCCTGAAACCTTCACCCCGATAGCTGGTTGTTTGCCACTATTCTGATACAGAATTCTCCCATTGAGGAGCTTGTTTGTCTGTCCCAAAACAGGAACACAACACAACAATGCAAACGCATAACATAGGATTCTCATCATTGATTATTTTGGGTCCATCCGAATATCAGCGCCGGCAGAAGTGATGGAATAGTATTCGTCTGTCGGCTCATATCCCTCTTTCATATAGAATAGGCGATATCGTTCTGTTTTGCTCTTGACCCGCATGTGGAGAGGCAAGATGATCCTGAACCTTCCTTGCTGATTGGTGTAAATGCTTGTATCTCCATTGATGCTAACTTCCACTCGCTCAAGAAATGTGCTTCCATCTCTGCTCATCACCGTTCCCTTGACAATGCCCAAAGAATTGTCTCTTTGAACAATCAGATGAATAGGCTCTCCTGTGAATATGAATTCATTGTTTCCATCTGCGATCTCCCATCCCTCGGCCTCTAAGCCGATTCGGATCTTTTCTCCCTTGGACACACCGGTGATATCTCCAAAATTGGTCCTGCCATCATCTCCGATTCTGGAATTCAGAGATCGATTGCCTAGAGGAATATTGAGTTCTCCCTGATTTTCGAGTACGACATTCCCTTTTGCATCTGTGACAAACACAGTCAGTTGAAGGGGACGTGTTGCCATCCATAGACTGATACAGATCCCAATTGCCACCAGCAAGGCAATGATCAGCCAAACTCTCGAGACAGTGAAGCCTAAACCTGCCATTTGAGGGCTAGGGGCCTTCTTCTCTTCTTTCAGCGCGTCTCTTTCCAGTTCATCCAATAGCTCCAATAGCCCTTGCCGAATAGCAGTCTTTTCTCTACTGCTTTCCGAAAAGTCCAGTACACCCACGCGCGCCATTTTCATGATCTCCGCATATTTGGAAGACTGAATCAATACCTCATTCCGATTTGGATGTTTGCCCAATAGTCCCTGTAACTGTTGGAGAGCTTCAGCTAACTCATTTTTGGCAATTAATTGTCGGATGAAGGAAATATAATTTGGTTTTGCCATGGATCATTGAAGTCTAATTGACGGGCTGGATGAAAAAAGAAGAAGTTGATAGAGGGATATGTATCAATTGGAATAAAAATAGAGCCCCTTGACGAAAAGTAAATGTACTCATTTATGAGTAGAATGTCTAGAAAAAGAAAACTTTCCAGATCGGGAGTTATTTGTGGTTGTGAAATGAATTTGTAGGCATTGTTCGCTGAAAAAATAGACGAATGTTGTAGCTTGGATACCTGGACCCGAACAGATATTCCAATCATGCAACAAACGTCAAAAAATCATATTCGACACCTAAACACCTCCTATACCTTTTTTCCCTGGGGGCCACAAGGGAATCTCCATCCTCTGATCATTGATCATGCAAAAGGAGTATACCTTCATGCGCAGAACGGCAAACGATACATCGACTTCTCCTCCCAACTCATGAATGTCAATATCGGACACGGCAGAGATGAAGTGGCGCAAGCAGTTATGGATCAAATGAACAAACTCAGCTATGTCGCCCCAAGTATGGGAACTGAGGTGAGAGGGCGCTTGGGAGTCAAATTGGCCAGCATCATGCCCGGAGACTTGAACAAAACTTTTTTTACCCTGGGCGGGGCAGAGGCGATCGACAATGCCATCAAACTCGCTCGCCTGTATACTGGCAAGCATAAAATCATTACCCATTATCGCTCTTATCACGGTGCGACCCTGGGAGCGATCTCTACAGGTGGAGATCCGCGAAAGCTGGAAGTGGATGCCAACCAACTTCCCAATATCGTGCATGTCGAGAATCCCTATAGCTACCGATGTCCCTGGTACTCTTCCTCTCCGCAAGAATGTGGAGAAAGAGCCCTTGCCAATCTTCGCAAGACAATCCTCTATGAAGGCCCGCAAAATATTGCCGCCATCCTGATGGAAGGAGAATCTGGCACCTCCGGTTGTATCAAATATCCGCCAATGTACCTGAAACATGTCAAGAAGCTTTGTGATGAGTTTGGAATCCTGTTTATTTCGGATGAAGTAATGAGCGGGTTTTGCCGTACAGGCAAATGGTTTGGGGTAGAACATCACGAGATTGTACCAGATATCCTGTGCTTTGCCAAAGGGGTAACAGCAGGCTATATCCCATTGGGTGGCATTGCTGTCTCAGATCGGATTGCCAGGAGTTTTGATGACCGCAACTTCCCATTGGGCCTGACATATTCGGCACATGCTGTCTCTTGTGCAGCGGCTTTGGCTGTTCTGGATATATATGAAAAGGAAAATCTTTGTCAAAGAGCTGTAGACACCGGACACTATATCGACCAGCGGATGGCAGCCCTTGGCGACCAACATCCTTCTATCGGTGATTGGCGGAATACAGGTATGCTGGGCTGCCTGGAATTGGTGAAAAATCGGGACACAAAAGAACCATTGAGTCCCTGGAATGCCCCTATGACTGAAGCCATGCAGCAGGTCAAAGCCAAAATCAGTGAATTGGGTATGTTCACTTTTGTCAAATGGAATTTCATTTTTGTTGCGCCGCCGCTCACCATTAGTCAGGAAGAAGTAGAAGCAGGCATAGAAATTATCGATCAGGCCTTAGCGCTTGCAGATGCCTGCTGTGACTGAGGTCTGGGGGAGAAAAACGCTCTGAGAGGCATCCCAAATAGCTTCTAGGCGAGTGAACCATTCGACCATAAGTATAACATAAGTAAGAAGTGAGAGAGGAATGCCCCTTCTCCTAGGGCTGAGATATGTATGTTGAGCAAGAGTTCAGCTAGAGCTGTTTCATCAGGGAGTTTGTGGGAAAGTGCTAGGAAAAAGTCGGATTGATTTTTTTTGAAAAAACGGGAAAATCGAAAAAGTAAATTTATCTTTCGGCATCAATTCTCGGTGGCTATAGCTTTTTATTTCTCATTACAATTTTTTCACCAATGCGTAGATACTATTTCCTACTCTTGGGTGTGTCATGCTTCTTTTTGCTTGCTGCCACCATTGACCTTGACAATTTGTTCCAATATGCGGGCCAATCGGTTCCGACATATATCAGCAAAGACAACACCCCTCCCTGGAATGACATTGCCGATGAAGGGGCTACTCTGGGGCGTGTTTTGTTTTATGACAAAACCCTTTCTCTGAACAGCACGATCGCATGTGCCAGTTGCCACCAACAAGAATTTGCCTTCTCAGATACTGCTGTATTGAGTGTAGGGCTTGCTGGAGGATTGACGGGAAGACATGCGATGAGGCTTGTCAATGCCCGATTTGGAGATGAAGTCCAGTTTTTTTGGGATGAACGAGCGACTTCTCTCGAAGACCAATCCACCAGACCCATTCAGGATCATGTAGAGATGGGCTTCAGTGGAACAAATGGAGATCCGGCACTGGATTCCTTGATTCGCAGAATGGATGCCTTGCCATATTATCCTCGTTTGTTCAACGAAGTGTATGGAGACAGCATGATCACCGAAGAACGTATGCAGCGGGCTTTGGCACAATTTATCCGCAGTATCCAATCTTTCGATTCCCGCTATGATGTGGGGCGTGCGCAGGCAATCAATGAAGGCATGCCATTTCTCAATTTTACCCAGCAGGAAAACATGGGGAAAGCATTGTTTATTCTGCCTCCTGGACAAGGCGGTGCTGGATGTGGAGGATGCCACAGACCTCCTGAATTCGACATCGTTCCCAATTCCGGAAACAATGGCGTCATCAGTGTTGCCGGGGATACTTCTGCTATTGATGTGAATGTGACACGTGCCCCCTCCTTGCGGGATCTGATCAATCCACAAGGAGTTCTGAATGGTCCCTTGATGCATGATGGAAGCTTTACCAGTCTAATGCAAGTCATAGAGCATTATGATTCGATTCCAGACAATCCCATGAATACCAATCTGGATCAGCGACTTGGAGGAGCTGGAGGTCCTCCCGGAGGCCCACCTCCCGTACTCCAAAATTTGCAATTGACGGATAATGAAAAATTAGCCCTGGAAGCCTTTCTGATGACCTTGACAGGCACCAATATCTATACAGATGAAAAGTGGTCCAATCCATTTGACAGCCTGGGACATCTGACCATTCTCCCGATGGATACCACAAGCACCGATACAACTGGCAATGACAGCACAACTACCGGAATTGCAGACAGATTTGAAGAGCTGGACATTCTGTTATACCCCAATCCAGCTTCTGAGATCATACAGATAGAGGCAGCCTCAGGTAGATACCAACTCTCGATCTTTCAGATGAATGGAGCCATGGTCATGCGAAAAGAAGTCGGAGGATCGGAGCAACTCAACTTGAGCCAGCTTCCCAAAGGGCTGCTGATTTTCCGATTTGAAGATCTTCAGAAGCATACTTTCTTCTCGCAGAAGATCATGCATCGATAAAATAAGTTTCTGCTTGTTAAATCAACATCCCGTTTTGGTGTGAGGCTGAAGCGGGATGTATTTATTTTACTCATTATTCTTGTCAACATTTGGAGAAGGAGAGGAAAATGTGCAACTTGTTTTTCTCCCGCTTCTCTACAACATTTTTTACAAATTGGACTGATCTTACCTTCATCCCTGCTAACAAGGAATGAAGAACTTTGAGTATCTCAATGTTGTAAGAATCAGACTTGTTTATGAGTCGCGAATCCATTTCCAAAAAACGAAACGCACAATCGCAGCAGCCCGCCGCAGAGGAACAAAATCAAGAAGGCATTGGTCTTGATTCTCCTCCCTTACAATTGACAGCCAGCATCCCTGAAGATTCGGGTGAGAAAAACGGAAAATTCCGTTCTTCTGCCAGCTTGTCTAAAGACAGGCACTCGATCGAGACATTTCAATTAAAAGACCGGAATTCCTCCTCTCTGGATATGATTCATGCCCATATTCCCCTCCAGAGGCAGGCAGTAACAGAGGAAGAAGAGGAAGACATACAACTTGATTCAGAAACTGAGTCTATGCTGGATGAGGTAGTTGGAGAATCAGTCACGCCTCCTTCCTTTGAAGTCATTGCTGCAACTACACAGGCAGAGAATTCGACGGGAGAGTTGACAGAGCGGATCACACAGTTGTGGCGCAGAAAAAAAATGCGAGTAGATGACGCTGCAAGGCATATTGCAAACAGTGATCCCAAGCGCGGCGATCCTCATGCGATGCACAGTGGAGAAGCCGTTGAGAGTGATCTGGTCACAAAAAGGTGGGCGATTTATCTGGGCGCGTGGAACTATAAAGGAAGTTCTTCCGACCTGCCCGATATCCGGGATCACTTGCAAAAGGGAAGTCCGTTTAGGAAAGCTCTAGACGGGAGTTATGACAAGGTCATTATCGTGAAAAATCCCACTGCTGATCAGATGAATAGCGGGGTGATGAATGCGATCATTGATTTCTTTCCTCAATTGCAACAGGGGAATGTAGGAGAGCTGACAGTATATTTTGAAGGTCATGGGGGAGCAGAAGGCATTACAGGGGTGGATTGGTCCAATATGTCATTTGAGGATATGCGTTCGCTGGGACAACTTGCCCGGGATTTTGACATTCATTTGACCTATATTCTGGATACCTGCAATATTGGTTCTCTTGTGAATTATGCTCAGGGAGAGCAACTGGGAGACCTGGACGAGCAAATATCTGAACGAACTGGTCCTGAGCAGGATATGTTGGAGCAAAACCGAAAATCGATTCGGGATATAGGGCGAGCGACTTACGGAATAGGTCGTGGAATCAATCTGATGTATTGGTGGAGGAAAGAATTGAAAAATCCAGATGAGCGCGCCCGAATTGATTCTTATTTTGACATCCTCAAAACTTCTGCTACCAACCTTCAGACTCACCTCAATTCGGGTGCAGCTTGGCTAACAGGGGAAGCCATCGACCATATTGAAAGCCTGATGGAGCCGCTTCAAAAGCAAATCAATGCTGCGGATGGCAAGCGGATAAATCGACGCATCCTGAATCGCCTCCGAAAAAAGATGAACCCATTGGTTGATTTTTTGAATGACGCCATTCAGGACAGTTTGTTCTCTTTGCGCGAGCGTATGAACAAAGGGAAGGGGAGTAGTTCGGGGAATTCTTCTCAATGATATGATCTATGTAAACCAAAGGGTAGTATGCAGCTAAACAGCTGCAAACTTGCCATGGAGAAGAGAGATTTAGATATGAAGGGCAATTCATGACTTCCTGCTACTAGAGTCATCCTGGATGGGTTGACCTCAAGGCATGTTCTGGAAGTTGGCGATTGCTAGGATGTTACCCCGGAAAATCAATTTTGTCCCCCAGCGATCTCTACCTTCCATACCCGCAGAATACCGATATGAGAAAGATAAGAAATGCCAGTTTTTATGCTGATAAAAATAGAATAGATGTTTTCCCGAGTCCCATGATCGGTTGAGATTGGAGCATAACGGTGATTGAATATTTGTTATTCAAATATTGATCCGCCAGACTATCTTCCTGGGAGAAGATAGCTTCATTTTTTTGTTGACCTATACAAGACCAGACCTGCCCAGGAGAAAAGTCTGTGAGAATGATTTGTCTGTTCTTGCTGATGAACCAATTAGGCCTTGTAGAGCTTGGTCTTTTGCACAATTAACAAGTTCAAGTGAACATCTACAATGAGAACCCTATCGCCTTTGATAATGGGTTCGAAGCGGGTTTTGGCCTCATACAGTTCATTTCCAACTGCGATGATTCCACAAGCGAGCAATGATGATTTTGCAACGCCTGATTTTCCGATGAGCGCATGCAGATTTTTCATAGTTAAGCATATTTTTCAGACTTACATGTAGAAATCCTTCCATTTCAAGATAAAGGAAAGATTTCTAAAATTCAAAAAAAAAATCTCATAACTTATTGATAGTAAATGATTTGTGCTAATTTCCAGAAAATATGAACAAATTTACATGATTATCATGTAAATTTACTGCAATTAATTGTCATTTTATATATGAATGGTGAAATGTCGTGAATTTGCTAATTTTTTAAAGAAATGACTCTCTAATATTCAAATTACATCAATTTTTTTTTGATTTCAATAATGTAAAATTACATATTCAAAAAAGACTTTCAACAATTATTGGAATGAAGACACCAGAGGGCAAAGACATAGAGTTTCAGGAGGTACTCGAATTATTTAAGGATTACATAAAAACGAACTTCCGTGATGATCCCACAGCGAAGGCTCGATTCCGGGACCAGCTACTTAAGCGTTTTGGATTGAGGGGGAAAAACTGGGGAGACCTCTACAGAAAAATATATAACAAGAGCAATGAGTCTGAGGCTTATGTCAAGAACAGGATGCAAACCTTTAAAATCCTGTATGAGGAATTTCAGATTCCATTTAATGAATGGATTCATGATCCAGAACTATTCTCTGAGGATGAAGACAGTATTTTCATAACCCTCGAAATGGATAAAAAATGGTCGAAGGAGGAAAAGAAGAAAAAATTTATCGAACTATATTTACCTAAAGTCAGAGGGGTTATAGAAAAAGCAAGGTCTAGTATCCATGTCTACGATTATACCGGACGTGGCAGGTCGAGCATGAAAGCCGAAAAAGCTATACCCTATTACAGCGAAGCCCATAAGGAAATTTATGAGTTGTTCGAATCCTTAATTGAAGAATACCTATTGGAATACAAACGGTTTCTGGTACTGCCGCGCCCAGAAATTTGGCCCGAAAAAGTGAAAGAGACTGACGCTTTTATGGAGACAATCCTGAAATGTTCTGAAGCAACCTATGCCCATGTCGTACGATGTTTGATAAAAAAGACAGAGCCTCAGACAGCGTTTGCCAAGTGTAGTTTCTATGTAGTTTACAAACCGACAAGTGTCCATCATTTTGGGGTGATTGACTCCAAATGGGCAGTTTCAGAATACTATCGATATGATGCCGATGGTGATTTTATTCCCGATCTATTGTTTATCGATCAGGTAAATAAGAAAGCAACTTACACCAAGTTAATCGCTGCTTATCAAGGTAATCTCAACAAATTGGAGACAAATTCCAGAAGATGTTACGAACTGAATTTGTATGGACTTCGTTTGGGTACCAAAAAAGCTTATGAAAAAACTGTAGATAAGTTGACCCAGCTTCAGCATGCAGTACAAGTGTTGCAAGATAATGATGAGCCAGTAGAAAAAGTCAATGAAGCCAATAATAGATTGAACTATTGGCAAGATGAACGAAGCACAATGGAGAGGAAAATTGAATTCTTTAATTCCGTTTCACCTAGAAAACTCTCCTAGGTCATGTTCGAAAAATACAAGAGCCAAGTTTTTGCTCTATCAAAATCGGTCTTCATAGCTTGAAAATCACATCTGGCATTCAAGTTTAATGATAGAAATCTATTTTTCGAACACAACCTAGTGCTTGTGTCTTCACTTCCGCTCTGTCAGCGACAAATACGACTCCAGTTTCGCAATATTGGGTACCTCAAATAGCTTGTCCATCATAAAGGCTTTGTAGGTATCCATGTCCTCGACCAGAATCTTGATGATAAAATCAGATCCGCCAGTCACATAATGACATTCCATGACTTCGGGGAAGGTGATAATCTTCTCGGCAAATTCTTCTACTAATTTTTTTGAATGGTCCTTGAGGGAGATGTGGGCAAATGCTGTGAACTTTTTACCCAGTTTTTCTTGATTCAGAACCACTGTATAGTGATCAATGATGCCAGCGCGTTCCAGTTTTTTGATTCGTTCAAATACAGGGGTGGTAGACAAATTGAGTCTGCCAGACATCTCCTTGACAGTCATTCGACCATCTTGCTGCAGCAATTCGAGGATTTTTCGGTCTATGTTGTCAAGTGGTTTCATGCAGGCAGAATATTTTTCTGAAAGAGAGAAAAAAATCAAAGCGAATGGTGATATATTCTTTTATTTATTTAAAAAATATTTGAAACAACCAAATTATAGAAAATTTCAGAAAAAGAGGACATAAATGCGTAAATTATTAGAGAATAATTCTAATATTTGAGTCTTTTCTTTTCGCTAAATTAATTTACCCGCAAGTAGAATGATCCTCACCTCCCCCCGAATTGAGAAACACCTCCTCCAGCAAGCGTATCAGTTGATGTGTACGGCCAAGGGCATGACTGAGCTCTATGAAGCCAATTTCAAACAGGTGTCCAAATATGTACATGCAACCAGTCGGGGACATGAGGCTATCCAAATTGCTGCTGGAATGCAGTTGTTACCACAAGATTTGGCATATCCATACTACCGGGATGATTCTATGCTACTGGCGATCGGTATGCAGCCATATGATCTGATGCTTCAATTGCTTGCGAAAAAAGAGGATCCCTTTTCTGGAGGACGAACCTACTACAGTCATCCTAGCCTCAAAGATCCTGACAAGCCGACCATTCCACATCAATCATCTGCGACAGGGATGCAGGCGATTCCAGCGACAGGAGCAGCCATGGGGATTCAGTATAGGGAAACAATGCAGCTGGACGAGGAAGAGGAGGCACCAATTGTGTTGTGTTCTTTGGGTGATGCCTGCATCACCGAAGGAGAAGTCGCTGAAGCTTTTCAGATGGCAGGATTGAGGCAGTTGCCTATTTTGTTTCTGGTTCAGGATAACGAATGGGACATTTCCGCAAAAGCAGAAGAAATCAGGGCACAGGATGCCAATGAATACATTCAGGGATTTCATGGAATAGAAGGCATTAGCATTGATGGCAGTGATTTTGTCCAGTGCTACCTCCAACTGAAGCGAATCATTCACAAGATGCGGACCGAGCGTCGGCCCTTTCTGCTTCATGCCAGGGTGCCGCTACTCAACCACCATACTTCCGGGGTGCGGATGGAGTGGTACCGAGATGATCTGGACGTTCAAAAACTTAGAGACCCATTTCCGATACTTCGAGGACAATTGTTGGATGCCGGGATGGCACCTGATGATTTGTCCCAGATAGAGGCTGCGGCCCAAATGCTCTTACAAACCGATTTTGAAAAGGCTTTATCCGCCGACGATCCTTCCCCCGAGGATTTGTTCAAGCATGATTTCGCACCAACCCCTGTTCAGCATGAATCTGGTATTCGTGTTCCTGAAGGGGGGAGCGAAGTCGTGATGGTAGATTGTGCCTTGCATGCTGTAGAGGAACTCATGCGGAAGCATCAGGAATGTCTGCTGTATGGGCAGGACGTTGGAGGCCGCTTGGGAGGCGTATTTCGTGAGGCAGCAACGCTGGCACAAAAGTTCGGCGATGATCGCGTCTTTAATACCCCGATTCAGGAAGCCTTCATTGTAGGGTCTACTGCTGGGATGTCTGCCGTAGGTCTCAAGCCCATTGTTGAGGTCCAGTTTGCCGATTATATTTTTCCCGGAATCAACCAATTGTTCACAGAAGTGAGCCGATCCTGTTATCTGTCAAACGGCAAATTTCCTGTGAGCATGGTGCTGCGGGTTCCCATTGGCGCTTATGGAAGTGGTGGTCCTTACCATTCCTCCAGTGTGGAATCCATTGTTGCCAACATCAAAGGGGTCAAGATCGCCTACCCCAGCAATGGGGCTGATCTCAAGGGGCTGATCAAAGCGGCCTATTATGATCCCAATCCGGTTGTCATTTTTGAACACAAGGGCTTGTATTGGTCCAAAGTTCCCGGGACATCAGCTGCAAGAACCATCGAACCAGACGCAGACTACATTCTGCCTTTGGGACAAGCCAACAAAGTGTTGGAAGCATCTGCTTCTTCCATCGAACAAGGAGAAAGTATGTGTATCATCACCTATGGGATGGGGGTCCACTGGGCGCTGAATGCTGCCAAAGAATTCCCTGGAAAAGTAGAAATCGTCGACCTTCGAAGCCTGTATCCTTTGGATGAAGAGACCATATTTGCTTCAGTTCGGCAGCACAACCGTTGTCTTGTTCTTACCGAAGAGGCCGTGAACAATTCCTTCGCACGTAGCTTGAGTGGCCTGATTCAGGAAAAATGCTTTCGTCATTTGGACGCACCTGTCATGTGCATGGGCGCTGAGAATATGCCTGCCATTCCCCTGAACAGTACCCTGGAAGCTACTATGCTGCCTTCAGCTCAGAAAGTCCAGAGCAAGATAGAGGAGTTGCTAGGGTATTAAGTAGTCAAGCAGAATGGTGAAGGTATAGGTCATACAGGCATCTCCGCTTCGGCTTCAATCTCAAGCAGATATTCTTCTCCAATCAGGTCCGCCCGGATCATCGTATTGGCAGGTTGAATGTCTCGAAAGCGATCTCCGTGAACCTTCGCAATCACTTCCCAATCTTCCATGCGTTGAATATAGATCCGAGTTCTGATTACCTCTTTCATACTTGCACCAAAGGAGTGTAAGGTTCCGGCAATTTTGTCCAGAATGAAGTGTGCCTGAGCTGCCGGGTCCTTGCCTCCGATGCAGCGATGGCCATGGGTGGAGGTCGTTCCGGATATCAGAATCCGATTCCCTATGCGGGTAGCTCGACTAAATCCAGCCAATTCTTCCCAGATCGTACCGCTCAATACCTTGCTGCGATTCTGTGAGACCTGTACCACAGGATAGGGAGGAGGAAAGGCATCCAGATGATGACTGAGATCTCCAGAGGCTGTCAGAAAGGGAGGCTTACGGTATTCATCTCCACAGTCTCCCGGAATAGACATTTGAGTGGCCAATTGATGTTGAATCTTCTCAAGATCCTCATTATCCAGATCCACTTGAAGTATACTCACATTGTCGTCCAAATATCTATCCTGACCCAAGCGAACACCGACAATCACCCCTGCAACAGCAGCTTGACGGAGAATATATGCACTTGCCACTTGAGGAATACTGACCCCATGTTTGTGGGCAAGCTCTTGAAGAACGTGCAACAATTGCTGGAATGAGCCCCAGCCGCCACTTTCTTCTATAAAGCGACGATACTTCATCTGAGACCAGGTTAAGCCATTATGAATGCCGGGATCAGCTTTGTTCACCCACCTATCTGAAAAAAATCCTCCCGCCATCGTTCCGAAAGCCAATAGCTTGACCCCATGTTTGTGGCAAACTGCTGTCATAGAAGAAGCAGCTCTTTGGTCAAGCAAGGAGTAACAAATTTGATTGGAAACAATAGGAATCCCTGTTTCCAGTACCAAATTGAGATGTGCAGAATCGAAATTTGTCAGCCCGAGATGTGTGATCATCCCTTCCTGCCTCAATTCATTCAGGTAAAACAAATCATCCAGATAGGCAGGATCTGCATAATTCCAGGCATGATACTGGAGCAGATCCAGCTGCGAGCTCTTGAGACGTTCAAGCGATCGTTCGATAGCTCGCCTAACTTTTTCTTTAGAAGATGGACCTGGTTCTGGAACCCATTTCGTCAATAGCTGAATGGAAGAAGGATCAAGCAATTGTTCCCTGAATAAGCCCGAAATAATTTCTGCAGACCCATAATGATCAGCCATATCGAAGGTAGAGAGTCCACGGTCGAGGTATGTCTGCATGGCAGCAGCAGCCTTGTCGAGATCGATGACCTTACCATCTCTCTCCATGTCGGCGATTTGCCACAGACCATTGAGCAGGGGAGATATGTGAAGGTCTGTTGCGAGTTGAATATGAGGAATGTGCATGGAATGGTTTGGGAGGATTGTAGGGAAATAGGGTAAATAATCGTACAGAACCAACAACTCAATAACCAATAACTCACTCCCCAGGCAAGTTGAGGAATTTTTCCTGAACCTCTTCTCCCGATTGCTTCATTCGTCGCATGTTGGACCAATAAATCAGAGAAGCCAGTGCCAGAACAATGAGCCAGACAGGAGTGGAATGATAATACCAGGCTTGAAGGTCAGCAGATATGTCTTTGTACAGGTGAACGCAAAGAAACAAAGCAAGGAGGAGAATGCCTGATATGGCAATGCCTTTTTGCCACAGAATGGAACTCAAGTGCTTCATGCCTACTGCCAGTGATGGATTTCTTTTGGGCACAGAGAGAACTGTGGCGCACATCAAAATAAAATTCACCAACATTGAGGTGACCATAATGTCTACGCCCAGGAAGAAGTCTCCAGCCCAATGACTTCCCAAAATTCCGACACTGGCCATCCCGCCACTAATAATGAGCGCATTCACAGGGGTCTGATTGGTGGCGTGGATGTTGGCGATCGAGGCGGGAAATATGCCATCTTTCGCCCAAGCAAACATCAGCCTGGAAACAGATAGCAACATGGCAGGAAGGTCATTGATCAGAGCGATGGCTGCCCCTCCGATGATCAGTACCGCCCAGCCTGTCGGGAGCATATAGCTCAGCAGGCCTGGTGCACTGATGTCTTTGTTCATCGCTTCTTCAGCAATGAATTGCCAGGGAACTGCCCGATACACCGCCGCTACAAAAATGAAATAATACAGCCCTACTCCCAGAATAGCAATCGCAATGGCGAGAGGCAGGTTTCGCTTTGGGTTTTTGGCTTCCCCGCCTGCCTGAGCAATGCTGTCAAATCCAATGAAGGAAGAAAAAAGCAAGGCGGCCGCTGTCAGAAAGGTCGGAAAATGAAAGCTTGCGACAGTGGTGGAAATCTGTCTCCCTTCGTGTTTCAGCAATTCCTGTGCAAAATCTTCCTGTGTGACATGAAGCGTGGCAAAGATCACAAGCACGCCCAGACTGAACATGACAATCATCATGGGAATCAAAGTCAACTGATATGAACGCAACCCCCGTATATTGATCCCAACAAACACCCATAACAGAACAAGTGCAAGGCCTACTCTGACGCCAGGCATGTCAAGGATTTGGGCAAATTCGAACATATCCAGCGTCAATGCGGTATCTCTGATAAAAGGAATGGTGATATAAGAGATAACACCAATGGCAACGGACAAACCAAACCATTGGGAAAAACTTGCGACAAAACCCAAATAGGGATGCAATCCCCTGCTGGCAAAAATGTAGCTGCCTCCCGCTCTTGGCATAGCAGATGATAGCAGGGCATAGGCATAAGCAGCCAACAAAGCTGGCACCGCCGCAAAAAGGAATGCGTACAGGACATAAGGACCAATTCCCGGAACATTCCGCTGGATCATAAAGGGAACAACATAGACAGAGGCACCCAACATGGAGCAAATGCCAGTTGCAACAAGTCCACCCAGACCCAATTGTCTTGTTAAGCTGGTTTTGGTAGTCGTCATAGTCTCAGTCAAGAAAATTAAGTGGGTGGACAATATTAGGGTTGATTTTGGGGATAAGGGAAATAGGGGATATACTGGCTTGATTGGTAAGATTTATTCCTTATTTCCCCTATTTCCCTCACAAATAAATTTGTCCCCTTACTTACCTGTCATTATTAGATCTTTACAATCCCCTGGCAGACACTCCTATCCCCCCATCGAGCATTAGAGATCCGCACGCTATCTTCCATTTATTCAAAAAACACCACTGTCCATTTTCCCGCGGGCACCTTCACAGGAAGCGAAATCTGATAGGTCCGATCCAATTCTATCCTGCGATCATCCAGGCCAGTCTGCTTGACGCTTACTGAATCAGTCAATCCCGTATAATACAAGGGAACCTGTATGTCCTTTTCCAGATCCTCCGCCAACGGATTGAACACCACCAGCGCTCCTTTTTCTTTGCTTTGAGGATTGACCATTAACCAATAATCCAGATCGCGTCCATCTGCACGCCTGAGATGGATCATGTCTCCTTCCAGGACCTCTCGATGCATTTTGTACCAATCGATGGTAGACCGAACCATCGACAAGGTCTTGTCAGAATCATACAATCTGGGCCCGCGGTAACAGGCCTGGACCCCTGCCCCCAGATTTGACATCATCATTCTCTCATAATGATCCAGGTGTTCCTCCAGCGGTTCTATGGTTGCTGCGGCCCCACCGCCGTGATATTCGGTCAAGGGCACAAACATCCAGCCCATGCTTACCAGTTTGTTCCAGGTTCCATCATAGATGTTTTGGCGGGTGTGAATCACTTGCTCCGCTCTGGGCAAACTCCAATTGACTTCACGATAGCCCATCGCACATTTGTTCCCACCTGTCATATAGTAGTAGTCCGGAATATTGAGGTAGATCCCTTCTTGTCGGCACCACTGATAAAAGGCTGAAATCACTTGATATTGAGTCCATCTGGAATCTTCCAACCCCTGATGTCCGGGATGTGCTGAGGAGGCACAGACATCTCCTGGATAGGAGCCATCATGTTCCAGTAATGAAAAGCCTGTCTGTTGGTAGAATTGATATAATGTCTCAAAATACCGATGTCCCCATTCGCTCCCGATGCAGGGAGAATTTCCAAAGGTGGGGCTTTCTCCTTCCGGCATGACCACATCTTGACCATCCCCAATTTTTCTGGATGCCAACAAAGAATAGCCACCAATTTCTACCCCTTTTTCCCTGGCATACTCTGCATACTGTGTCATTTTTGCCAGATAATCAGGGCTGTCATCTTCCATATTGAAGCCACTCCCAAAAGTCAGGATCACCATGTCAAAACCAACTTCAGCAGCCTGATCTATTGCTGTTTTGACTCGCTCCCAATCGGCAAAACGTGCGTGCATCATCAGGGGATTTTCTGTCGTCCAGGGAGCAAGGTTCCTATACATTCTTCTTCGAGCCAGGCCATTTCTTTCTCGGTCATAGCTGTCATAGGGAAGAAGAAAGGCGCGAAAGCTGTCGAACGTATCTCCCGAGGCAATCCCCAATTCAGGACCTACCTCTGGACTGACTTTGAGCAGGCAAGGGGTTTGTCGCAGATAATTGACTTGTGAGAGGTAGTGTGAATCTGCTTCCCAATGAACAGCATGATGGTTGGCATCTCGCGCATTCATGCTGGCGAAGGCATAATCGGTCTCCACATGAAGATTGGGTGGGGGAACATTGTATTCTCTGGTTTCTACGGAAGACCCATATTCGACCACTGCCAGAATTTCACTTGAGAAGCTATTGAGGAGGATTTGTTCTGAAGAATGATTGTGAACACTGATCCATTTGGCCAGGACCGGAATGCCATCATACAGCTCATAATGTACTGAGACCATGATATCCTGAAGAGGCGAAGCAGCGGGCATCTGATAATCCATCCGAAGATGAATTCCCTTGGGCGGCCATGAGACATTCGGAGCATGATATCTCACCTGTTTCCATTCAAAAGGAGCATCTGGGCTGCTCACCTCCATCTTGACAAAGCGCATTGCCGAAGAATCTGCGAACAATTGATCCACCCATTCTGGAAGCAAAAAGGCATAATTGGACTGCCCAATTAATCCACCTACTGCGTAGGTTTGTCCATTGATCTTGACTTCCGCTTCTGCCTTCACCCCTCTCAAGATGCTTTCCCCAGTCATCAGATTGTCAAATCCTATGGTTGCAGCATTAGGTGCCAGACGAAAAATCCTTCGAATCAACCCATTGGACAGGATGAGTTCTTTGGGATTCTGGCCGCGATATACCTTGGCCGAGAAGGAAGAATTGTCCAGAAGCCAATCCTGTTGCCCGGACCGGGAGAGTTCTCCCGAATAGAGAGGCAAATCCTGAGCTTGTAGAAATGATCCAACAATAATCAAGGAGAAACAATACCAAAATCTTCTCATAGGGCAGGAGCTGAAACATAAACAATTCTCAAATAAACCGAATTTTTATTTCCCGATCTGCATCTCTTTAGCTTTCAGATTGGAGAAAAAATGAGGGAATCGTAATTTGTCTCAATGAAACAAACAACCCTCTATTGTGGAACAATGATCCTTGTTCTGTTAGCAATCTCCTGTTTTCATAAACCCAAGGACATCAGGAATGACTTCCTCAAAGCAGGAATCACGGACGAATCCAGACAACAGGGGCGCGACCTCCTGCACAAAATGGAGCAAGCCTATGGAGGCAGAGAGGCCTGGGATAGCCTGACCTACGGAGAGTTTATCCAAATCGCCGACTGGTACGGGAGAACCCCCATAGCGCATTGGGATACCTTGCCCCAAAGGTATCGCTTGAGAGCGGTTCTTGGATCTCACGATTGTGAGCTTCAATTGCTCAATGGTCCAAACACAGGCTTGTCCTACAAAATTCAGGAAGGTACTTTTATGGTGAAGGCTGCTGGTGGAGAATGGCAAGAAGCAGAAGAAAATTCCTATGCTGAAAAAATGATCTTCAAAAATTATTGGTTTCAGTTTCCTTTCCGCATTGGTGAGGCTTCTATCATTAGCTATGCCGGAGAAGAGGAATTGGAGGGAACTACCTATCAACTCCTGTATGCGACATGGGGAGAAGAAGCTGCCAACTCGACCTATGATCAGTTTTTGATGTATGTCCATCCGACTAGTTTTCAGATAGAATACCTCTATTTTACTGTGAGAGAAAAACTGAAGTCTCAAAGTGTAACAGCCAGATTTGACAGTTTCAGGCAAGCTGGGCCATTCGTGCTTCCTCATTCACAATTTGTTTCTGTTGGACGACCAGCAGGATTGCAGGTCAAAGCGCATGAAAACCATTATCAATCAATTGTATTCGAATAATCCATTTTTTTCCAGTATTTTAGGCCTGAGAATCAATCCGAACAACCTGCTGTACATTCAATTCACCATCCAATAATCTGCATGAATTATGACAGCAAGCAAAGTTGATGTTCCGGAAACCATTCATTTGATTGGAATTCCCCTGCCTTTCAAAACCACCAATGAAAATGGTCAATCCAATGTAGACATCGGTAACCATTGGCAAGCGTTCGAAAAAGGACAATACTTCACCAAAATCCCCAACATTCAGACGCAAGAAGTCTATGCGGTCTACCACGAATATGAAGGCGATCACATGGCTCCATTTTCCTATTTCATCGGATGCAGGGTATCGCCAGGAACCGAAGTCCCGGAGGGCTTGGGATTACATGCCTTGAGCATTCCTCCAGGTGCTTATCATCAGCTTATTGCAAAAGGTCAAATGCCTCACTGTATCGGACAAGCGTGGCAAGAAGTCTGGCAATCAGGAGTAGAACGAGCCTTTCAGATGGACTACGAAGTCTATGGCGAAAAAAGCCAAAACTGGAACAATGCAGAGGTGGATATTTTCATTTCCTAACCGATTACGAATAGCTGAAACAGGAAAAAGCGAAAGATTCCATCCATAGACATGCAGAATCGAAAGATGTGTCTGTCCGTCTGCCACAAAGATCTGCCTGGAGAGAGACCGAAACCAATAGGCATTGGTCAAGTCCTTTTTTTTGCCTAATATCTGATGCTTGAACACAGATGCTATGACCAAAATCTTCCTTCTTCCAGGCATAAGTTGTTTGCTGGTTTGGCTGACTGTTTCCTGTCAGTCCTCTGAGAAGCCAGTGAGCATGGACATTCCTTCTGCCACCCTATATGTCCCAACCAGGGCGATTACACAAGGGCCTCCCCATCACTGGTTCGGCTACTATGACAAGTTGGAATTCGATCCAACAGCTAGATATGTGCTGACAGCACAAGTAGACTTCGAGGGGCGCTCTCCCGAGCCAAATGATAGCATTCGGGTGGGATATGTCGATTTGGAAGCAGAAGATCGCTGGACAGAATTGGGGACTTCGGTTGCCTGGGGATGGCAGCAGGGGTGTATGTTGCAGTTTATCCCCGGATCTGATTCCAAAGTCATCTGGAATGATAGAGTGGGGGATCAGTTTGTGAGTCATATCCATGATATTCATACTGGGGCACGCAAGACACTTCCATTTCCCATTTATACCCTTAGTCCAGATGGCCGTACAGCACTCTCGGTAGACTTCGAGCGAATCAATGATCTTCGTCGCGGCTATGGCTATGGAGGGATTCCAGATCCAAATAGAGAAGAGCTTGCGCCAGAGGATGCAGGGATCTACCTCTGCGATTTGGAAGAAGGAACAAAGAAGCTGATTATTTCGATTGCCCAGATGAATCAATTTGAGTTAAGGAAGACGGATGATGCTGTTTTTCAGGATTTTTATACTGAAAAAAACTGGTTCAATCATCTCTTGTTCAATACAGATGGAACGCGATTTGTTTTTTTGCATCGCTGGAAAACACCTTCAGTACCTAACAAAGGATTTGGTACATTGATGTACTCCTCGGATCTGGCAGGCAAGGACATTCGCCTGGTCGATGGATCGGGCTATACATCCCATTTCATCTGGAGAGATCCTGAACACCTGATGATGTGGACCAAACAAGGAGACAAAGAGGCCTTTTATCTCTTCAAGGATGATGGATCAGACAAGGGAGTGATCGAAGGAGAAGATATCATGATCCGAAATGGGCACAATACTTATTTGCCGGGGAATGAATGGATTCTCAATGATACCTATCCAGATGAACATAGAATGCAACATGTCTATTTGTACCATATTCCAAGCAAACAAAGAATTCCCATTGGAGATTTCTATCTTGATCCAGCCTATACAGGAGAATGGCGAACCGACACGCATCCCCGGACTTCGCCTGATGGAACTACAGTCGTCATCGATTGCCCAATTGGAGACACTGGAAGACAATTGGTTTTGATGGATATTCGCGATATTCTGGCCTCACATAACTAACTCCCTTATGCCTCTCTCTGTAAGATGTCTGATTGTTACGTTGATTTGCATGTCTGTTTCCTGTCAATCCGATCAGGAAAGCCAACAAGCAGATGCCCCTACTCTGACCCCACCGCCCAACTTCCTGTTTTGCATCGCGGATGACTGGAGCTTTCCACATGCGGGAGTTTATGGTGATAACATAGTAAAAACGCCCAATTTTGACCGCGTTGCCAAGGAGGGAATCTTGTTCATGAATGCATTTACGGCTTCTCCTTCTTGCGCCCCTTCTCGAGCAGCCATCTTGACTGGTCAGGAAATGTGGCGCCTGGAAGAAGGAAGCTTGTTGTTTGGGGCCTTGTCCACTGAATTTCCTGTGTATACAGGCATGTTGAGAGAAAATGGTTATGAAGTGGCCTATACTGGAAAAGCCTATGGACCTGCAGACCTGGAGAGAGGGGGATGGACAGAAAATCCGGCAGGAAAGGCCTATCAGACCATCGAAAAAGAGGTGCCCAAAGGGATTCGTTCGACTGATTATGCCGCCAATTTTGCGCAGTTCATGTCAGAGCGGGATGCCAGTAAGCCATTTTGCTTTTGGTATGGAGCATCGGAACCTCATCGAAGATATGGCTATGGCAATGGCGCTACCAATGGATATGATCTGACTCAAATTCAAGTGCCTGACTTTATGCCGGATGTCGAAGAGACCCGAAATGATGTGGCTGATTATTATTTCGAAGTCGAATGGTTTGATATGCATCTAGGGAGAATGTTGGATCAATTGGAGGAAGAAGGCTTGTTAGACAATACAGTCGTGGTAGTAACTTCTGACAATGGCATGCCATTTCCCCGAGCCAAATCCAATCTCTATACCTATGGGGATCAAATGCCACTGGCGATTCGATGGGGAAATGGGCAAGCAAAAGTGAAAATTGTTCACAATCCGGTCTCTTTGACAGACATTGCCCCGACCTTTCTGGAGTTGGCGGGGCTATCCGCAGCTGAAGCAATGACCGGACAAAGCCTTGTTCCGATTCTCCTGGGACAGACGGAAGAATCAGCTCGGGGATTTGCTGTAACTGCTCTGGAGCGTCATACCATTTGCCGACCTGAGATGTTGGGCTATCCGATGCGAGCGATCCATACCAGGGAGATGACTTACATCCACAATTTTGAGCCGGATCGCTGGCCAATGGGCAACCCGGATTTTGATGCCTGGCCACAAGGATTTTATGGAGATATTGATGACGGAGCGTCCAAGCAGGTCATGATGAAACGCTCAACAGACTTCCCGAAACTATTTGAGATGTCTTTCGGATTCCGACCGCAAGAAGAACTCTTTGACCATCGGACGGATCCCTTTCAGTTGAACAATCTGGCAGACGATCCGACGTATGCAAAGCAAAAAGATGAATTGAAAGCGCAGTTGTTTGACTATCTGCGCGCAACAGCCGATCCGCGCATGAATGGTGAATCTCCCTGGGATGCCTATCCCTATGCCGGGGGAAGTAATTGGGAGAAATAGATGTGGAACAAGTATTGAGTTGACCAATTCTGAAGTTCAATTGTTTGATCAATGGGAATAACAAACGTGAGTTTTGGTTAATATTGCCTGATTGTGAAAATCTTATCGCCCACAAGCAAGTATATTGCATGGCTTCGATCCACCCCCAACCTCCGCTTCCGCAAGCGGAATCTCTCTTCGTTTGACAGGGAAATTGCCTCGCAACCAAAGATCCTACTTTGGTGGGGGTTGGGGGGAAGAAATCTCAATCCTTGATTTTCAATCCTCTTTATCTATCACTCAGGTGAATGACAACAAAAAGAGGTCAGACAAAACCTCATTGCCATTGATTCTATTCTTTGTCCAGCTATCTGCTCCTTGTCACAGAATAAAAAACAGGAAAACGGCATTGGCTGCCATCAGGCCACTGATAATCAGTGTCAAAATCAAAAATTTCTTGATGTCTTTCAGGGTCCTGCCATGTTTCAGATAGAGGCGTCTGAATTCTGGTGAATACAAACTGATCAGGCTGACCAAAAACAGAATCAAGGCTGATAGCCCAATACTGCTAACAACTGAAAATCCTGGGAGAGCATTTTTGACAAAAGGAAAGAGATGCATGACGAACAAGGCATTCCACCCAAGCAAAAATCCCAGAGCAAATTGTTTCTTGATCGGAAAACTTCCTTGTTCCTGTCGACTTACGATATCTTTCTTTTCCTCCAGACTTACATGATCCTGATTGTTGAGGAAGCCAGTTTGTTTGATTCGTTGAACAAGAGTTTCCGGGTCTTCCTTGGCTCCAAAGAATACCTTTTTGGTATAGTTGCCGACTTTGTGGACGATTTGTATCCCACGCCCAGGAAAGTAGGAATGCTTGAAAGGCTCGATTTTGACGATGTCCTTGGGCTGAAAAACAAGATTCCCAGCAATAGAAGCATTCACTTCTAGTCTGGTGGGAGTTACGCTGAGAGATACAAGCGGATAAGTGGCCTTGATGAAACCGATGCGCGCAGCACCGGTGATTTCAAATTGTGTCATGGTTGTTAATGCTTAAACAATATTGGTTGCCTGAATGAGACGCTTACTTCTATGTTTATCCATTTTGGAGAGAGAGATTTTTGTGTGAGCGAAGGATTGACACCTATGGTTTTGATTCTGGCGTTTGTTAAGTCTGACAATCTGCCCTATCTTTTGTTGAAAAGTCATTGGGTCTCATGCAACATCATGAATCTCTTCATATGAATATTCGTGTGCTTGTTTTTCTGTTCGCTTGGGGATTGACCAGTGTATTGGGCACTGACCTGCCAGAAGGCATGATTCCCGGAAAGCTGCCAATGCCGGGGGAATCCAGCCTTGTGCTGGATGGATCTGAAAAGGAGATGTTGAGCCAATGGCTGGATCGCGTCGAATCATTGATCGACTCAGCCCAATATGAGGAAGCCTTGAAGTTGAATCAGCGGATCTTTGAAAAAATTCAAGATCAGGAAGAGTATCTGTTTTTTCTCATCAAAGGCTATAACTTTATGAGTAGCATCTATGGCAGACAGGGACAATTAAGGGAAAGTCTGGAGATGGCCCAACAAGCCCTTACGCTCAATGCAAATCCTCTAAATCGTGCCGACAGCCTACAAAAAGCTGCCTCCCAGTTCAAAATAGCCATCATTAGCAGACGCTATTCCGACTTTGAACAGGCCCAGGAATATGCAACATCCGCGCTGGAAATTCGGAGTCAAATCCTTTCGGATCAAGACCCAATCTTAATTGAAAATCTTCACTTTCTGGGATTGGCTTATTACGAATCCGGAAGATATTCTCAGGCGATCGACTACCACAAGCTGGCGATAGAACGGATCAGAAAAGGAGGAGAAACAGAAAGGATGCCCCTGGCAAATATCCTCAGCAATTTGGGCAATGTATATGCTGAGATTGGCGACTACGAAACGGCATTAGATCAATATGTTCAAGCCCTGCACCTGGACTCCATCCATCTTGGGAAAGATCATCCAAATATTGCTACCACATACAGCAATATTGGAATCGTGTATAAAAATATGTATGAATTCGAGAAAGCCCTAGAATACTTTCATCGTGCATTGCCGATCCGCATAAATGCGTATGGAGAGGAACACGCAGAAGTGGGATTTTTGTACCTAAACATTGGAGTAGCTCTGACGAGCAAGGGGGATCTGAATGGAGGGCTGATTTATTACCTGCAAGCCCTCAATATGCTGTCAGGCCTCCTGGAAGAACATGATCGGCGATTGGGGATGCTCCATGCCAATATTGGAACCATTTATCAAGATCTCGACAGCACGAACAGAGCCATTTCTCACTACAATCAAGCGATCTCCATCCTGAAACTCTCTCTGGGCCCTGATCATCCAAAACTCGCCAATGTCTACAATAGCATGGCGACTCTCTATGCAGACTTGAGGGATCATGATCAGGCGTTGAGCTACTATTTTCTGGCCCTGGATATTTACCAATCCGGGAAAACAGACTCTCGCCAATCTACGGTCTATCTCAATATTGGACTGGCCTATGAAGAAGAAAGAGACTATTCTTCGGCTTTGACCTATTATAAACTGGCTCTGGAATTGAACCAAACTACTTTCGGAGCTTCTCATAGAAATGTGGCAGATGCCTACTACAATCTGGGAGAGTTGTTGGTGAAAATGGGGAAACACAAAGAAGCCTGGCTCCACCACCAACAAGCATTGAAGATCCTGAAATTCGATCCTGCTGATGACAATCCTTTCTCTCGTGTGTCAGATCTGCAATTGTTAAAGCGGGTGTTCCTGGGCCTGGAAAATTATTACCAAAGCAAACATCAACAAAGTGGGCAAGCGGGATACCTCGACAGCCTTCACCATCACTATCAATTGATGATAGAATTGGAGGAGTATATTCAGGAAGAATTCAACATATCTTCGACAAGAGCATACCATGCTTCCAGGGCGCTTCCAGTATTTGAAGCAGCCATCACTAATCTGATGGAAATGAAAGAAGCAACATCATTAGCAGAAACTTTTAGGCTCGCCGAGAAAACCAAAAGCCGTCAATTGCTGGAGCAGCTGCAACAGTCAGGCATGGAAGGGAATTTTGGCTTACCAGCTTCCTTGATTGAGCAGGAACGGGAATTGAATAAACAGATAGGCAATTTTGAAACCCTGATATTTGAAGCTGAAAATGAAAGGACTACCAACACAGATTCGGCACAATCCACTTTTCGAAATCAACTATTTGCCCTTCGACATGATAGACTACAGTTGCGTGAGCGATTTAGAATAGAATATCCCGCTTATTACCAGTTGCGCTATAGTCGACATGTCATAGATATCGAAACGGTTCAGGAGGAATTGCTTCCCTCATCCAATGATGCCTTGCTTGAATATTTTGTTGGGGATAAACATCTATATGTCTTCATCATTCTGCATGATACATTTTTTGTTCGGGAAATTCAGCTTGATTTTCCCCTCGAAGAGTGGGTTCAGCACATCCGATGTGGATTGTTTGCTCAGCAGACATTGGCTCCAACTTGTGTGCCATCAGATTCTCTGTCGCCGCTAGATCGCTATGCTACCTATGCCTATCAGCTGTATCAAAAGATGTTTGCTCCCATTAGGCCCCTGATAGCTGACCAATCCAGGATTCTTCTGATCCCGGATGGCGTTCTGGGTTACTTGCCATTTGAAGCCTTGTTGACAGCCCCTCCAACAGACACAGACAAGTTTGCCGATTTGCCATATATGATCAGAGACTACTCGATCAATTATGCCTACTCTGCCACCTTGCAACTGGAAATGAAGCAGAAGAAACATACGTCGCTACCGGCTCATAGACTCCTGGCATGTGCACCTGGTTTTGATGCTTTTCGATTGGCAGATAGTGTAAATGTCCAAAGTCGACTGTCCCCCTTGAAATACAATATCTCTGAAGCTGAGCAGATCGCAGCCCTGATGGAAGGAGATGTCCTCTTACGAGATGCTGCAAGCAAAGCAGCCTTCGTTCATCGGGCCAATGACTATCAGATTCTCCATCTGTCAACCCACGGCAAGGCCAATGACAAGGCGGGGGACTATGCCTTCCTTGCCTTTCATTCCAGCCTCGAAAACAATTTTGAAGATGCCTTTCTCTACAATCAGGAGCTATACCATCTCCAACTCAATGCGGATCTGGTGGTCTTGTCGGCTTGTGAGACAGGAATCGGAGAACTCAAGCGGGGAGAGGGCATCATCTCGCTGGCACGTGGATTTAGTTATGCGGGTGCCAAAAGCATTGTTACCTCCCTCTGGAATGTCAATGACAGAAGCACAAAAGTACTGATGGAGGCTTTTTATACAAATCTGGAATTTGGCTTGAGCAAATCTGAAGCCCTGCGTCAAGCCAAATTGAGTTATATCCAGACAAGTCCTGATTATCACCAATCTCCCTTCTTTTGGGCGGCCTTTATCAGTATTGGCGATGCGGTGCCCATTGTGTTTCTGGAAGAGGAGGAAGACAATGGGAAAGGGTGGATGCTTGCCTTGCTCTTTCTTGCCTTGTTTGGAGGAATTGGATGGTGGTTGTTTCTGAGAAGTCAAATGACCAAAGCGAAACAAGCTGAGACCTGATCCTGTTATTTTTTTATTCAAGGGATACACTTGCATACCCTTTTCAGGGACATTCAAGTTTGCTACCCTTGTGTGGCTGGATGACATGGAAGTGGAAAGTGGGGCAAGGCAAAGAGGTAGCCTGGGTACTTGCGAATACTGGAAATCTGTCCGATCTTTTGTTTTCTTTGTCAAAGGATGTTAGTACCCACTTTCAGACAATCGGCCTACTTATTGACTGAATTATTTTCCGATTCCCAACCTATGAGAACCTCTATTCTTATTTTCTCACTCAGTTTGCTGTTGATGAACTTGACGAAAGTTTTATCACAAAAATCTGGTGTCAAGGAAGTGTCCCCTTTTCTGCAAGAAGATCCGATGTCAGAAACTTCCGCTGAGGATGAGAATCTTGCTCCGTGGGACGTTCAACTGAAGCGATTAATTGATTCCGCTCGATATGAAGAGGCACTTCTCCTGAATCAACAGATGATCGATCTTATCCCAGTGAATGGGAAGAAAGATGTGGCGATCTCACTTGCGATGGCTTATAATCGTAGAAGCGATATCTATTACAAAATGGAGAAATTTGAAGAAGGGGTGGTGTGCGCCCAAAAATCTGTGGAACTGAATCCAATACCATTCAATGAGACAGATAGTCTGGTGTTGGGCGAAGCCTATGAAATGCTTGGCCACAATCATGAGCGTCAGAGAGATTTCCAGAACGCACTTGAATTCTATGAGTTGGCCCTGGATGTGAAGAAAAGTCTACTGGGAAATAATCATATTGATGTTGGGTCTATTTATAATGGGATGGGTCTATGTCTGAAGAATCAGGGGGAATATGAACAGGCCCTGGCATATTTTGAGCAGGGATTGGAGGTCGGATTTAGTCTTCCAGAAGAGAATCAGAGTTTGCTAGCAAAGGTCTACAACAATATGGCCTTGATTCATAGCGATCGAGGCGAAATCAATCGCGCTTTGGACCTCTTTCATAAAACCTTGCAACAGGACCTCAAAAGCTGGGGGCCTCATCATCCTTATGTGGCCACCACCTATATGAACATTGGATCTCTTTTGTTAGAAAAACATGATTTGAATCAGGCCCTGATTTATCTTGACAAAGCCTTAAGAATCCAAAAGAGAGCAGGTGGAGAAGAGGGTACAAGTGTAGTGAAAATATACTATAACATAGGCAATACCTGGATTTTGAAAGGAGATGCTGGCAAAGGACTGGAATATTTTCACAAAGCCATGAATATACTAATTGCCTTGCAGATAGAGGAGGACTATTTGGCGGGAGTGGTGCTTGGGGGAATCGGAACGGCATATAACTATCTGGAAAAGTATTCTCAAGCTCTTCCAGCCTTCGAAAAAAGCCTTGATATTTTTGCCAAGATCTTCGATGAGAATGATCCAGTTTTGGGCCATCGATATGTGAATCTAGGGAATGTGTATAAATATCAAAACAATTTTGATTCTGCATTGGCCTACTACGAGACAGCATTGACAATTTTTTCTGATGCTTATGGAAGAAACAATTCTGAAGTAGCTTCTATCTACAATAACATTGGCTTATTGTATGATGATGCAGGTCGGTATGAACCAGCCATTGCAGCCTTTCAAACTGCGCTGAACATCTTCTTAACAGTATACGGTCCTCACCATCCTGAATATGCCAATCTTTTCACCTATTTAGGGACTTCATACAGGAAAATGGGACTCTTCCCTATAGCATGGCAATCTTTTCAAAAAGCGTTTGCCAGCCTTCAATATGATCCTGAGAATCCACAGGCTTTTGGAGATGTATTAGACCTTGTGGCGCTTCAAACAGCGATGGATGGCGTAGAATACTATTATTTGAGCAGATATGATCAGTCGAAAGAGCGGATTTATCTCGACAGTCTTCATCTGCAGTACCAAACACAAATTGCCCTTGAAGAGTATATTCAGCAAGAATTTTTGCTGTCTTCCACTCGGCAATACTATGCTTCTTCGGGCTTTACTGCCTATGAGGGGGCAATCGAAAATCTATGCTTGAGGAACCGGCCGGACGAACTGCCTGAAGCCTTTGTGTTAGCCGAAAAAACCAAGAGCAGACAACTTGTGGAGCATATGCAACTCTCTACTCATACCGGAAGCTTTGAGCTGCCCCCTGCTCTCATCGAGAAAGAACAACAATTGACCGTAGAGATCAACTACTATGAAACGAAGGCGTTTGAGGAAGAATTCGAATATGAATCTCCCAATGATTCCCTCTTGCGAGACTATCAGGATCAGGCTTTTTCTCTTCGGCAGGAGCGAGATGCCTTGATCAAAGAGATGAAGGAACACTATCCTGCCTATTATCGGTTGCGATATAGTCAGGATGTGGTCGATGTGCCAACAATCCAGCAAAAACTGCTTCAGTCTCAGAATCAGGTCGTTCTGGAATATCTGGTCGGAAATAGTCACATCTACACCTTCATCATTCTGCCAGATACCTTCCATATCCTGCGTGCAAAGAAAGATTTTCCTCTGGAAGATTGGGTTCGAGACTTGCGATGTGGCTTATTATCGGATCATTATTACCTTTCTTCCTGTGGAGCTGCTGATTCGGTCCCTCCTGAAAGTCGATATGTAGAATATGCCACCAAACTCTATCAAAAACTCTTTGGACCTGTAGAAGCATTGTTGCCTGAGCAGGCTCACATTCTGATCGTGCCGGATGGGGTTCTGGGATATGTACCTTTTGAGATGTTGCTTACTTCCGAACCAGTCGATATGCAGGATTATCAGCAATATCCGTATTTGTTGCAAGAGTATTCTATCAACTATGCCTACTCTGCGACTCTACAACTGGAAATGAAACAAAAACAACATGCCTCGGTTCCTTCCCACACCCTCCTGGCATGTGCCCCGAGTTTTGATTCCTTCGTCCTGGCAGATAGTACCCGCTTCCAAAGTCGGTTGACACGTCTGAAATACAACGTTCAGGAAGCGTATCAGATCGCCCAAAACATGGAAGGAGAAAGCCTTCTTCGAGAAACTGCCACCAAATCTGCCTTTATTCGGCAAGCCAGTGACTATCAGATTCTCCATCTGTCAACCCACGGCAAGGCCAATGACAAGGCAGGAGACTATGCATTCCTTGCCTTTCATTCCAGCCCGGAAAATGATTTTGAGGAGGTGTTCCTTTTCAATCGGGAGATCTATCATCTCCAGCTCAATGCGGATCTGGTGGTCTTGTCGGCTTGTGAGACAGGAATCGGAGAACTCAAGCGTGGAGAAGGCATCATCTCTCTGGCGCGTGGGTTTAGTTATGCGGGTGCCAAAAGCATTGTTACCTCCCTCTGGAATGTCAATGACAGAAGCACAAAGGTATTAATGGAGACCTTTTATGCGAATCTGAAATCCGGTTTGAGTAAATCGGAGGCACTGCGACAGGCCAAGTTGAGCTATATCCAGACAAGCCCAGCCTATCAACAATCTCCCTTCTTTTGGGCAGCTTTTATCAGTATCGGCGATGAAGAACCGATTGTGTTTCGATCCGCGCAAAAAGGATTTTGGGCTGTCGCTGGACTTGTCTTTGTTATGCTGTTGATAGCAGTGATTCTGATCAAACAACGGAATTGTCGAAGCCTTCATCGAAAAAAGTCTTCCACTTGATCGGTGGCATATCTTCCTCGTGAGGAAGGTTTTGATTCTTTCTCCAATGACTTCTGGGCCATAGGGGACTGGTAGCTTCCCTTCTTTGCTCAATCCTCATGAGGCCATTTGATCTGGAATTCAATTTCTTCTTCAGACTCACTTCGTTCGTGTTCGATATTGTAACATCAGGGTTGGAAAAGCACCTCTGGGAATCACGTGTGAAAATGAGGTATAGTTGACCACATAAATTTCTTCGACATCTAACCTTTTACCCACAAATAAGCTGACATTCAGGCTATAAAAACTACATTCAACCCTTGATTGGCATAAAATAATATTTACGACAGTTTATATGAGGTCTGTTGTTAGTATCGAGTTTTTCATTGGCAGTGGTTTTTACATCATAAACTCAGCATAGATCTTCTCTCTTGTTTCTTCATCTACCATGACAAATGAGTCTTTGTCATTGTTCTCCTTGTAGGCATAGACTCCTTGTTCCAACAAGCTCAGAATCATTTCGATCATCCTTGTCAAACTGGCACAGGCTACATGATTGTCTCCATCATGGGCAAAAGAGATAATCTGGCCAGGATTGCCTAAGTCCCCATGTACATCTAAACAATAGCCATTTCCATCTAGCTGACTCAGGAAGCGCAACCAACTCCCTCCCCAGGCCATACTGCCTTCTACATTGAATTCTGATAAATCTTCGCAGCCCATTTCCCATTGCTCATGGATGACTGCCATTTCATCAAAGAAGAAAAAATCAAACAGGTATTCTCGATTTTCATCTGGCTGCCCGTTTTTCCATTGATAGAGTTGTTTGAATTCTTCAGGAAATTCAAAGCCAAACTTTGTTTCCCAGCTTCTTATGTCAGCATCTGACAATCCTGGGTGGAGGCTATCATAATATTCCCTGCGATGGTCTTGTAGCCATGTGGCGAGACGTATGAGGAAGTGTTTCATCAATGTTTGATTTCATCTTAGTTTGACTTTGGCCAAAATAGGAATCCGAATCTCCTATCAAGACCGTACCTGCCATTTTTCGATTAAGTGGGGGGACCTACTTACCTATGCTTATTCTATTGCTCTCCAAAGGGAAAATCGTTGATTCCTGGCCCTGTGGGCTAATGTCTCCCGCTGGCGGGAGAGCGAGAGGGTGGAAGATGATGACCAAATATACATGTGTCCCCTTGCTTACATTCAACATTTATTTTGTTAATTCAAGCATCCATACATCCTGATTCATGTAGAGCGATGAGAATATTGATCACTGGAGCCACCGCCGGCATAGGAGCCGCCTCAGCGAAAGCACTTGCCCAAGCTGGTTACGAGCTAATCATTCATGGACGAAGTGAAACGAAATGTGCGCTGGTGGTGAAGGACATCCAAGCGCAGGGTGGATCCGCTCGGGCAGAGTTAGCCGATTTTTCGTCTTTGAGCCAGGTTCGAGCTATGGCAGACCGACTGACTAATCAGAGCATTGACATTTTGATGAACAACGCAGGTGTCTGGATGAATCACGCTCAGGAAACGGAAGACGGGTTTGAACTCACCTGGCAGATCAACCACCTGGCTCCTTTCCTTCTCACACAACGGTTGCTTCCAGCTCTACTCGAACGTCCCGATGCCCGGGTTATCAATATTTCTTCAAGTGGGCATCGGGCGGGAAGGATACACTTTGATGACATCAATCTGAGAGGTGGGTTCAACGGGATGGCCGCCTATTGCCAATCCAAGCTGGCCAACGTACTATTTACGCAGGAGTTAGCCCGGCGTACTCAAGGTTCCTCCTTACTGACATATGCAGTAGATCCAGGTGCAGTGACAACGGATCTTCTCGCCAAGACAGGATTCAATCCCCCCGGAGCTAAACCCGCAGAGGAAATGGTGAAAAGGTGGTTGCCTGCCGTATTGGGTCCTCAGAATCGAGACAGCAGCGGCGGATACTTCACGCCAAACGGAAGGCTCTCAGAACCCTCCACCCATGATCAAAAGCTTGCTTCCAGACTATGGTCAATGAGTGAAAGCCAGATCGAGATGTAGGCAAATTTCACGCGCCTCAATGTTACTCTTATTATTCTATAACGGTAGGTATATGCAGAGTGCGACCGATTGGAGTGCATTTTCGCATATACACTGTTGTACTTTCGCTATTTTATAAAAAGCGGCTCTTCAGAACCCAAAATCTGTCCTTCCTCCAAATTCCAGTATTTATACAGTCTCTGAGGTGTTATTGGCTTTTATTCCTTCTCAAATTTGATCTTATTAATGAAGTAAACTTCTCTCTTTCTTTTGGAGTTTGCTGTATCATTGGTATTCTTTATTTCTTGCTTTCCATAAACAATGAAATAGTTATCATACCAATAATCAACATCGGAAAAAGAATTTAATACTTTATCGCCTTCATAAGTAGATTGAATTGCGTCATATTGATGGTCTTGCAATATGGCACCACTATAATCGATTGATATTGAATGTATTATATTGTATTTGGAAAACACCATATTAATTGAATTCTGTTTTTTTTCTGTAATAGATATATATCGCTTTGGATCAAATAGTGATGGATTTGAATCTAGAGACGAAATTTTAAATGTTTCATCCCATAACAATTTCCCATTTTCATCGAACTTCCCAATAATGGCATGTGTGTATTTATTACCAATAAAAGAGTCTCCTGTGGCGCTTGTACCATCGGCTGAATAGGCGGGATAATAAGCTTCTCCTAAAAATATAATCCCATCATCTATTACGATTAACTCATGAGGGGAAATTCTATAATTTTCTATAAGCTCTTTGGCCTTTTTTTCTTTATTCTCTTTCTTCTGCTTAATTTTTTTTATTTTTTTCTCAGGAAGATATGACAGGAAATTTTCGAAATCCAAAAAATTGTAAAACTCAATAAATTCGACTTTGTCATTTTTTGCTTGACAGAAAAACAGACCTTCAGAAAGGTATGTATACTCTGTGGAATATGTACCTGTATAAATATATTTGTCTTCAGTTAATTTTAATGCTGAGACATGTACGAGGTTTTCTTCAATATCTTTTGTTAGGTTAAAAACCCCCTCTTTATTGCCTTCACTATTTAAACGAATAACAAAAATATCACTCTTTCCTTTCGCGATGTATACCTTTGCATACAAAAAAACTTCATTCGAATTTTCCAATACTTGAAAATTCATCAAAGCCGTTTTCATGGGACTAATATTCCCTATCTCATACGGGATTAACTTCTTTTCCCCAGTTTTCCAATTAACTGAAAATAAATATTTGGTGTTTTTTTTTCTTGCTCTAAAAAAAGTATAATCTCCAAGAACAGTCATCTCATTTACTGTTGCATCTTTAGGCAAAACACCATCAATCTTCGTGACTTCCAGATGAGAAGATTCAACTGTTACTATAGAAAAATTCCCTTTCAGATTCTGAAACAAGAATTGTACTCGGTCTTCATTGACAAAAGACGCATAAATAAACATTTTCTTCTCCAGGAATACACTTTCTGTCTTAACTGATTTAAGGTCAGTATCGAACTTTTCAAATTTCCACTCATTTTGTTTTTTTGTTGTATTCCTGTTAATTGAACGCATAATGAAACCATCCTTTCCAAACTCAAAGATTTTTTTCCCCACAAACCTGTCTCCTTCCTCAAATTCAATTCTATTTTCATGGGATATTTGTGATTTAATTGATGTTATTAAGCACATGGTCACTGTTAAAATCAAGAATAGGGTTTTCATTTGGTAATTTTTTAATTGGAATTAAATTCTCAGTAATTGCAATCTAACACATAGCCGTCATTATGCTTATCTTCTAACCTCTCCATATCAATTCTCTCAATACCTTGCCAGGAACAGGTATCGGGAAACACCAATGGATCGGATGATGAGTGATAGATTTCAAGGTTATGGTGATAAAATGAGCGTTATCCTTTCTTTTTTATGGTGCATAACGTTTATTGCATGCGCCGTGTCTGAGGAATCGAGGGCATGGTCTTCATGCAAATTGTTATGGGCTTTTGTTCTTTTTATTTTTAAATAGATAGGCAATTCCGAGTCTTGTTCTTAGTAAACCACCATCAAAGTTACGATTCATATAAGGAGATATTTCGAATATGACATGAAGATTATTAAATTGTTTAATCGGTTTTGCTCTTGTTCCAAAGTGTAAGTTATAGCCATTAATGATGGAAATATTATTAAATGCATTAAAAAAATTGAAGTTCATTCCAATACCGCCATAATAATTTACAATTTCACTTTTCTTGATATTTGCCATTAGTATTGGTTCGATTGTAATATTTCCGAAAAAAGTGTTTGAAGCAATTCGCAAATCCCCCCAAATTGTATTTTCGACATTGGCACTAACTGATAATTCCGATTGAAAAGGATAATAACCAACAGACAGCTGGGCAGATATGGTTGTAGAAATGTGTAAAATGAAACAGAGCAATATCAGTTTCTTCATAATTCTGAGATTAGTTTGCAAAATGCTGGTTTCGGCAAATAATTATCATCAAATAGTAGTGGGTAGTCATCTCTATTATAATAATACCTTATCCAAGAATCATCGTCACCAACACCCCAAATTGTTATTCCAAACTTGTATTTGTCTGGAATTCTATCATAAGATTTGAAAACATACAAATATTTTTCTGCCTGTCTCATTAGTTCATTATGTGGGGCTTTTTGCATATCTTGAGAAAGTGGATTGATAGAAATGTCTAATTCGGAAATATGTACTAAATAATCATTCTTCCATATATCGTCAATAGCTTTTGATACTTCAATATTCTCAGGAAAACCATTGAAAATGTGCATCTGCAGTCCAATGCCATCAATAGATATTCCTTGGGCTTTTAAATTGTTAAAGAAAGAAAGTACAGCGTTTCGCTTTACTGGATTTATCTCTAAGGAGTAGTCGTTGTAAAACAACTTAGCATTTGGGTCTGCCTCTTGGGCAAATTGAAAAGCCTTTTCTATATATGATTTGCCAATATTTTTTTTCCAAATGGAATTGCGAAGTGTTCCGTCATCATTGAATGCTTCATTAACCACATCCCAACTGCTTACTTTTCCTTTAAAATGGCTTACTATCTGAAATATATGATCCTTCATCATGTTTTCCCAATCTCTACTGGAACCTTCAAAATGTAACATCCATTGAGGAAGTTGTTGGTGCCAAATTAAAGTATGCCCATGTAGCCTTTTAGAATTGGAAGTGCAGTAGTCTACAAGTTGGTCTGCTTCAAACCAATTATAGGTGTTCTCACCTGGATGAAGAAATTCTGGTTTCATTATATTCTCAGCTGTTACGCTATTGAATTGAGTGTTTACTATATTACCATAATTGATGTTGCTATTTATTCTATGTAAGTCTACAACACTACCACAATAGAAATCTACACAGTTAGACAAATACTTGTCATCAACATTGCAAATAGAGATGTTATCCTTTTGACATGAATTGTTAAAGAGGAAACTAATGGTAACTATTGTTATTATTTTTTTCATTTTTTTAAGTTGCCCATAACGCCTGAGTAAACATTCATTATTACATATATCTCCCCTCCATCTTCAGCTCCTATTGCTTCAGATATCCCAATTTGGGCAGGTACACGGAATAGGAATTCCACCTAAGGTATATATTTCTCACCTGATGCACAATCACAAAGGCTCATATAGCCAGATCATCCAAAGGACTTTTGACCTGGAGTTTACCTTTTTGGCTAATATGGGTATAGATCTCTGTGGTCTTGCTGCTGCTATGACCAAGTAACTCCTGTATATATCGAAGATTGATGCCTCGGTCAAGCAGATGCGTGGCATAACTATGGCGTAGGCTATGTACAGTGGCATGAGGATTGACCCTGGAAGCGAGCTTGGCACGGCGAAAGATTTTTTGGACGCTGGACTTCCCATATTGTCCTCCATATTGTCCCTCAAATAGCCAATCATGCGGCCGATAGAGCTTGTAATAGGCCCGCAAGCGCAGCAAGATCTTTTCAGAGAGACCTACATGCCGATCCTTCTTGCCATTCCCCCCTTTGACAAAAATCCGCATCTGAGAGGAGTTGATGTCGCTGATTCGCAGATTGACCACCTCAGACAGACGCAAACCTGCCGAGTAAATCATCATGATGATGCATGTGTGCTTGAGATTGTCGATCACGGAGATCAATCGGCGAACTTCTTCTTCGCTCAAGGCATTGGGAAGTTTCTGGGGACGCTTGGGGCGAGGCAGGTAATAGACCTTGCGTTCCTGCTGGAGCACTTGTTCGTAGTAAAATTTGATGGCATTGATGATCTGGTTTTGGTGAGACTCGGATCTACCATCTGCAATAACCTCCATCAAATAGGTTCGGATGTGCGTCTCGGTCAGCTCGGTGGGATGGATATCATTGTATCGAAGGAGAAAGGTAGCAAAATGGCTGCGATAGGATTTGCTGGTGTGTGGACTGTAGCGCTTCAACATGAGTTGCTCTTCCAGCTGGATCAGGGCATCTGAGAATCTCAGTTCAGGCCTTTTCTTATCTGCAATGGTGGTCTTTGGAGGTGCTGCCAGGTCATCAGGAATATCGTCTTGGGGGATGAAATGAAGCAGTAATTCCTGACCAAAAAGATCCCGGAGCTTGTCAAGGCTCTTCCTGGTGTATGGAATAGACCAATATCTCCTTTCTTTGTGCCACTGGCGAAAAGGGATGGCTTTGACTTTTGCCAGACGTTGATCTGTTACAGCAAAGCGAATCTGAAGATGATTGCCGGATAGGTGAATCTCAATTTTAGAGGATGGCAAGACATGTTCACGCTGTTGTTGCTCCTTTGTGCGTTGAATATTCACTTGCTCTTCGCCAAACACTTCCTTCAGTCGAGCATAGGCTTCTTTCTCTTAAGGAATATGCCAGCATTGTTTCTCCGGAGTCCATCTGCTTCCTGGGATTTGTTTCATCATATTTGGAAAGGCTGAATCAAAACCGAGAAACTTGACCGCAATGCGTGGTTTGTTTTGATCTTGAAAAGGAAAAAGTAAAAGATCCATATTGAAAAAACTCAAAAATGAAAATCAATAAGAAGAATTATTTACTTGATATAAAGCAATTTAGCATATGCATTAGTACTTAACCGTTAATAACGGTTATTAACAGTTAAGCATAATTAACCAATATTTACACATATACTTTTCGAAAATCACTCAACCATTCAACATCCACTCATCTCCTTTTGACCGTCAATGTTTGTCGCTCTTTGCGCTTAATCTCCTGCTATGTCTCCCTCTCCCAAATCCAACTCAACATCAACCCCAAAACCTGCCGCCTATGTAAAACTCCAATACTCACCGGACGCCATGACAAAATCTTCTGCTCTATCGGCTGCAAAAACAGCTATCATGTCCAACTTCGCCGAGCAACCAATACCAATGAATCGGTTATTTGCATTGACCGCATTCTCCACCGAAATCGATCCATCATGCTCGAGCTGATGGGCAAGAACAAAACCCAAATTAAATTCCCCGTTTAGAGATGGACAAGAAAAAATTCAATTTTAACTATTACACAGGATCATATGTAAATTCCTGCGGCAAACAATATTACTATGTCTATGACTTTGCCTGGATGGAATTCTCAGATCAGGAAGTATTGATCTTCAAACGCCAGGGCAGACCTTAATTTGTTACTGCTTACTCCTGCTCCCGAACTTGAAATTGAAGAATAGGCATCGGCTGGAGGCTAAGGAGGGTTGTCGGGAATGGAATAGCCCAATGAAGCTGAAATGGTATATTTTCGGAGAGGAATAAGGCGTAAAGGGCTCCCTTGATTTCTCCTTCAGCTCTTGGGATTTTGCTTTCTAAGACTGAATTACCAAAATCAAGAAAGCCATGAACTCAATTAAGGTGTTATGCTTTGCCTCGATATTGTTTCATGCTTATGCGTTTATGACAGCTGTGACTTCAACTTCAATCAAGCTCCCAAAATGTAATTCACGGGTCGGAATAATACATCTAACAAGTTTATGTTCCTGGAAGAAAATGCTATACCTGTCATTAACGTTGTCCCATAACTCAATATTCGGGATATAAATCCGAACCTGTAAAATGTTGTTTTTCGAACTGCCTGCTTCATTCAGAATCAATTCAATATTCTTCAGCACCAAATCTGTTTGGTCTTCAATTGTTTCAGGAATGGTTTTAGACAGCTGATCAATGGGAAGTTGTCCTGAAAGGTATAAGACGCCATTGTGTTCAATGCATTGTGAATAATGCCCGTTTGCTTTTGGCATTTTTGGGGAGTCTATAATCTTCATTTATCTATGTTTATGAGGAGGTAGTTTGTGGTTAACTGGCTATCATATGAAATATAGTTTATATTTTGAGGTTAAGCGAAAATTCAGGGTGTTCCATAATAAGAATGAGTGAATCACTATATTTAATGAATACAAACCTCTGGCAAAATGACAGATCGTAGAAAATTCCTTCAACATGCCTCGGCTTTAGGTATGGCAACCGCACTTGGAGCCTGCACCTCTCCCGAATCGAAAGAAGAAGCTATCGTTGAAAAACAAAGCAATATTAGAAGAAACCCAATTGGCGTTTCTACCTATTCGTTTTGGCAGTTCAACGGTCCTAAGGAAGACGTACCGATTGACATGTGCATAGATAAGGCAGCAGCTATGGGTTTTGATGGCATCGAACTCCTGTTGGTACAGATGACTTCTGAAGAGAATCCCTATTTACAAAACATCAAGAAGCGCGCCTTCCATGCTGGCTTAGCCCTTATGGGTTTCAGCACACATCAGGGCTTTGTTTATCCAGAAAAAGAAAAACGAGATGAGAACATTGCCAAAACGATCAAGCAGATAGAACTGGCCTACGGATTGGGGATACCAACGATGCGATTAAATACCGGTCGATGGGGAACTTCCAAGAACTTCGATGATCTCATGGCCAATAAGGGGATTGAACCAACGTTGGAGGGCTATACAGATGAAGATGGCTTCAAATGGGTGATTGATTCTATAGCAGCATGCATACCAACTGCTGAAAAGTGTGGAGTGGTCCTGGGCTTGGAAAATCACTGGGGACTTGGACGGACTGCTGAAGGGGTGAAGAGAATTGTGGACGCCATTGACAGTCCCTGGCTGCAAATGACTTTGGATACGGGCAACTTTTTAGAAAACCGTGAGGAACAACTGAAGCTTATGGCTCCTCAAACATTCCTTGTTCAAGCCAAAACCTATTATGGTGGTGGTAAATGGTATTCACTGGACATAGATTATCCAGCCATTGGTCAGATGATGCGGGATGTGGGATACAAAGGATGGATATCGCTTGAGTTTGAAGGCCTTGAATCACCTGATACAGCCGTGCCCAAGAGCCTGGAAGTATTGAGGGATGCTTTCTACTATGAAATCTAGTCGAAATTCTTGCCTTTATGGTTCTTGTTTAGCTCTGTTAAGCCTCATTCATCCAATAACAATTCATGAATTAAGCCCATACCCTTTGAAGAAATCTTATGAAATTTTGACTCATAATATTTTCAATATCCATTGTTGAATATCCTTTTTGGGAGAGCATCAAAGGAATCTTTTGAAGATCTGCGATTGTGTCCAGATCATGGGGAGACTGTTCTTTACCAAATCCACCATCCAGATCCGTACCGATGCCAACCTGGAGTGAATTCCCTGATAATTGACAGATATGATCTATATTATCAATCATTTGGTCCAATGATGCTCCCATACCCTCTGGTGTAGATACCCCTCTCACCCAATTGGGCACCATCATCCAGGCATCCAATGGAATTCCTATGACTGCATCTCTTTTCAGTAATTCATTGATTTGTTCATCAGAAAATTGGCGGTTGTGATCCACGAATTTTCTGCAATTACTATGACTTGCCCAAACAGGACCATGATACACGTTCATCGTTTCCCAAAAGCTCACATCGCACAGATGTGTTGCATCAAGAATTAACTTCAACTCTTCTATCTTTTTGAGTAACTCTTTTCCTTTCATTCCGATTCCCCCTACCGAGTCTGTACCATGCGCATAGGTGCCAGGCCCATAATGTGCTGGTCCAATGGCTCTCAATCCCATCTCGTATGATTTCTCCAAATAATCCATGTCCAGGATGGAATCTGCACCTTCCAGACTTAAGATATATCCTATCGGCTTTTTAGTCCCATCATCATTTTTCCATAAGGCGAGATGGCGATTTAGTTGCTCCAGATTGGTAATCTGAACCATTTCGCCTATATCTTCCATTGCTTTGTACCAGGCCAACTGCCCTTGTGTTTGTGCCCATGCCTGATGGGGAGAATTCCAACCAGGTAATGGATTCTCTTTTTTCACATATCGAGCAATCTGGGTAGCGACACAAAGTCCTATATTCCCTTTCCGCATAGCTGGTAGAGAAACCGTATTCTTCCCTCTATCCGGTTTATCAGTCATGCCGGTTTCGCTTTTTCTGAGGTCTTCTACTGTCCAGGTCAAATCCCTGTTCCATTCCAAGGCATTCATCGAAAGGTCAAGGTGTGCGTCGAATATAAACATGGTTTCTATTTAAGTTTACATGTAGCTGTTATACAAATAGGTTTAGGATCAAAACGCCTATTAATCCCATAATTCCAACGGAGGTTTCCATGACTGTCCAGGTCGATAGGGTTTCTTTCACGGTAAGATTGAAGTACTCTTTGAACAACCAAAATCCTCCATCATTCACGTGAGACAACATGAGACTTCCAGAACCGATGGCTAATACCATTAATTCGGGACTAATTCCGGTTCCGGAAATGAGCGGCAGAATAATTCCCGCTGCTGTTAATCCTGCAACCGTAGCAGATCCCACACACACTCTGATGATCGTTGCAATTAGCCAGGCCAAAATTAAGGGCGATATACTTGAGCCATGTAATAATTCTCCAATATACGTACTCACTCCACTATCAACCAGAATTTGTTTGAAGGCACCTGCCCCAGCTATAATCAGTAAAACCATGGTTATGCTTGAGACGGAACTCGATATGGAATCCATTAATTCGCTCATCGTTTTTCCACGCGATATCCCAAGGGTATAGATCGCTACCAGCACAGCGATTAACATGGCTATGACAGGATTCCCAATAAAAACAATGATCGTTTTGATGAGAGAATCTCCAGGAAGAAAAAAGGTGCATATGGTGGAACATATGATCAATATGATAGGCAGCAAAGCACTAAACACACTGATGCCCATCCCTGGCATTTCATCGTCTGTTAACACAACAGGATTATAAAACTCTTTTAATGGAGTGGCTTGTATATTCTTAATCGTTCTGGTAAATAATGGTCCTGCGACGATGATGGTGGGAATCGCTATGATGATTCCATACAATAAGGTTTTGCCAATATCTGCTTCAAACATATTTGCGATTGCTGTAGGAGCAGGATGAGGAGGTAAAAAGCCATGCGTTACTGACAAAGAGGCCAGCATAGGTAAACCCACATAGATTAAGGGCAATCCTGTTGATGCAGCTACCGTAAATACTAATGGTATTAAGATGACAAATCCGACGGAATAAAACATGGGAATACCAACAATAAAGCCTGCAATCACAACTGCCCATTGGATATGTTGTATTCCAAAACCAGACACCAATTTTGAGGTAATTCTTTGTGCGGCCCCACTATCTGCAACGAGTTTTCCCAACATAGCACCGAGACCTAAAATCAAGACCAAAAACCCAAGCGTATTGCCCATTCCGGTTTGAAGCGACTCGACAATTTCGGTTAATTCCATCCCTCGAAATACACCAACAAAAATGCAAACGATAATAAAGGAAATAAATGCGTTAAGCTTGACTCTTGCTATTAACATGAATAGCAAGATTATCCCAAGTGTCACAATGAGTAAGGGCATATGGAGGAGATTTCTTCTTGATGTGATTCGCTCTTTATATCAAAGGCATAATATATAAAATTGATATCAAAGCGCTTATCATTTGAAGGTTTTGGCCGATGTTCAGGGAATTGCTTTCAATGACTAGAGCAATGTAGTATTCAATATTCAGATCCGAATTCACATCCAACTTTAGCACCAAACCAAGAGTATACGGGGGGTAGTGAAGACAAGAGGGTCAATTTATTTTTCGAAAAAGAGTTTACAACCGATTAATTCCCTTGTCCTGTTCAAACAGTCTCTTAATCCCTTTTCATATTGGTGCCGATATACAGGCCCCTTCCTGTAAGTCCCTCTTTGACGAGTTGACAAGTTAATCCACATTGTGTGAATACACGAGTTATGGTTTGATGATCAAATAAACCAAGTTCATGTCTTTCATCGAACTTCTGAATTCCATCTGCCGTGCCTACCAGATATTCAAAGTCCAATAGGGACATCTGATCCACAGTCCTCGTATAGGCCATTCTGCAAACCTTAATATCATCCGAGCTATATGTTTGCAGATGCACCTGACCTGGATTCCAATCTTCTGGTGAGATCCAGGGTTCAATAACAAGAACTCCGTCTGGAGTTAAGTGCCTCCTAAAATTAGAAATTGCAGCGTATAAGTTGGAGACGGTTTTTAGATATCCTATGGAGCTGAACAGGCAGACCACTGCATCATATTGTTTCTTCAAATCAAAGTCCACCATATTGGCGACGAAGTACCTGGCTCCAGGGTTCTTTGATTTCGCAATCTGAATGAAATCCTCATTCAAGTCGAATCCATCTATTTCAAACTTGTCCGTGAGAAATCTGTGATGCTCGGCTGTTCCACACGCGGCATCTAGTATGTGTTGAATTTGAGGGTTCAACGACAAAAGGATTGACCTAAGCGTATCCGCTTCGGATTTGTAATCCTTGGTACTATATATCAGGTCGTATAATTCTGCGCTTTTGGTGAACATCTTGGTTTGTTCTGGTTGATCCTAACGACACGGCTACACGCAGTAGGCGAGGAATCGAGTCTATTGTCGTTTTAGCCTTTATGGTGTGCTGTTATTTATTAGTTCGAATGCAAATTTTAAATCTTTATCTTTTTGTTCTACTATGTATTCGATTTTCGGCTTTATGTAATAATCAGGAATAATGCTATTAAATTCTCTATCTTCTTTTGATTTAATAATAAATTGTAATCTTGGCAATTCTATTTCGACGCCTGTGTTTGGAAGAGTTATTTTCTTTTGACTCCCACAAAGCACAAATTCACTTCCTCCTGTTTCTTCGCCAATAAAGATTGCTCTTTGATGTTTTCTTAACACAGAACTGAATATTCCTGTATTTGAAAAACTTCCCCCATTTATTAGAACATACACATTTCCTTTAAAGTTTCTCGACATTGGTTGGTGGGTACCACTCTGTGGACCATTACACTCAACAATTTTTCCTTTTTTCTTTTTATAATATTGCTCTACTAATACAAACGGTTCACTTAATAAATATGAAAGCAAATATTTGGAGTATTTTAATTCTCCTCCTTGATTGTTTCGTACATCTATAATCAAGTTTTGAATATTCCCACTTTCGATGCTATTAATCGCTTTTTTTATTTCAGGAATAAATTTTTGTTTATAGTAGCTTCTTAAAACATCTTTATGCCAATCTTTGATAGTTAGAATACCAATACTTTTTGCTTTGTCAATTTCAAGGTAAATTCCTTTGTCTCTTCCTTTTTCTTGATTGCTGATGTTTTTAAAAAGTTCTGGTTTAGCAATGCCTTTAACTATCAAATCCTTTTCTAATTCACCGTTATCAATTTTTATAAGATATTCCTCTCTACAGCCATAGAAATAACTAAAATATTCATAGAAAAAAGTATTTATCACCCAAGTTGAATAATTAAGATTATTACCATCGTTCATCATCTTTTTTAACATTCCTTGAATTAACTCCGAAGATTCTATTCCATTTATTGAAACTATCTCTACTCCTATTTGTAATTCATCCGATAAACTATAATTCTTGGAAAGATATAGCTTACTGCCATCCCAAAATGGTTGTATTGGTATAAATAACCCATTTAAATTATTATTTTCCTTCCATTTTTTATTTGGATAAAATAATGTGTGTCCATCTTTGATAATTTCATTTGAAGTGGTAATCAAATTATAAACCTCCAATTCAGTTAAGCTATCTTGTATGGCTATATTTTCAAAAAAATCGGAAAACTTTTCTTTTGATGTGTAAATATGAATGTTTGGATGCTGATCAATTAGCTTTGACTGAAGATATGTCAAATCATCACGCACCTTTTGTTTACTATAAAAATCACTTTGTCCAAATGCAATAATTGGAACGAAAGTTATACAAAGTAAGTAAGGGGACACAATTAAATTTAGGATCTTGTTCCTCCCCCAACCCCCTCCGAAGGGGAAAATCGTTGATTCCTGGCCTTGTGGGCTGATGTCTCCCGCTGGCGGGAGAGCGAGAGGGTGGAAGATGATTGTCAAATATAAATTTGTCTCCTTACTTAATAAATGTTTTAATTTGCTCATTCAGGTTTCTTTTAATAGCACACAACGACACGGCTACACGCTGTACCGCAGCGTAGCAAGAGATAGCGATGTAGAGACTGTTAAACGAAGCCGCAAAGCGGCAGCACGCTTGTGAATATAGGGAAAAAAGGCTTTCATGCAGATTTGTTTGACCATAAATCAACAGTAAAAAGAAAGCCACTGTTATGTCAGTTGAGGGCCTGTTGGATCGTCTATCTTGTCTGATGCAGCTAGCCAATGGTGCTGAGAGTACCATTGCTTGTTATAGCTGTATTGTGCGCGATCTCTGCCTCAAGATAGGCAAACTTCCTGATCAAATCGAGCAAGACGAGATCGAAGAAGATGGTCCAGAAGGGCCATCTCTCTTGGGCTTGAAAGACCGGCTGAGCGAGAACACCCCCTCGATTCACATTGGTCCCAGCTTGAAACCCCCGCCTGATCCTTCAGCCTGGGCAGATACCCTATGACTTCATCCCTTCTTGGAGAGATCTATTGAAAAAAATTGAAACAATCCCACCAAAGGGCTCATATGAAACCCAAATCCTTCATACAGAACACTTGGGCAAAGTCAAGATCTACCAAGATAGGACACAAATCTCTTCTAACTCCATAGACTGAAAAACAACTCCTGGCATGCGTTCAACAAAGCCAATAGAGGCACTATTCGCTTAGATGTTGGCGGCTGGCTTCCTTTTTAATTAAGAGACTGTTTGAGTTTTGTATATGGAATTTGCTATAGGTCATTTTTTTGACCTTCAAGGCGGAAAAACCGGAATGTAGCAGAGCTAGATGAGGATTTTTTCAACGCAGAAGGGCGAAAAAAGGGGCATAACAAAACCATAGGATAATATTCAAAT
>JBCCGK010000052.1:0-74755 GCA_039029315.1 Bacteroidota bacterium | reverse complement strand
GCCTGGGTTGACAGCTTCAGAACTCTGTTGGTCAGACAAGATACCTCTCTCAGCAGTTGGTGGTCCTGGCATTTTCTCGCTTTCACAGCTTGGATGATCAAACACAAAATTCCCCAGTGAAAAAACTTTAAATCACCTCAGTCTATACATCCGTAATGTATATGGACTCCGATCCAGATATCTGGCAAAAGGTCTATATCGCAATCATGCTGATTGCCATCGATTTTGCCGTGCTGCTTTTTACCATACATGGGAATAGCTATGCAGCCCAGACTTTTGCCTTTATGATATTCCTTGTGAATCTATATGCATTCTGGCATCCTATCCAATGGCCGGAATGGGGAACCGGATTATTTATCTATTTCCCAGGCTTTCTGTTCTCAGCTATGTTTGCTTATGGGCTATATTATTTCACCGATCTTTTCTCCGACCTTCTCCGAAAGTCGAATAAGTTTGGAGAACTCAAGGAGGAGCTGGAGGAAAATAAAAATCAGATTTCTTCTCTTGAAGCAGAAATGAGAAAACAGCAAGCTGAATTTTCTCAACTTCAGGAGGAAAAGGAGAAATTGTTAACCCAAATTTTTGAAGCTGAGGAAAATGGTAAAGATGTAAATGAACTCATGGAGAAAGCAGAGCATTTTGATATACTCTTACAATATGTTATTGAATCCGAAGGCTATTTGGACAAATCACCCGAAGCCCTAAGAAAAGGAGCAGAATATTGGCAAAAAAAAGGTTCCACAAATATGATTGATGGAAAGAATCATGTGAAATTACTAGCATATGAGGCTGCATATAAAGCTGTTTCATGAATCCATTTGAGAAGTTACATTTTTCAAGAATTATGGATTCTTAAACATGGTTAATCCTGATATAACTGAAGTTTATGGACATTGCTTTTCCATAAATCTTTATATTGTGATTCTTCACTTCTTATTACATTGTATGGCATATACAGATACTGAATCTACAAAAGAGGAACTTCTAAAGAAAGTGGAGGAACTTGAGGCTAGACTAGCTGCTTATGAAAATTCACGCGAAAAAGTCCGCAAGACCCAAAGCTTTATTGTCAGAAAATTAGGAGGTTTTTTCCTTTTGGGACCAAAGCTGAAAAATAGCTTAAATAAAATTCAGGAAGGTGATTTATCGAAAGACAATATTTCTGAAGTGATAATAGCGGTACTTTACCGTTTCACCCGCATCGGAGTATTTGCGTTAATTGTAGCATTGGTTCCTATCGCTTTACTTTACCAGCAGAACAGACTCATTAGTCAGCAGAATGAGAAATTCGATCTTCAAAATCGGCTTTTTGAATATCAAGATACTCTAGTAGAATCTCAAAATAGGAAACTAGAAGTACAGACTCATCTATTAAGAAGTCAAGATGAGAAGTTTGGGAAGCAAAATGAAATGTTCGATTTGCAAACGAAACTGATTGCTGAACAGACAAATCTTTTCAGATACCAAAACCAATTAGTGAACCGACAAACTACTTTACTTGATACCCAAAACTATAGATTGAATATTCAAAATAATCTTATCGAGGCAGATCGTAGAAGTTCTTTAGTATTTCTTATGAGTAATGTTCTTGATAGAGTTGATGAGGAAATTAAAGAACAAAGAATCGCAATTAGCAAAGATTCAGGGGATATACCTGCAAATATGCGATATGGTTTAAGTAAACCTTTAATAAGTAGAATTGTCGCTTTGAGTAGGGCTTTTATGCCTTACAAAATAATGACTGGCGATATTTTATCAGAAAAATTGTCAAGCCCTGAAAGAGGACAGCTATTCATTGCTTTAATGGAGAGCAACCTGAATAATACAACCCATAATATTTTGGCAGAACAAGGCGATTTTTCATATTCAATTATTGGTAGGGTAAAATTAGATAGCTTCAATCTAGCAAATGCCAATTTCCAAAATGTAAATTTGAGTGAAGCAGATTTAAGAAATACAAATCTGAATAAAGCTAATTTTTGGAACGCAAATTTAAGTTATGTCATATTTCATGAAGCAAATCTGATTAATGCAAATTTAGTGGACGCAAACTTAATTGGAGCTGATATGCATGACAGTAAACTATTTAGAGCCTACTTAGCAGGAGCGAATTTAAATAGTGCTGATCTTAGTGGGAGTGATCTTCGAGAATCGATTCTAAACAATGCGAATTTAAGCAATGTTAATCTTCAGCGTGCATATTTGGGAGGAGCACAGTTATACGGAGTTAAAATGGATGGAGTTGATTTAAATGGAGTATATAATTTAGAATTACAACAATTATTAAGTACTTCTTCCTTATATAATTGTAAGGGATTGTCTGAAAACTTAGAAAAAGAATTAAAAAAATTAAAACCTTGTCTCTTCACATCAAAAGGATGCTAACATATTGATTTTATTATTGGGATAAGATAGACCAAGATTGATTCTTTTCTTTTTTAAATGAAAACTATTTTTCAATCTGAAGTTGACAGTAATCAATTTTCTTTTGCACAACTAAAATTTCAGGATGGGAAGGAGGTAAATATAAATTAAGAATCTTAATAGCATTTTTATATTCCTGAATAGCTTGAGAATAATTTCTTAATGAGATGTATGCATTACCTGAAATATCATGTGTTTCAGCAATAGAAGGATGGTTTTGAGAGAAATAGGCTGAATAAATTGCTATTGCATATTTTTGTAATAATATTGTTTTTTCGAAATCCCCTGTTTTAGCATTAAGTGCTTCGCCTAAATTATTATAATACTTCGCAATATTTGGGTGATGAACTCCAAAGATCATTGAGTCAATTTTTAAAGCTTCATAATAGTAATTAATCGCCCTTTCATACTGTCCTTTTCCTGCGTATGCTTCACCTAAATTGTTGTAGTACTTCGCAATATTTGGATGATGAATTCCAAAGATCAAAGAGTCAATTTCTAAAGCTTCATAATAGTAATTAACCGCCCTTTCGTAATCTCCTCCTTTCCCAGAGTATGCTTCGCCTAAGTTATTATAATATTTCGCAATATTTGGGTGATGAACTCCAAAGATTACTGAGTCAATCTCCAAAGCTTTACTACAAAAATTAATCGCTCTATCGTACTCTCTTTTCCCTGCATAGGCTTCACCTAAGTTATTATAATATTTTGCAATATTTGGGTGATGAACTCCAAAGATCACTGAGTCAATTTCTAGAGCTTTATTACAAAAATTAATTGCCTTGTCGTAATCGCCTATTGAATAGTAAACTTCGCCCAGATTACTGAATCCATATGAGATATTTGGGTGATTTTTCCCAAGAATGCTTAAGTCTATCCGCAATGCTTTGTTAAAATATTGAATAGACTTGTCGAATTCACCTTTACTTTTCCAGGCTGCACCAAGATGATTATACTGCTCTGAAACTTTTGGATGATTTTTTCCAAGAGAAGTTGTATTAATTCTCATCGCCTCATTATGATACTCAATTGCTAGATCATAATTCCCCTTGGAGTTCCAGGCTAAACCTAGATTATTGTATAACGAAGCAACTGAAGTACTTTTATTACCAAAAGCAATCGAATCTAATTGAATCGCCTTTTGGAAAAGAAAGACTGCTGTGTCAAACCTTCCCAATCTCATAAGATTAAGCGCATAATAATTAATAAACGTAGAGTTTTCTGGCGCTAACTTAACTGCTTCACTATAAAAAATAGTAGCTTCTCTATATTTTAATGGGGCTAACTCTAAGACCTTTGCATAGTCGAATGCTGCAAATGCCTGTTCTTTTTCTGCACGTTCGACTCGTTCCTTCGCAAAGTAATATCGATCCTCTAGAATTTTTTGAGCTTTTTCAAATTTTCCCTCTTCTAAGGATTTTTTAGCCTCTTTTGCCATTTCATCTGTTCGGAATGCCAATTCACGATTCAATTGATCATAGCGTGTTAATAAATCTTTGAATGCTATCTCCCATTCTGACAATTTAATTGTCTCTTGTTCTACAGTATCTGATGATAATTCCTTATCATAAAGAAGTTCAAGTAACTCTTCGAATGCATCTGCATTCAAGCCATAAGTAACCTGTATTTGTCCCCCAAAAAATATAGGATTCTGTTCTCCACTAGAAAGAAGTAGAATAACCTCTTCAGGAACCTCATCTCCTAACCACTTTCGTAACTGCTGAGTTGTAGGCATTTTTGTTTTATCCTTCTCCTTTTCCATTCCTTCTCGAAAATCTGATATTATTCCTACAATTTCTTTCCTTCTTTCAGTAGGTTCCAATCCTTTATTTTTAAAGATGTCTTCTAATTGAATTATTTGCTTATAGCTAAACCCATAAGCTATTGATACACTACTAGCCCAGATTGCTGAACTTCTATCATCCAAGATTTCAATAGTCTGAGCTGGAGAAATTCTATAAACTCCTCCCAATGCAATCATTAGAATCACATGATAAAATATCCTCATATTTATATCATTTTTGAAATATTTGGAGGTTTGAATGAATATCTTATCTAACGAGCCACATAAATATTTGTTATTTCAAAATATCTGCCATCTTTTAAATATGTGTCCATAAAACACGGTTATCTGTAAATCTTTAATACTGTTTTTAAGAATTTCAGCAAATTCATTTTACAACACATCAGTTTCCTAATTATTCTAAATAATAATATGGAAAAATTGAATGATAATCGGCATCACAAACCTAAAAGGAGGAGTAGGCAAATCCACCATCACTCAAAACCTGGCTGTCTGCTTTGCACACATGGGCTACAAAGTAGCCATCGTAGATACAGACACTAATCAAAATTCCCTTTCGTGGTATGGAGCCAGAGCCGAGAACCTTCCAAACTTAACAGTCATTGGCCTAACTGAGAGTGATGCCTTGTCAAAGTCAGTTGAAAATCTCCATCGAGATTTTGAGATCATCCTGATTGATGGGACTCCCAACCTTTCAACAATGACTACCAGAATTATTCTGACCAGTGCCATTTTACTGATACCTGTCCGACCTGGAGCGCAGGATTTCCGAGCCATTCAGGAATTTGTCAACCGCTTTGAAGAAGCGAAGGCATATAAAGAATATATTCCAGCTTATTTTCTGATGAACGAGTTTTCAGCCCAAAAGAAAGTCCATGAAGGACTTCTAAGCAAGATTGAGACTTCTTTTGACATTCCTGTAATGGAAACAAAAATCAATAGTCGTGTGGCATACACGGAAGCCAGTATTGCCGGAAAAGGTGTACTGGAATACATCGACCCAAAAGCCAAAGAAGAAATGATAGGCCTGACTAAAGAAGTATTGGACTTAGCTGGAGAAAATGAACTATTGGAGGTAGCATAATGGGTAAGAAAGAACTTGATTTACAGAAACTGGATTTGGGAAATAAGAAGGTCGTCAAAAAGGATAGTTTAACTCAGGATTCGATGGAAACGGCAGTAAAATCCATTCATAGCCCTGCCAATTCTAAAGAAAGATCAAAGCGGGTTACGATTGATTTACCTGTTTCCCTCTACAAAAGAATTCGAAACAAGACTATTGAGGAAGAAATCACTCTGAAAGATTACTTTATGAGCCTTTCTGAGAAAGATTTGGAAAAGCTAAACAATTGATAATCAGGTAAGGGAAATGGTCGAATGTTTGTCCCATGTTTGTTCCAAAGAAAAAGGACTCACAGTAAAACAACCGTAAGTCCTTGATTTCCAGTGTGGCGCAGGGGGGAATCGAACCCCCGACCTCAGGGTTATGAATCCTGCGCTCTAACCTTCTGAGCTACCGCGCCAGGGCTTTCTGCTGAAAGCGTGTGCAAATATACGTGATTTTTTCAAAAAAGCTGACGGATTGTTGAAAACTTGACCTCCGAAATGATGGGAGATCAACAGCCTGAAACCTTAAGCAGCCTAATCCTTTACAAAACGCCCCATATACAGCCGTCCATCTTTGCCCAACACCTGCAGGACAAACAAGCCTTTGGGGAGGGAAGAAACCGAAACTGCCTGTCGCCTCGCCCTCTGGACAACCGCTTCCTGGACCAGATTTCCCTGAATGTCATAAACTGAGATGTTACTCCCTATTGCAGAGCCAGTAGGAAATTCCAGCATAAGCACCTCAGTGGCAGGATTGGGAAATAGGTGCAAAGGGAGCTGCTGTGGTCTGGAAAGAATAGACGTTGAGGAATCCTGGAGGGAAGGGAGGCTTGATACATAAAAATCAAATATTCCCTTTGAGACATATGGAATCGCATTCCCACATAATCCAGCCGCAGAAAAAAGCGGAAGATGTATGCTGCCACTTGATCTGCCACTCAGAATGACTCTGGAGGTACTAGAATCTGTATATGAACTGATAGCTGCTGAGACATTTGCTTCTGAACCACCAAGCTGTTTCACATCCAGTAGATTTCCTGTAGCAAGTTCAAAGGAGGCGAGGTAGGAATCGATGAATCCATTGCTGATCAATTGGGTAGGAGGAGAGGAATTGCCAGTCTCCACAATCGAACTATCTGTAAAATGCCCAAATCCTGCGAGATATTTATCCTCCCCCGTTCCACCAAAGCGAGGAACAGCCAAAGCAGGCGCATCATCAAAATTCAGCCCTCCGATCCTTACCCCCCAATTTAGGCTTCCATCAGACAAATAACTCGAAACAAAAGCATCGCTTTCCCCTTTGCTTTGCAGAATCCGGGTACCTGGGCCCGGATCTACATCGATGGAGGCACGAAAAGTACCAGCAGCAATAAGCCAGTTTTTTTCTTTGATCAGGGAGGAAGGAATGTCTCTTCCCGATCCCCCAATACTCCATGCTGCTTGTATTTCAGTAGAAGAATCGATCCTGGCAATAGCAATGTCTGCCTCACCCTGACTGCTCAACACAATGTCTCCACCCTGAGCGGGTAAGTTGATTGTCCCCTCATAGGCCATCGCCAACCACGCCTCAAATGGCTCAGTCCCTGCCAGTACAAGACTATTTTCTTCAAATCCGCTTCCTCCATATCCATTGACCCAGAGCAGATCCCCATGTCCGGCGAATTTGCCGACAAAGACATCCGATCCCCCTGCGCTGCTGAGTGTCCTGGAACTATCAACCGTCATAAAGTCAGTAGAAAAAAAGTAGCTCCCACACACCAGTACATGGCCGGATAGGTCCACACTGAGCGACCGACCTTCATCAGTACCTGCACTGCCATACCCTTTTCCCCAGCGATAGGTCCCATCATTGGCGAAGGACAGCACGCAAATATCAGTCCCGCCGAAGGCAGGGAGAAGATCGACACCTGGACCCGGATCGGCATCCACGCTTCCTGTATGAAAACCAGTCATGTAGATATTCCCTGAGGAATCCGAAGCCATGTCATTGATTCCTGAAACTGACAGAGGAATCGCAAATCGAAAGTGCCCATCCCGAGTATAAGAGGCAAGGAAGGCATCCTGATAATTGATGCTGCTTAACGGGCTACTTCCCGTATCTGGATCGAAATCGACAGTCCCCACAAAGCCACCAGCGATCCAGACATTTCCATCTGCGTCCACTGTCATTGCATCTGTTTTATCTAACCCTGTATTGCCTATCATAAAGCCCCAACAATCAGATTGGGCGAATGCCAACGGAGTCTGTATCATGATACATATGAGTACCGCAAGAAGGGAAAACTGTTTCATGAGAAAAAATTAAGGCGTTGATGAGAGATTGTTTTGAAATTTGTGCTGAGAATTTTTATGATGTATTTTTTTCTCAAACAAGGCTCTTTTTTGTTCTCATAGTGGGGCTATGAAAACAAAAAAAGCTGTAGGATGAGGAAAAAAGACGCATACAAAAAATAAGTGACAGATTTTCAAACAGTCTCTGAGAATATATGCTGTGAAGGAAAATGAATCAGCCAATTGTATGAGCAAAAATATAGCTGTTCAAAGCTGGCAACCCGAAAAGAGGATGCTCGCAAGAAAGAAAATGGAAAAAGAGCCCAAACAGTCTCTTATACGATCACAGTCAAACGGTCATTGTGGGGAGAGAGGGGATGGTTGTGTGGCAGATTGGGCAGGAAAAAGATAAGGAAAAGCCAGAGGAAATCCTAAGGAGGCGCATAGCAGATCAAGCATCTTGGCCCAGCTTTGGGGAGTCCAGCAAGAGCTACCTCATCAATTCCAGAATGGAGACCCCTATGCCTGATCGCATGATGATCATTGCACTCAAAAGCAGGATGAAATACCAAACAAAAGCAATCGATGTTGTGCGCTGAGGGCGTCTGTAGTGCCACAAATCATAGATCAACAAAGACAGAAGAATTGTCATGGGGCCAGCTACGGCATAGAGGCTGCCACTGACCCCTGCATCTTCTCCGATTTGAAGAAAAGGGAATTTTCCCAATCGGACAAAAGCCTGCGGCACAATCATGACAGAGCCAAAAAGCACCCATCGTTTGTGTGCCTCTATCCTGAATCTGCTTCGGTAAGCAAGGTAAATAATGCAAGGGAAAGACAGTAACACCAGAATGTCTCCCCAGATCAACATACTTTCGAATAGCTGTGCCTGGAGCAGTTCCTCTCCTTGTCGGCCATCCATAGAATAGTATGCCTGTATGCGGTGCCACATTACCCAAAAGCCTGTCAGAGCAACAAATGGCCCTAGCAAACTGCCAACTGTTCCCAGGCGTTTGTGTAGTGGCAGACGTCTGGACTGAATCAGGGAAGATTGCAATACGGCTAGCAGAAACCAGGCTGTACAGGCAATTCCGTGAAGAATCAAATAGACAGGTAGAGGGTTCTGCTCTCCAAAGGGGCGCAAATAAAATGATGGCGCAAACCCCAGCAGCACTACCGCTAATAACAACAGATGAAGGATAAAAAAGAATTGATTGCGGGACATGGCATTTTTCTATTATGTCTGCATACCTATGTGGTGTCTACACCCTATTCTTCGCCCTTCATCTGAATCCTCCCAGATCCGGTCGTCCCTGGGAGAGAGAACTCAGTGCACGACCAGCCTTTGGAAGGGGATGCAAGAAGAATGATAGAAGTTAAAGCGCGACTGAGGCCAATGGGTCATTGGGAAGTACCCAAAAATTCAGTGATCAAACGACCTACTTCGGCAGGCTGTTCATCTACAATAAAATGCCCTCCTTTCAGATACGTAATCTCTACTTGTGAAATGGCTTCCTCTACACCCGCCAGATACTCCTTGATGATGACCGGGTCCAATACGCCATGAATGATCTGAGTAGGGACCGCCAACTGTTTTCCTTCATAGGTTTTCCATCTTGCCCGGTCTTTAGAAATATTTCTGTAGAGGTTGGCCGCAGTGGTGATTGTATGCGGAATTTTGTAACAGCGGATATATTCTTCAATCGCGTCTTCGGGGATAGGCTTACTAATGCCTCGACTGAAGAACCGAATCCAAACATGTTCTTTTCCTGCAAGAAGTGCTTCCGGGAATTCGCGAATACTTTGAAAAAACTGATACCAGGAAGAACGATACAACTGTTTTCTCAATACTTCCGACGCTGCTTTCATGCCAGTTGGATTGTTGATAATCATCATATTCAGGATGATCAGCTTCTTGATCCGGTCTGGAGCCAAAAACGCCATTTCCTGTACGATGGCTCCTCCCCAATCATGTCCAGCTAAAAAAAACTGCTCTATGCCCATCGCATCTGCTATGGAGAATATATCCTGTGCCATCTGATCCTTTTCATATAGCTCAAGATCCAGTGCCCGATTGCTATCCCCCATGCCTCGGAAGTCAGGAGCCAATACATAAAAATCGGACAAATAGGGAGTCGCATGATGCCAGCAATAACTGGTCTGCGGCCATCCATGAATCATAATCAAAGGAGGATTGTTCGGATCGCCATACAGCCGAACATGAAAGGAGCCGCGATCGGTTTCTACATTTTTTTGCATAATAATGATGATTTCAGCAAAGATAAAACAAGTCATACAATTCTTCGATATCTCCAAATGGAATCGCTCCCTCCTGCTCAAATGAAGCCCGATTGAAAGGCTTTGCAAACCCGAATACATCAAATCCACCTCTTTTGGCAGCCACTATGCCCGAAAGACTGTCTTCAATGACAGCACATTCCTTGGGCAGAACCCCCATTGAGCTCGCGGCAAATTCGAACAGTGCTGGATCGGGTTTCCATTTCCCGATCTGGTAAGCACTGAAGATCCTGCCTTCAAATCTATCCATCAGGCCTACGGTGGTGAGATTGAGCCGAATTTTGTCGATAGGGCCATTGGAGGCAACGCAGTAGGGGATGTCCAATTTGTCAATGAACTGCTGGATTCCCTGGATGGGTTGGAGATCGGTTTTGAAGGCGTCGAAGGTTCGCTGTCTGAAGGTGCGTTCAAAATGATCAGGCAAGTCAGTAGGTATCAGGCTGTCAACATGAGCCAACACCTGTGAGAAGGATTTTCCTGCCAGATGTTCGACAGCATATTCCAGGTGGATCTCTGCGCCTAAAGAGCTAGCCATATCGGTAAGGACACGCATAGAGATTTCTTCGCTGTCCACCAGCACACCATCACAATCAAAGATGATACACGAATAGGTCATAAGGATAAAAATGATGCTTTTTGAAAGGATTGTCAAGCAAAGAGGATTCTCTGCTTGTCGGGCCCCCCTGACTACCTCACCGCCAATCTCTCAACCACAAATATGGTCATTGATGTACTGGTAGATGGCCAGAAGAGAGGACGGGACGATAATGAAGGAATGCGTGAGTTCCTCTTTGGACAAGCTCTAGGCTAGGATATGCCTGATGATCAGATTTTTGATTTTGGAAGCCCTCTTCCTGCTGTCTATGAATCAGACCAGCTGCCTGAAAAATGCCTGGCAGATGGATAGAGAAAGAATTGGGAACAGTGAGAGGCCTAATTCAATCGGGGACTGGAAAAAAATCCGAAGCACGTTTCTTACGCTTAAGAACAATCGAATCACTGGCAAAATCGTGAATGGCCTTTCTTTCTGTATTCGTAGTGATGGTCAGGAGCGAAATCCATCCCAGTACTGTCTTAAGAGCAAATCGCAGGAAGGCGAGCAGGAGGTTGACATTTCGGGAGGGATCCGAAGCCTGCTTGACATGTAGATTGACCATTTTATGACCAATGGTCCCACCAGCAAAGGCAATCATGAGTGGGTCATACAGAACAAACAACAAAATGAAGAGTGGGGCTTTTAAGTCAGAGTTTTCCATTCCAAGTCCGTCAAGCCCTGAAAAGATCAGAAAAGCGCCAATCAAGACCAGTCCACCGTCCAGAGCTACAGCCTGAATACGTTCCATGATGCTTGGATATGATTCTTCCACATCAGAAGAAATGTTTTCTGATTTAGATTGAGTGTCCATAGTGTGTAGAGATAAATGAGTGTGTAAACAATGATCAGCTTCAGAAAGAAAGCTACACAATTTTCTCACAAAAAGCTATAAGACCTGATAGGAAGTCTAGGATGTCAAAGCTTATTTGTGTGATGAATTCGGACCCACCAATGACAAGCTGTCTTACTCCTTCTTGTCATCCCTTCCCAGCAGACGAGTGAGAATATCCGTAAGTGCTTGAGGTTGATCAATGGGAATGAAATGCCCACAATTGTCTAGCACAAAGGAAGGCACTTCAGGCATGCTCTCGCGAAGTCGTTTCATATGAGCAAAACACAGTGGGTCTTTGGTGGCGATGACCAAATATTTCTCTGCCGCTATTGTCTCAAAGGCTTCCGCCAATAAAGGGACCTCATTCTTTTTTCCGATCATCAGAGGCTCCAGAATCGTCTTCAGTTTGATGGAGCTTGTGTGGGATATGTGGGAAGTGAGGATCGTCTCAATCCTGCTATTGAGTGCCTTGTTACTCCTTCTTGAGAGGGTGTTCATCAGCATACGCAAGCCAAAATGGCTGACAAGAACTTCTCTGATGAGCGGTACCCGAAAAAAGAAATGACTCATCTTGTCAAGAGGGGTACTGAAGGGAAATATCACTGTGTTGAGGAGGATCAGCTGTCGGACACGCTTCTGATTTTCGCTTGCCCAGAGGATGGCGGGAGGTCCACCGACATCATGCGCAACGAGAGTAACCGATTCATCTTGTTCCAGCACTTCCTGTAGAACAGTGTCCAGAATATCCTTCTTCTGAGTAAAGGTATACGTGCAATCATCGGGCTTATCTGATTGGCCAAATCCCAACCAGTCAATAGCAATTGTTCGATATCTCGGTGCCAATGCATCGATTTGTGCCCGCCACAATTGCGAATTGGTTGGCCATCCATGCAAAAATACCACAGTCTCTCCTGTTCCATTTATGGAGCAGTAAATGCGATGTTGTTTGTAAGGGATGAAGTTGGACATCGAGAGAAATGTACTTTTGGGCACTCTGCTTCTCAATCATCACCGCAGAGATGCTGCCACCTCCCAAGTTACGCATTCGCTGGATTGGATAGGGGATTTCACCTAAAATCTTTTCATGCTATGAGAACAAAAAAAGCCGCAGAATGAGGAAAAAAGACGCATACAAAAAATAAGTGACAGATTTTCAAACAGTCTCTCAGTTTCTTTTGGGAAAAAAACAAAAGACAAAACCCTACCAGATCATTGACCTGATAGGGAGTTTTTTACGCCAGATGATCTGACACAGATCCTTAATGTTCTAAAACAGGAGTCTCTATGGTTTGAGGCTCTAACAGGTATACCGTGTCGTCATCTTCAATTAGTTCTGGTTGAGTCGTAGCAGAAGATTTCTGAATTTCCTGAATGACTCCGAGAATGGTAGCAAGGGAAAATGTTATCCATAGCAGGATAACCAATGCGTCCAAGACCGTTTCCATACGTTAAAAATAGTATAATTTCGCCAAATATCAAAATTTACAAACTCTAAACAATTAACATCTAGCAACAACTAGGCCAGAGGCTTTCAGATGCTCAAAAATGATCTATGGGTTTATTTTGTTTATATTTTGGTAATAAAATGATCCTTTTTCCCTAATTTTCGTACATGCAGATTATCCCCGCTAATTTGTGATCATAATTCACTCGAAAAATAAGAAATCTAATGAGGCAGGAAATTTTGGATGGAATGTCTTCCATCGAAGCAGAGAATGGCTTTTCTGTGTTGTTTGCTTGTGAAAGCGGAAGCCGGGCGTGGGGGTTTGCCTCTTCGGACAGCGACTATGATGTACGGGGCATATTTGCCTATCCCAGAGACAACTATTTGTCTATCGTTCCAAGGCGGGATATCTGCTCTAGGACGCTTCCAGGGGATTTGGACATCAGTTGTTGGGACATCAGAAAGGCCCTGTCACATTTTCGTAAATCCAATGCCACCCTCTTTGAATGGCTACAATCTCCGATATTCTATCTGGATCGACAGAATTTCAGGGATCGTTTGTGGGAGATGAGAGAGAGTTATTTCGCTCCTAGAGTTGCCCTACATCACTACTTGGGCATCGCCAAAGGAGTGCTCCTCAGGCTAGAGGGTGAACAAATCAGGATCAAACAGTATTTCTATATTTTACGACCGCTATTGGCTGCAGAATGGATCGCCAAGACACAACAGCCACCCTCTGTTGAGTTTGCGGATTTGTTTGAGCAAGCGACCCTCTCAGCAGGGATTCGCACCATCATTCAGGAATTGTGGGATCAAAAAATTCAGGTCACTGAAAAAGATAGCATTTCATTGATCCCGGAATTGCAGGCCTATATTGTCCAGGCATGGGAGGCCTTGGATGAGGCCAGTCAACAGTATGAGAAAAGGGAAACAAAGGTAGAGCCGCTGAATGAATTGTTCAGGGATATGTTGGCATAAGCAAGGGTAGATGACAATTGAATTCCTCAGAAAGCACAAACTGATTTTGCTGGAAAGCATCAGTGGTAGTCGCGCCTATGGACTGAACCGACCGGAGTCAGATACAGACATCCGAGGAGTATTTCTATTCCCCAAACGATTGTATTATGGATTGAACTATGTTCCCCAGGTAGCAAATGAAAGCAATGACATTGTGTTTTATGAACTCCGTCGATTTGTGGAATTACTCAGCAAGAACAATCCCAATATTCTCGAATTGCTTGCTATCCCGGAGGATTGTCTGATCTACCGCCATCCTCTCATGGAACAATTGACAACAAAACGCTTTTTGTCTCGCTTGTGCAAAGACACCTTTGCTGGCTATGCCATGACCCAAATGAAAAAGGCTAGGGGCCTCAAGAAAAAAGTCCTGAACCCAATAGAGAAAGCGCGCAAAAATTTGCTGCACTTTTGTTATGTCCCACAAGGACAGGGGACGCTTCCCCTTTTGAGTTGGCTGAAGAGGCATGGATTGGAGCAGACGCAATGTGGGCTGGTCAACCTCCCACATATGCGATACTATTTTGCCTTGTTTGCTGATCCAACAGGAGCACTGGGGTACAAAGGGGTCATCAGTGGACCCGAATCCAATGAGGTATTGCTCAGTAGCATCCCGAAAGGCGAAAAGCCTGTGACCCATATCTATGTCAATCACGATGGCTACAGTCGCTATTGCAAGGAGTATAAGGAATATTGGGAGTGGGTAGACAAGCGCAATGAGCATCGATATCAGGCCACATTGGAGCATGGCAAGCGATACGATGCAAAAAACATGATGCACACCTTTCGGCTGTTGTCAATGGCCGAAGAAATTCTTGCTTCGTCTCAGCTCAATGTCCGAAGACCTGACAGAGAAGCCTTACTGGCGATTCGGGACGGGCAGTATTCTTATGAAGACTTGATGGGACGGGCGAAACAGAAACTAAAACAGATCGAAAAAGCGTATCAAAGAAGTTCCTTGCCTGATCGACCTGATATGGACCAGATCGAAGCCCTACTGGTCAGTATGCGAAAAGAATTGTATCAGACTACCTTTTCTCAAGACCCTGAATGATATTCCCCATGACATCTCTTCCGCCCTGCTCCCACCAAAGGGCCTCTGATGACACGAGGGTTTGGTCCAAATCCACCTCAAAACTCGCCAGGAGATCCCGTCTAAGTGCACGTTTGGTCAGCTTCCATGCCGGAGACGGAAGAGCAAGATAAGTGCGGAGTTGTGTTTCGGCTCTGCTCACAACCGCTTCTACTGCTGCCAGTTCATCTACCAATCCGATAGAAAGTGCCTCCTCAGCCTGGAACAGTCGGCCTTCCAACAAGGCCTGATAAGCGGCGTGTTGACCGATCCATTGTGCATACAGGGCAAGCACATATGGGGGTGCATACAAGCCCACCGGAACCTCATTGAGCCCAATTTTATATGTTCCAGCTGCCATCACTCGATAGTCGCAGCAGATTCCCAGGATGCAGCCACCAGCGGGTGCGTGGCCTGTCATGGCTGCCACCAAGGGCTTGGAGAAGGCTGCTATTTCCTTGACCATGCTCCGAAAGGTTAAGAGAAACTCTCTGAACTGAGGACGCTCCAGGGAATGCAATTCCTTGATATCCAGTCCGGCGCAAAACATGCCTGGCCGACCTGTCAAAATTGCCCCATGAATCTCGGGGTCCTGATCCAGTTTTGCCATGGTTTTTCTGATCTCTGAAATCATTGCATGATTCAGAGCATTGACAGGGGGATGAACCAACTGTATGATCACATAGTTGTCGCGACGGTCAAGGGAAAGCATATTCATAAAAAGGAAGTTGAGTTGCCGAAGGTAGGAAGGGGAACAACAAGGCGCAAGTTGGATAGGAGAGGCTTCCTGATTTTTGTAGCTTGAAGTATGGGAAGCAAACAGGGATGGAATCCTCGGAATTTTTCGATCATCATCAGCTTGATTTATATCTTTTTAGGCTGTTGCACGCCATCATTTGCACAAGAGACTTTGCCATTTCCCAATAGCCAGTTTGCCGACATCTCTGGTCTTCGTATTCACTATCGGCAATGGAAAACAGAGAATGAAAGCAAAGGGCATATCCTGTTGATTCATGGATTTTGTGGATCAACCATCAGTTGGCGGAACAATGTGCTCCCGCTCCTTCAGGCAGGCTGGAACCTCCTGGCAGTGGACATGCCGCCCTATGGCTACAGCGATCGAGCAGCCTTGATCAATCATTCTCCCTCCTTGCAGGCCGATCTCTTATGGGCATTGACAGACCAGCTCTCCCCAGGCAAAGATACCTGGCACCTCATCGGCCATAGTCTTGGAGGCGCTGTTGCAGGAGCGATGGCTGCCCGCCGTCCATCCCAAAGCTCGTCTGTAATTATCATTGATGGGATTATGCGGCATGTGGGATCAGGAGCTAAGCCCGTATACCGTCATATACTGGGCTCTCGGCTTGCGAAGTTCCTGGCAGAAGTTGCAGCTGTATTCCATTTTTTTCGGCCTGCCACTGTGAAGAATATTTTGGGAAAGGCATATGGACGCAGACCAACAACTGAGGAAGTTCATGCATATCTGGAGCCACTCAAGATGCCTCGTACAGCCAGTGGTATTTTTGACATGGCAGCATATGCCAGCGCGACCTTCGAATACGCGGAAGTGGATGTCCACTGCCCAGTGTTGATTATCTGGGGCGAAAATGATCCCTGGTTGCCTTTATTGGCTGGCCAGAAGATGCATAACCTTCTTCCACAAAGCATACTTCATATAATCCCGACGGCTGCCCATTGTCCGATGGAGACTCATGCAGATGCTTGTCATCAACTTATGTTGCCTTTTTTGGAGCACCCACACTGATTTTCTTTTTCCTACTATTCCCACACTTCTTCTCCATCAAAGTAAGTCAGGACATGTTCCCTGAGCAGATGTTCCTGTGAAAAAATATCAGCATGTGGCAAAGGTTTGACCAATTCCCAGTGAGGCCAGCCTTCCTGATCAAGATGGGTCAATTGATAATAACCGGATTGAGATAACAAGCGGCATACGGCAATATGCATCAAGTCTACCTTTTCTTCTTTTGTAAATGGTCGAGGGCGTGTGCCAAGCTCTCTGACGCCGATGAGAAACAAAATGGCTTCCATGGTCATGGACTTGCCAAAATGATCGGCAAGTTTGCGCTCCAGTTGCCTCCAACGATAGTTCAAATCTGAGTCCATAGGTGCCAGTTTAGGAGAAAATTTGAAAAGATCAAAGCTACTGCCATGTCTGATATCTGACAAACCTTTTTTGACTGCTTCATTATTTTACACTTTCTTTGGATTTCAATCCTGATAGGCGCATGATGAATTTTCAGATCTCTCTCCCCATTCAGGGAATCCTTGCTTGCTTGTTTGTTGTATTGAGTTTTTCGTCTTCTTATTCACAGATCCATGCTTATCCTGAGAATGGAGGAGCTGGTGTGGCTGGAACAGAACCCAACTCATTTCTGTTTGGCTGGAAGGCAGTGCCCAATGTCATTGGATATCAGTACGTTGTCAGTGATAATCCGCGATGCTTTGTGGGCTGCTCGGGAGATACCCGCTTCAGAACCGTCACCGATACTCTTGGCGTGGAATTCAATATGCAAAAAGATCACTGGTATTATTGGATCACCCGAATCATCTATGCCAACAAAGACACCTCCCTGTGGAGCTCTATTTCCTCCTTTCTGACGACAGAAGCAGAAGCTTCACCCAAGATGATCAATCCCCCCAATCCCATTGAGTCCTCAAGAATTCCTCTCAACATTGATTGGGGCCTGGATCCCGATGCCATCCAGTTGAATTATCGACTGGTCAATAGTCAGGGCCACCAACTGATGCAGGGAAGCTATGACAAACCACATCCTGATATCCGTTTTGACGCATTTGCTTTGCAAATTGCAGAACTACCAGGCGGCTATTATATATTGGAAGTTCGAGTGAAACGCGCCAATTCTCTGGTCGAAACCAGACAAACTGTAAAGTTGATGATTCGCTAGCGAACCCCAATCCTTTGTTGTTCATGAGTCGATTCTATTTCCCCTTCCTTTTGCTCTTTGTTCTATTTTTTGTCTCAAAAGGATGGACCCAATGTTGTTCTCCTGGAAATCCCATAGGCGGGACCTCTGCCGTTGGGGTAAATGATCTTCACGCATGGCAATTCTTTTTGACGTATCGCTATGGGTATTCTGGGGCTTATTTTGAGGAAACAAAAGCGGTTCCAGCAGACTTTATTGAGCAGGGAAATTACAATCATGTCGGAATGCTTGCTGCTTATGGGTTGGCAGAACGAATCACCATAGAGGCCGAGACAGGTGTTTTTCTTAACAAGACCCAATCCTATGTAAGTGGAATATTGCCAGCGCAACAGATTGGACGTGGACTGACTGACCTGAGTGTTACCGCCAGAATCAATGTCTGGAAAAATCAGGCCCGCGAGATCGAAATCACCGGAGGAGCTGGATTCAAAGCACCTTTGGGGCCGTATGAACAGCGCTATCAGGGAGCCATTTTGTCCCGGGATTTACAGCCCACGACCGGATCATTTGATGGGATTGTGAGCCTGTTTGTCTACAAAGGATTTTTGCCGCAGAAAATCCGCTTCTTTCTGTTGGGTCGAGCCGAACTCAAAGGACAAAATCCTGATCGATATCGCTACGGAAATTTTTTGGCACTTTCTGGCTTCGCGACCTATAGTGCCGGGATTCGATGGGTAGTTGCGATTCAAGTCAGGACAGAGTTGCGGGCACGAGACAGCCGTCCCTTATCCGGCCAGGGAATCCCCATTGCCAATGAACGAGAGCTCATCCGGCCTACAGGCTCAGAAAAAGTGTTTGTTGTGCCACAAATCAGTTATGCACTGACGCAGAAATTGAATGTATCTCTCCTGATGGACTGGCCAGTCTATCAGCGGTACAATGATAAGCAATTGGCGACAACTCTGTCTGCTAGCCTGAGTCTAAGATATGTGTTGGGAGGGGGATCAGTTCCGTCTGTATTTGGTAAGTAGTTGATATTAGAGATGTTGCTGCTCTGATGGTTGATTCTGCCTGGCGAATCCGCTTGAGGCAAGTCCATCTGATTTTACCTCACCTCCAACTGATCGATGACACGCTGAAGCTCTTTGGGTTGTTGGGTGCCGATAAAGACTTTCTTGCCCGAATGAAGCACCAATTGTACCCCATGTCTGCCTGAAACATTGTAGGCAACCCCTCTTTTTCCTGCCCATCTGATTCCCCACCCACCAAACTCTCGAATAGGGGCACATTCTCTGACATAAGCCTCTTTGATCTCTTGGAGTGGAAAAATTCGGGTAATAAAAGGAAAAAAGCGAATGTAAATCTCTTCTTCGGAGATGACAGTTCTCATAAAAATGCTTCTGATCAGACCGACCATGCCAACTGGTACCAGAGTTGTAAGCAGCAGTGCAGGGATGGACATCGAACTACGGCCATCTATGAACACTTCCTGGAAGATTCCGAAGATCATTACGCCACAGATTCCCAGGAGCAGAATCCATATCCACATTTGCTGAAATCTTTGGGTTTCGTTGAAGAGAGGCATAAGTTAGGATATTGTGATGAATATTGGAGCTTATTGATAGCGTACGCCAAACCATCATGTCTTGTTACTATAAGACGACGACTTGGGGAGAGGATGTTCAGTCGTCAGGAGGGATGTTCTTCTGGCACCTCCTGAATCAAGGCCATCAATTCTTCTGAAGATAATTTTGCACTGGCTCCGCCGCCTTCCAGCAAGCTGTCGGCCAGATCACGTTTTTCTGCATGAAGGTTGATGATTTTTTCTTCTATGGTTCCTTCAGTTACCAGGCGATACACCGTTACCGGTCGTTGTTGGCCGATGCGGTGTGCCCGATCGCTGGCTTGGTCCTCTACAGCAGGATTCCACCAGGGATCGAGGTGAATGACATAATCCGCGGCTGTCAGATTCAGACCGACCCCGCCAGCCTTGAGGCTGATCAGGAAGACATCTCCTTCTCCCCTTTGGAAGGCCTGAACACGTTCTTCCCGTTTTTTGAGTGGGGTTTGGCCATCGAGGTATTGATACGCTATTCCTGTGTTGTCTATTTCTGTCTCGACAATTTTGAGAAATCTAACAAATTGACTGAACACCAGTGCTTTGTGTCCATTGCTTAACAGCTCATTCAGCACCTTCATGAACAATTGGAGCTTGCTGGCCGGGAGATTGGCTTCAGGGAGAATGAGGCGGGGATGGCAGCATGCCTGTCGGAGTTTGGTGATCTCTGCGAGGATCTGAAAGCGATTCTCTCCGGGGGCATCGGCAGAACCTACCGCGAGTTGCTGTAAGGCATCCCGACGTAAGGCCTCATAAAAAGCGAGTTCTTCTTTGGACAAGGGGACATTGAGGGTGATTTCCGTTTTGGGCGGCAGTTCATCCAGGACCTCGGATTTGCGCCTCCGCAGAATGAATGGCCGGAGAAGGCGACGGAGCTGTTTGCGGACCTGAGGATCATTGTCGCGCTCAATCGGATGAGCAAATCGTTCATTGAAATGTTCCTGAGATCCCAGCAGGCCCGGATTGAGGAAGTCAAACAAATTCCACAATTCGCCCAAATGATTTTCTATTGGGGTACCGGTGGTGAGCAGCCTGAACCCGGCTTGTATTTGCTTGGCGGCTTTGGACCGTTTGGTCTGTCTGTTTTTGATGGCTTGGGCTTCATCCAGGACAAGCATTTGGAACTCCACCAGGCCGAGTCCTTCGATTTCATTGACCATCAAATTGTAGCTCACAATCAGCAGGTCGAAGGGGCCAAGGTCTGCGATGATCTCAGCGCGATTGCCCTCGGTCAAAAGAAGGGGCCTGAGAGTTGGGGCAAATCGCTGTGCTTCCCGCATCCAGTTGCGAACCACTGATGCCGGAGCAACCACCAGGACAGGCCCCATTGGTGCTCGATCCAGCATCAAGGCCAAGGCTTGCAAGGTTTTCCCTAAGCCCATATCATCTGCCAGACAAGCGCCCACACCCCAGTGTGCCAGCCGTGCCAGCCAATAAAATCCTTCCTCCTGGTATGAACGGAGATCTGCCTGAAGTGTATTGGGGACTTCCGGTCTTAGGTTGCGGGCCTCCTTGAGTTTGTTGAGTTGTTGCTTCCAGGCTTTGTCTGCTTTGAGTTGGGCCCCCCAATCATCCCATTCTTCCAGATTTGGAGCCACAATCGGATGAAGTTGAAGCCCTTTTTTCCCTTCTTGCAAATAGCCACTCAATTCCTCCAGCCGCTGCCTGAAGGTGCGGGTGAGCGACAAAAATCGGCCATCGCTCAAGCTAACAAACTGTGCATTTCCTTCTTCCTGATCTAGCAATCTAAGGAGACTCTGAAGGTCCAACACCAACTGATCGTCGATTTTTACTTCCCCTTCTACTCCGAACCAGTTCCTTTGTTTTTTGACGCGGAGTTGGAGTTGATCAAAATCAATTTGTCCTGCCAACTTGAGTGTTTCTCCCTTGGGCCACTCGATGATAAGATCTCCAGATTTTCGAAGCGGTTCCAACTCCAGCAGTAATTGCAGACAATCTTCTGGATCTGGAAGTTCCCATTCTCCCCGATAAGGAGAGATCCGTTCTAAAATGGCTGTTTGCTTCAAGAGATGTTGATAGTTCTTCTTCTCGGCCTTGAGGCTTCGCTTTGCCATGGTTCGCACACCATTGATTTCGGCAATCACTTGTTCCCGTCCTTCGCCTGCCCGAAAGTAAGGAGGATCTGAAGCAAAGGGTTTGACAAGAATTTCTGCTTTGAAGCCATCGGAAGCTGGCATCAAGAGAACATGGGGGAGGGAAAGCCCTTGTATACTTACTACATCTGCCGTATCGTCCAGCAGAGAGGATTGCACAGTGAATGTACTGGCTAGTCTCCCAATAATCTTGCCCAATCTGTCTTTGGCTTGAATGGGAAACAGATTGGATTTGCCGGATAGCATTTGGGCGATGGCCCATTGCTGCTCCGTGACGATTAAGAGTTGGTAGCGCGTATTGGTTTCCTTGATTAATGTCACGCCGGCCTGACTGAATTCTGGCGAGAAACTGATCACATATCGGCCGTTTTTTTTCTCAAAAATCAGTTCGGGATTTTTTCTGATCAGCTCAATTGGGACAGTTGGGTTGTCGGCATGGAACAAATAGGGATGATCGACCATGGCCGTCAAGGCCTTGGCTTTCTCCCAGACATATTCAGTTTTGCCGTAGTAATAATAATCTCTATAGGTTTCTTTTTTCAGGGCGGCAACAATCTGTCTGTCTTGCTCTGTCATAATCGAGAGCCCATCTTCCTTCAGCCGTTTGAGGGCGACATTTCGTCCTTTGGTCCAGCCACCATTCTTTTTGGTTTTTTGTTCGATAGGTTGGATATGGCCATAGCTCGGGTCCACATGCCAAATCAGGCGTGATTTGTTTTGGGGGGAGGATGCGGTGGAAAAGGCAAGGGATTCCAGGCCCTCAAGGGCACGTTCCCAGTTGGCCTTGGGTTGTAGGCGTGGGAGAAAGGGCACGATCTCTGTTTGGGTAGAAATTCGCTGAATACTTTCCTCTGCGACAGCCTGGGCATTGCCTGACAGTCCATGTGCCAACACCTCAGAGGCCAGAAGAGCAAAGAAGAGATGGCCGTTCTTCTCTGCGAATGAAGCCTGTTTATTGAGGGAATCCAGGCATTCCTTTTCTACTTCCTGATTGGTCCAGATTTGCCCCAGACCAGCAAGCAGGGCATAGAGAGGCACATGATAATTGGTATTGTGAAGATGATCAGCTGCGCCGACTTCATTTTGCTGGAAGGCTGAAACGGCCGCCAACATCTTGTGAACTTCTACCCATTCAAATTTTCGTTTGCCGTAAGCAGCGCTCTTCTTGTAATTTTTGGTGAACAATAAGGCGAAATGATGGATGATGCCTTCTATCTCTGGGAAATATCCTCTGACCTTTTGAATTTTGGAGGCCTTGTTGAAAGCAGTCACTGTCACATTCTCTTCTCCCCTCAGGAGGGCAATCCACCCTTCAAACATCGGGTTGATGTCCGGTTGGATTGTTCCATGAATGCTCAGAATCTCCTCTGCTTGCCGGATCTTGCCCTGAAAGCACAAGACAGCCAATAGGGCATATACCAAGTTGCCTCTTTCTTCCTTTCCGAGACCGGACTCGTCCAGGAGAGAGATGCCATAAGACAGATACCTCTCCATATTCTCGATGTACTCTCCTTTGCCTTCTAGCAGCATTGTCGTTATCTGTGCCTGAAAGGAAGGATAAAATGGACTGAGTTCTTCTGGATCAAATGGCTGATCGAAATAGGTAATGATGGGATCGATAAATGCGTTATTCCGCCAGGCGTATCCATATAGTTTTTGTCTCAGGTTGAGAAATTTTCGCCCATCCTTTTGCATGATGGCGATGGGAATTTCTCTTCTGAGGATAAGGCGATCTGTATAATAGTAATACCGTTCTACAGGATATTGAAACCGGAGAATTTCTACATAAGGAATCATGTTCTCCCAAGATCCGATCACAGATTTGATGACAAACCAGGCTTTCTCCTGATCCATATAATAGGTGCCGCCAGAGGTTCGGACAAGGCCAAGTTTTTTTAAGGGCGTAATGTGTCTGGCAATAGAATTCTTGGGCAGCAATTGGAGGTTCTGGGTATGAATTGCAAATTTTTCCAGAATATTTCGAAGATCCATTTGATTGATCCCAAGACCCGCTATTGCGAGGATATTGAGGATTTCCCGACTAGAATCTGACAGCTTGGAAATTTCTTGAACTGTTGGAAGAGGCTTGTTCATGAAAAATAGTTGAATAAATCAGGAGAATATAAAAATTTTTTTATCGCCTCTTCAAATTCAAAGGAAAGTTCCGATTCAATCCCAGCCAGATTTTTGTAATTTTGCAGGACTGATGGAATCTTCTCCCTGATTATTTACACATGTCCAAGATACTTTTTCTCTTTTGTTTCGCTTTCGTCTGCTGTTGGGATATGGGATATGGACAGAAAATTACGGAACACAATTGGTATACGCATCCCCAAATCCTGCACATCCGACAGCAATATCGAGAAATTCAGCAGCATCTAGCATCGGGACAGATTAGCAAAGAAATTCGCACATTTGAACATGGGGGCCCCTATCAGGACACAGAAAAAACCTGGTTCAGAGATCATGAAGGGAGGATTCGGGTCTACAAAAAATTTGGAGGTTCCGAAGATTCTGCCCTTGAACGATATTTTTATTACGATGACAAAGGAGAGTTGTTTTTCGTCTTCATCAATGGTGGGTCGGTGAATGGAACGAGTATTGAGCATCGCATCTATGTGAAGGAGGGAAAGCGGATCTGGGAAATGAAACAAATCATCGAAGGGCCGGGTTGGGGCTTTCCTGATCCCTGGCCTGAAGCGGATATCGAATGGCAACCTGTAACACAATAAGCATGAAACGATCTGCTGTTTTCCTGAAATATTTTGGGACAATCGCCTGGGTGATAGGGATAGGCGCTTATCTATTGGGCGTGCTATTCAAGATTCTGCACTGGGAGGGGGCAAGCTTGCTTCTCGGAACTGGATTATGTGCGCTGGCGATTGGATGTGTGATCAACCTGGTACGGATGGAATCATTGGAGAGTATCAGAACGCCTCATGGTCTGCTGACGGTCCTGGGATTCATTGCCTTTTTGGTGGCCTTGACCCTGCAGTTTATGGGGATTCCGCATATGGGAAAATTCTTGCTTGCCGGAATTGTGATGGAATTGCTGGCACATTACCTATCACCTGATCGTGAACGAATTCCCCATGAAACGCTAGAAGATCAACTCAAGAATGTTCCGGAAGAAGACATCCAAGACTTTTTGTTTTGAAACGCATAGAACGACTCACGGCTATTGTGGCCTATTTGCAATCTCGGAGATATACCTCCATCGAGGATTTGCAAGACAAATTCGAGGTGAGTGAGCGAACCCTGTATCGGGATCTTCGCTCCCTGGAGACAGCAGGCACCCCCATTGCGTTTGAAAAAGACAGAGGCTACTACATCGTAGGGGGACATTTTCTTCCCCCGATGACCTTTACTTTGGAAGAAGCCAAATCTTTCATCTTTGTCGAACAACTTGCCAGGAAATACATTGACCCAGAAACATTTGAGCGTTTTTCGAGTGCCTTACTCAAGATTAAGCACAAGTTGAAAGAATCTCAGTTGGAGAGTTGGGAGCAGTTGGAAGAAAAAGTCGGGGTCTATATCGGCAAAGAAGAATCTGCCAGATTTATGCCGCTTGCAGAACAGGCTTGTACACATCGACACGTTCTGCGAATGCAGTATCGGGACATCATGGGGAGACCATCCGAACGCAAGATTGAACCCATTGGCATCACCTTTTACAGCCAGACCTGGCACGTGATTGCCTGGTGTCAATTGAGGAAGGCCTATCGGGATTTTTCTCTGGCTCGGGTAGAAGATCTCCAACCAACCTCTGAGATATTTGGAGAAGGACATCTCAGTTTGGCAGAATATATCCAACAGTTGCAAGCAAGCGAATCCGACTGACACAGGGTTGTCAGTCAGTCGTATTAGCTTTGAGCAAGACCAATCAAGTCTTTATGATGGCCTCCTACGCAGTAGCAGGTCTTGGAAGAAAGGTCAGGCATGAACCTGATTATGTTTTGATGAAACCCCATGAGAGAGATGGAAAAACCAATAGCAGTCCTGGAATATATTTCTTCCGCCCTTGGACGGAAAGATGAAGCCCCCAATATTGAGTTGGCAAGCAGAATTGTGGAACTGGAAGATATGGAAGCCATTCAGGAGTTGGTGAAGCAACTCGCTGGCAAAAGGGCTGTCCAGCATGATTGCATCAAAGTGCTTTACGAGATAGGAGAACGACAACCAGCCCTGATTGCTCCTTATCTGGATGAATTTGTAGCCTTGCTATCTTCCAACAACAATCGTCTCCAATGGGGCGGAATGACCGCTCTTGCCTGGATTTGCCAGGTGAATCCCGCAGGCATTTTTTTCCGAATTACCAACATTCTTACCGCCGCAGAGAACGGTTCTGTGATCACCAGAGACCAGGCTATGAACATCCTGATTCGATTGTGTGCAGAATCAGAATATGGAGCTGATTGTTTTCCCTTATTGGTAGAACAACTTCGCAGCTGCCCCACCAATCAGTTGCCGATGTATGCCGAGAGATCCCTGCCTGTGATTGATTCAGACAGACAAGAGCACTTCTTGACGGCTTTGGTGGAGAGGTTGCCAGAGGTAGAGAAAGAAAGTAAACGAAGACGGATTGAGAAGGTTCTACGGAAGGCGAGTAAGACCTGACAGCTTGTTATGAACAAGCTGTCAGGTCTTACTCAGCATCAGCCTTTATTTTTCTCCCTTTGCCTCAGTGTCCATATAGGTTTCGAACCATTTCAAAATCCTGGGAGAAACCTCCATAAGCAATCGCGGTTCTCTGGGTCCATGTGGAGTTCTGGGTAAAACAATCATTTCTGTGGGAATCCCACGTCGCTTCAAGGCGACATAAAACTCATATCCCTGATCAGTGGGTACCCGAAGATCATTGGCGCCGTGGATCACCTGAGTAGGCGTACTGACCTCTTTGATTCGGTACATGGCAGAGTGCTTTTCATAGGTCTCATAATCATCCCAAAACTCTCCCCCCATATGGGCAGCGAGATAGTCAGGAATATCAGTGGTAGTTACCATGCTGATCAGATTGGGCAGACCTGCGCCCATGCTGGCTGCTTTGAACCGATTGGTTCTTGTTACAGCAAAACTTGTCATATATCCCCCATAGCTCCATCCCATCAGGAAGAGTCGATTGGCATCTGCCATGCCAAGTGATAGCACATGGTCTACTCCACTCATGAGGTCTTCATAGTCGCCATAGCCCCAATCCTTGATGTTGGCAAATCGAAATTCCTTCCCATAACCATTACTGCCTCTTGGGTTGGGTCTCAGGATGAAAAAGCCCTGTTCTGCAAAATATTGCGTCAGGTATATAGAAGGAGCACCTGTGAATCGCTCAGAAAATACCCCACCCGGTCCTCCATGCACTTGCAAAATCAACGCATATTGTTGCCCAGCTTGGTAGCCAATGGGATAGGTGAGAAGTCCCTCGATTTCCAACCCATCTTTTGATGTCCATCGGATCAGTTCTGTTTTGCCCATATCCGGAAGCTCAATATCTGCATGTACCTGACTGAGTTGGACAGGATTGGAACCATCCAGTCCAGCCGTAAATACTTCTGCGGGCTGATTCAGGCCCTGATAGACATAGGTAATCCGATTGGCATTCGGTCGTATGCTAAAGGAGGAAAGCACACCCTGCTCATCAGAAATAGGTCTTGTTTTGCCTTTTCCATTGCTTTTGATAGAAAAAAGAGCCGTTTTGGTTTTTGCGCTTTCAGCGTAATAGAGAGAAGAGTTGTCTTCGCTCCATCCAATCAAGGAAGCGGATCGGTCCTGCGTATGTGCCATGGCTTGAGGAGCACCTCCTGAAGAGGGAATGGTATATAGATCCGTTAATCCGACAGGTTCTGCTTGTCCACCATGAGAGCCAAAAGCAATCATGCTACCATCAGGTGAAAATAGGGGATTGCTGTCCACGCCGGGACGCGTGACCAAAGGCTGGACGGCACCACTGTCGGCTGATACCCAAGAAATGTCCAGATCCAGGAATCCTGTATTGATATTGGGGTCTAAAGCGTGATCAAAGACCAATCGGCTGCCATCAGGTGCCCAATCAAAGCTCCGAATGCTGAATTCCCCTTCGGTTATGCGTTGCACCGAAAAGCTGCCAGAATCGTCAGGTGTGAGAGATACCGTATATAGATGGCTGTACTTATGTTGTTGATCCACCAAAATGACATGGCGTTTTTCATCTTTGGCCTTCTTTTCTTCTGCTGTTTCTGGATCTGACATCGTAAAGGCAATTTTGCTTCCGTCTGGAGACCATTTGAAGCGAGAGACATGATTGTCCATTTCCGTCAATACCTCTGCCTCCCCTCCCATCAATCTCATGCGCCAGAGTTGAGTCTTTTTTTCTCTATTGGAAAGAAAAACCAAATGTTGCCCATCTGGAGAGAATGCAGGAGAAGAGCTGGATTTTTCATGTCGGGTATATTGGACATTCATGCTTCCATCAGTCCTGGCAACCCAGATCTGGGATCGATATTCAGATTTTTTGGCTTCCATGATGGGTTCTCTCACCACATAGGCCACATATTGACCATCATGACTCAGAGAAGTAGCGTTTATACTGTTGAAATTCATGCTAAATTCTGGCGTCCATTTGAGGTCTTGAGACCATCCTATTGTAGACAATAGCATGCAGAAGAGTAGGAGGATAAACTGTTTCATAGAGAAAGGACATTAAAGGTTAGAATTGGACAGCTAGACATTGGCATTTGGGAAAAATATAGGGAATTGTTTCAAGTATGTATGGAATCGACAATGTGTGAGCGAAAAGTCGGACTTCGAGTTCTGACAAGTCATTTTACGGAAAAATCCCGATTCATCGGGAGTTCGTGTGCAAATGGTGCAGTTCAGCCTCCGAAAGAGGATGTTTTTCGGAGAGATGGGCAGTTCAAATATGGAAAAATCTATGACAGGTCCTGCTGTGGGATGAGAGATGCAGATAGAAGATTGGTTGATTTCGGAACCATTGTAAAAAGCGATTACCCTCTTTTTTCGTCCTTCACATAAGTCGCTCCCCCCTACAATGGACTTCACACAAGGTCTTGCCATCACAAAGGGACGATCTTGTCACCTCTCTATTGTCAATGGGGAGCATTCTGTCTATAGGGGGGCAAAGGCATGCCATCAGGAAATTCAGGCATCAAATATTGGATAAACAGCTCCCATTCCTTTGTGAGTTCAAGTTCGATTCGCTTATCTTGCTGATCTATCCAAATAGATCATCCTTTATGAACCTTCGTACACTCGGAAAAACCGGATTTCGTATCACAGAACTCGCACTCGGAACCTGGCAAGTAGGCGGGAAATGGGGCTCTGGCTTCGATCATGCCAATGCAGACCGAATCTTGAACGCTGCTGTAGATGCTGGCGTCAATTTTATCGATACAGCAGATGTCTATGAAGCGGGAGAAAGTGAAAAAGCTGTCGGCAGACTCCTCAAAAACAGATCTGAGCGCATCTATGTAGCCACCAAATGCGGTCGGCAAATTTCCCCGCACGATAACCAACATTATACACCCCAGGCTTTGCGAAGCTATGTGGAGGAGAGTCTCATAAGATTAGGGGTGGAGGCTTTGGATCTGATTCAGCTGCATTGCCCGCCGACTGAGGTCTATTATCGACCTGAAATCTTCGAATTATTTGAGAGATTGAAGGACGAAGGCAAAATCCTTCATATGGGAGTGAGTGTGGAAAAAATTGAAGAAGCGATCAAGGCAATAGAATTTCCAAATGTCAGCACGGTTCAAATCATTTTTAATATGTTTCGACAGCGGCCGATAGAGAAATTCTTTCAGTTGGCGGCAGACTACAATGTTGGGATTTTGGCTCGTGTCCCGCTTGCAAGCGGACTCCTCACTGGCAAGTACACAGCTCAGACACAGTTCGGCGAGGGAGATCACCGATTCTTCAACAGAGATGGGGCTGCTTTTGATAAAGGGGAGACTTTTTCCGGGATTCCCTACCAACAAGGCTTACAGGCAGTCGATCGTCTGAAGGAGTTATTCCCTGGAGAAGACAATCTGGCACCACGTGCCCTGCAATGGACTTTGCGATTTCCAGAAGTCAGTTGTGTGATTCCCGGTGCGTCCAAAGAACAGCAGGTGCATAGTAATTTGGCCACGCTGAAGGTACCCCCTATGACCGATCATCAGATTGCCGGGATTGATCAGATCTATGCAGAGGAGGTCAAGCAATATGTCCATCAACTCTGGTAACATGGAACAAGCTTTTCAGGATAGGCTTCGGTATTACATCAATCGCTTCATCTTTGAACATGGCTTCGCTCCAAGCGTTGCAGAGTTAGCTGGAATTGACAACTGCTCAGAAAAAGAAGTGCAACATGGTCTGGAGGAACTGGTCGCCAATCATGCCATCGTGTTACATCCTGGCTCACACAAGATCTGGGTTGCCCATCCGTTTGCTTTGTTCCCAACCTTGTTTTGGGTAGAAAGTGAACACCAAAGTTGGTATGGTAACTGTAGCTGGTGTTCTTTTGGGGTAGCTGCTTTGGTAGGAGATAAGGTTCGCATTCACACCAAACTCAATGGAACAATCGATCCCTTGATTATTCACATTCGAGAAGGAAATGTCCAGGAAGCTGAGTTGGTGGTTCATTTTCCAGTACCTGCAAAAAGATTCTGGGACAATGTCGTCTATACCTGTGCCAATATGTTGACGTTTGAATCCGAGGAGGCCGTGGACCAGTGGTGCCGCCAACATCGTGTCCCCAAAGGAGAAATCAAACCGATCTCACATGTCTGGGAGTTGGCCAGAAAATGGTACGGCAACTATCTTTCTCCAGATTGGACGCGCAAGTCGGACTCCGTTGCAGAAGCGATTTTTCAGGAAGTAGGCTTTACCTCTGATTTTTGGAAATTGTAAGAGACTGTTTTGGAATCTGTGCTGAGAATTTTTATGATGTATTTTTTTCTCAGACAAGGCTCTTTTTTGTTCTCATAGTGGTGCTATGAGAACAAAAAAAGCCGCTGGATGAGGAAAAAAGACGCATACAAAAAATAAGTAATAGATGTTCAAACAGTCTCTAAGCTGTCACAGATTGACAGATTCCCTATAATGTGCCCCCTGATGGCCAATTTGTCCAGTGGCTATTGGCGGGCTGGCTGGGTTGATAGAAAGAAGCATCTCCTGTTTCCAGAGCTTGAGCTAGCTGTTGGAATGTCTCACAATGACTGGGTAGCTCTCCGATTGCCAAATCTGGGTGATGCCACTCATCCAGACGTATGAACTGCTCCAGATCACGAGCAATCCTTGCCCTGATTTCTAATTCGCTAGCCAGCAATAATTGTCTGTATTCTGGAAGCAAGCCTCTTAAAAACTCCCAAACAAATATGTTGGGAGGGGCTTCCACATTGATTCCTTTGTTCAAATAAAACGCTACCTCATGTTGAACAGGAATTGTTTGTTTGCGGATCAAGATGGAGTTGACCCCAGGATTGAGGTGATCTTGAGTGTCTGGATCAAAAGCGGAACCTTCTTCACTATTTTCAAAAAAGAAGAGGAAGTTTTTGTTATGAATACCTGGCTTAAACCGAAGACAATTTCCGAAAAAATGGAGACAATTGCTGATTCCACTCAGGCCGATTCCCCTATAGTTAAATCCAAATACTTCAATGAGAAGGATCCATCTCATCTGATCGCGGTAGGCAGTTAATCTTGAGGTAATCGGATATACATATCCGTTATCCAACATTGGGAAAGAATGCCCCAGTGCACAGTCGTCTAATTGGTCTAAAATGTCTTTGGCAGAATAGCTCATAGATTAATTTTTGGGAACTGCTACTGTGAAACGTATGCTCCGCAGCATAAAGCCTAGCGATTCAACCACATCAGCATACTTCGGGAAACCATATCTGCGGCATCCTGTTGGACAAAATGCCCTGCACCGGGAATGGTTACCAGCGTCAAATCCTGCTTGAGCCACTCCCAGGTATTATTAAGGCCAGAAGCCAACAATGCCGGATCATCCAGCCCATGAATCATCAGGACAGGGCATTGGACAATCGGAGGCGAATTCTGTGGTTGCGTATAGGGCGGTTTTGGATAATTGGCTTTGTAATAATTGAGCATAGCTTCAAAACTGGACCGCCGAAAAGCTTGAAGGTAATGGGGTTTGGCCAAGGTATCTTTGACCCAAAAGGTCAGGCCTTCGGCCGTCAGTTGCTTGTGTGCATCTTCCTGCTGAAAATTGCGGGCATACTGACTATTTTTTTGTTGATCAGGATTGTTGGCAAGTTCGCGTGATAGGCCATTGGGGTGCGGGAGATTGCAGATGATGAGTTTCTCTACCAGATCCGGGCGATACATGGCCACACTCCAGGAGACCATGCCTCCCCAATCATGGCCAATGACGATGGCTTTTTCTTCTCCTGCATCTGCAATCACAGCAGCAATATCTCCAATCAGCAATTCCATCTTGTACTTGTCTACCCCCTCAGGTTGATCACTTTTGTTGTATCCTCTCAGATCTACCGCGACAACACGATGCGTCTTGGCCAAGGCTTCCATTTGATCACGCCAGGTGTACCAAAAATCAGGAAAGCCATGCACCATCACCGCCAATGGCCCTTCACCCAGACTGACATAATGAATCTTCACCCCATCATGATCAGCATAGTGATGCGTTACGCGCTCAAGGAGATCAGAAGACTGAGCATGAGTGTTGAGGGGGGATAAGAAAAAACATAGCAGGATATAGGGGAGAATCAACCGGAAAATAGTCATAGTTCAAATTTTTGAGTATTGTTGGGAAAATTACAGAAAAATCTTGTCGTCATGCCAAAACTTGCATTTCATTGGAAGATATTAATCGGAATGGTCCTGGGTGTTGTCATCGGTCTGATTGCTGCACAGATCAGTTGGGGACCGGAAGTTGTCAGAGATTGGATCAGCCCCTTTGGCAAGATGTTTATCAATTTACTCAAATTGATTGCGGTCCCCCTTGTGATCGTCTCTCTTTCCAAGGGAGTCTCGGACCTGAAAGACATGGCCTCACTGTCCAGAATCGGGGGAAGAACTGTTGTATTGTACTTGTTTACGACAGTGGTTGCGGTCATCATCGGGCTATTTTTGGTCAATCTATTTGCGCCAGGTTCACAAGTGAGTGAAGAAACCCTCACAGAGCTCTCCAAGGACTATACCTCGGTTGTTACGACAAAATTGGAAGCAGCTGGAGAGTCGAAGGAGAAGGGACCACTGGATTTTTTCGTCAATCTGGTCCCGCAGAATATTGTTGAAGCAGCTGGCAACAATGGGAAGATGTTGCAGATCATTTTCTTTGTCGTGCTTTTTGCCGTATGTCTGTTGCTCTTACCGGTCGACAAACAAAAACCATTAAAGGAATTGTTCGATACGGTAAATGATGTGATGTTGAAAATGGTGGATGTGATCATGTTGGTAGCGCCATATGCAGTATTTGCATTGATTGCCTCTCTGGTCGTGGAGACCACCAATGCAGAACTCTTCAAAGCCCTGCTGAGCTATGGGGGGGTGATGTTGTTGGGAATGGCCAGCTTGCTGGGCTTTTACGTGATTTTGGTTCGATTCTTTGCAGGGCGATCTCCGGGCTTTTATTTGAGAGGAATCATTCCTGCGCAGTTGGTCGCTTTTTCGACCAGCTCCAGCATGGCAACCTTGCCAGTAACGATGGAGGTTGTGGAGGAAAATCTGGGGGTAGAAAAAGAAATCGCCAGCTTTGTCTGTCCGGTAGGCGCGACAGTGAATATGGATGCCACCAGCCTGATGCAAGGGATCGCGGCTGTATTTGCTTGTCAGGTGATGGGAATAGAACTTGGACTGATGGACCAATTGGCGATTGTATTGACCGCTACACTGGCTTCTATCGGAACGGCTGCAGCTCCAAGTGCTGGGATCATCATGCTCGTGATCGTTCTCGAATCGGTGGGATTCCCCGCAGAACGCCTGCCCATTGCCTTGGCAATGATTCTTTCTGTGGACCGACCGCTGGACATGGTCCGTACCATCATCAATGTATCTGGCGATACCTGTGTCTCGATGTTGGTTGCCAAGTCCCTCGGCAAGCTGAAGTCTGTAGAGGAAGTGAAAAAGGAATACATTTGATTGCCCTGACTGTATCAAGAGAGCCTATCAATCGTCTTGTATCAATTCAGTCATGAGTTGATACAATAGCTGAATCCGGGGCTGATCCTTCAACAGATCCATGTGGAGAGCAAGGGTGCGTTCATCTCTTCGGATGGCAGGTCCTGTTTGACTAAATCGTGGGCCTGCTGAAAAGACATTCTCGATATGGGTCCGAACCAAAGGTTCAAAGACCTGAAAGTCCATCGTAGAATCTTTCTGAATCAGGTCCTCAGACAGACGATACAGAAGATTGGTGAAATTGCAGGAGAGCACACCTGCTAGATGGAGCTGCCGTCTGCCCAAAGAATCCAGTTGGTGAACCTGCTCGGACAGCGCATCTGCAAGTGCACGGAGTGTTGCCAGAACATGTGAGTTCCCTTCTATGAAAAGAGGAACCTCTCTGAAGGAACGAAGCTGCTGTCGGGTGAACGTTTGGAAGGGATACAAGACACCGATGTGAGCGCCAAGATCAGCCAAAGAAGAAAGCGGGGTGCTACCTGAACAATGCACAAACAAACAGTCAGTTCTGGACAGGCTTGCCAGGGTGCTGGCCACGGAAGGGATGGCCTGATCTCCCACGGTCAAGAATACCAAATTCGTCTCAGGGTGCAGCTCTCCAAGTGATTTTGCGGCAAAGGGAATCTGATAAGTTTCCCGAAAAGCGTCCACATTGGATCGTCCAATGATTTGCTGGACATGCCCTATGGCCTGAAGATTCGGAATAAGATTCCAGGCCAGATTCCCCAATCCGATGATTGTGATTCTCAGGTCTGTCAGTTGCAATGAATTCATCCACAAATATGGGTGCTAAGATCACCAATAGAAAATGTATCTTTACCCCTCGCAGGATCATTCTCACATCCACCAGACGATAGCGATACAGATTAACCAATCCCCAATCCCCAATAACCCAATAACCCAACAAGCCCCTCATTTATCAAATCCCTCTTTGCCAATATCAGCCTCGTTGTTCTGCTCAACCTCCTGGTCAAGCCAGTATGGGTTCTGGTTGAGATGAAAGTGCAGGATGTGATTGGGCATGCAGATTGGGGGATGTATGCAGCACTCTTGTCTTTTGGGTTCCTCTTCATCACATTGGCAGATTTAGGAGTGAACTATTATGCTACCAAGACCCTGGCTGGACAGCCTGAGTTGATGCGTTCTTACTTTCCGAATTTGCTGACATTCAAAGTCTTTATTACCCTCGTTTATCCTTTTGTGATGGTGGGAGCTGGTTGGATGCTGGGTTATGGAGAGCGAAAACTATACATCTTGTTGCTGCTGTGTCTGGTTCATGGTGGTGGACAAATTCTTCAATTTTTTCGCGCAAATTTTCAGGCGATGCAACGATTTCGGATCGACGGAATCTTTTCCGTTCTGGATCGGGTCGTATTGCTCATCATTGTAGGAGTGTTATTCGTAACAGGGATGGATATAGACAGGTTTGTCTATGGGCGTCTGCTCGCAATTGGGATCAGTATTCTCATTTGCTATATGGTGCTGCTGAGATTGTATGGCTGGATGGCACCCCAATTGGATCGGCCCTTGATTGCCAAAATTGTGAAGCAGAGTTTGCCATTCGCTATGATGACAGTGCTCTATTCGATTCACGACAAGGTGGATCAGGTGATGCTGGAAAGAATGGCCGGAGAAACCGCCAATGGTTTATACGTAGCTGCCTATCGCTGGCTGGATGCCTTCAGCATGTATCTTTGGACAGTCCTGCCAATCTTTTTTGCCCGATTCGCCTTCTTTATCAATGATATCAAAGAGCAGGAAAGATTGTTGCATTTTGGACAGATCATTGCATCCTTGCCATTGATTTTTGTCTCAGTCTTTGTTTTCTTTTATGGAGAACAGTTGTTATTTCTGTATGACAATAGCACGGTGGAAGAATTGGCTGTCATGCGATCTTGCCTTCAAGCCTTATTTGGTGCAGCTTTGCTCAATGCGGTATTCGCTATTTTTAGCACGCTTCTGACTTCTACGGGATATGAACGCTACGTCAACAGAATGGTGGCTGTGGCCATTGGATTGAATATTGTCCTGAATGCGATCTTTATTCCTACATATGGAGCAATCGCCTGTGCCTGGTCAACTTTGCTAAGTTATGCCCTCATGGATGTAGCGTATGTGATCTACATTTCTCGACATCTTGACATAGAGGTCCCATGGTCTCAGATGTTTCGCCTGTTTTTGCTGGCTGGCTTGTTGGCAGTGATGATGTTTGGCTTGCAATGGACAGGTCTGAGCTGGTTATGGGTTACGGGACTATCCGGCATTGGCTTTATCGGAGGGATATTTGTGCTGAAGTTACTGACTATGGAACAAATCCGGGGGTTTCGGGTGAAATCCTGACATAAATATTCAATCTTGGAATGTGAGGAAATAGCTGCAAATTGGCTAAGAGACGGTTTTGGGGAGTTTCTGTTCAAACTCAAACGGTCTCTCAGGAAAATGGACCAGAGGATACAGAAATAAGGACATATGGCGAGAGGTCGATCCCCTTCCTAAACTATCCAAACTTAGATCTCCACTGCCTCCAAACAAGCTGTATGCCAAGCAAAAGTTCCTATCAAGCATGATCCATATTACCATCCTTCCATAAAAACCTATCGAATGGCAACCATCAATCTTTCTCGTTTTACTTTCCTGAATCCCAGAACAGCTGCCATAGTCATTTGGGTTGGATTCCTCTATTCCAAGGCGATAAATTTACTTTATCCCTGGTTCGACATGTATGACTGGACGCTCATACAAATTAACCTTTTCAGTTCTTTTTTGCCGAGTTTGATTTATCTCTATGCCATGTTGGTGCTGTGGAAAATCCTCCATGAGCAGTTTCGATTTTACAAGGCAGATTGGGGCTTCCTTTTGTATGTATTGACCACAATTCTCTATTCGATACTAGGATTTGGTTCTGCCTTGCAACCGGATTTGTCTTCCTGGTACGGACATTTTCTCTTCTCTATTTTTCCCTCAGCCGTAATGATCGTGCTGATCCTCCTGATCCTTCGAATGCCGCAGGATCTTTTTGGAAGAAAGATTCACCTGGTATACACCATCATAGGCTTGAGGATACTGACGATTGTGCAATTGTTATTGGCCAATATGAGGTCTGAAGTATCGATGGATGGGACGATTCTGAATTTTGTTTTTATGGGAATTGGCGTGGCATTCTTTGTGTTTAACCTTCTGAACACCATTTTTTTCTACCAAATCTTCCGTCGAGCGCACAAGAATTCTCTTGTGCCGGTCCCGGATCCTTCTGAAATCATGATCGAGGAGATCGGAGAGGAAGATTTGTAAGCGGTTCTGATATTTATGCAGAAATCCATCTGTCATATCACCGTCCTTAATCCAGTTACCCACACCAGGATCTTTTACAAGCTGGCTCTATCTCAACAGCTGTTAGGCTTTCAGGTGAGCATCATTGGTAGAGGAGAGGAAAATGCGTATAGAACTGAAAAAGAGATGCATCTGTACCATATCCGCTACTTTCGGCGATTGGCATTGAAGCGCTTTGCTTATGCATTCTATATCTTGCCAAGAGCTATCAAGATCCGGGCAGATATCTATACCCTACACAGCCCCGAACTCTTAGGCCTGGGCTATTTTCTAAAGATATTTCTAAAAGCCAGGATCATTTATGATGTCCATGAAGACTATGCTGCCAATATTCGGGGAGGGCGTCATTATCCTCGCTGGTTGAGACATCCACTAGCGAGACTGATTCGAAGCTGGGAACGTCTGGCGATGCGATGGGTAGACGCTGTAAGTTATGCCGAAACCTGTTATGACAATATGCTTGGGGCGAAGAATGTGTTTGTCCTGCCCAATACTTTTCAGGCAGCGGCGAGTAACAGCGACATCTCGCTGTCCCTTCCAGAACATCCCTATCTGCTTTATTCCGGTACCATTGCCAAAGAATGGGGCCTGTTTGAAGCCATCGAGATCTGGGAAAGCCTGACGGCCCTTCGGCCATTTGAGTTGGTGATTGCTGGCCATACGCATCAAGGCGATTTGTTGGAGGACTTACAAGAACGCATTCAGGCAAGTTCATATTCATCCCGGATTCATGTGGTAGGTGGGCGGCAATATGTTCCTTATGCCGATATCCTGCACCTCATTCGCCACTGTGAGATGGGGATGGGACTCTACCATCTGTTGCCTCATATTCAAGACAAAATCCCAACAAAGTTTTATGAGTATATGGCCGCTGACAAGCCACTATTGTATTCCCCGAATCCTGTCTGGAAGACCTTTGATGCGGAACATCGGCTGGGAATTGGATGGGAAAAGACAATGGATGCAGATGAGCTGCTTCAGCACCTGGATGCCTGGAAGACTTCTCCCCCTGAGCACGATCCTTCCTCTTATGCCTGGGAAGAAGCCCTGGTTCAGAATATGCTCAAGTCAATCTTGAAGAGATGACACATGGCAGTCACAGCAAAAGGGACCCTGGATGCCGGGTCCCCACCATATGTACAATTGCAATTTTGGACTACCTGTTGTTTGTGCTGATAATACTGGCAGGACTTTGTTTGGCTTTCAAGTCAGCCAAATCTTTCTTTTCCTTTTCGACTCGCTGGATGTAGATCGTCTGCCTCTCAGCATAGGTAGAGATATCTTCCTGTGTACTGAGTTGATCAGCTTTCACCTGTGCCAACCGCTGCTCGAGTTCTGCCTGTTTCTTGATGATGTTTTGTTCCTCTCGTTCCAGGCTTTCTTGCTTTTTGAGCAATTCATCACGCTCTTTGATATAATCAGCTTGCTCTTTCAAGGCAGCTTTGACCGCTGCTTCCTGTGCTGCGATGGCCAATTCCAACTCATATCCTTCTACCTTGCTTTGCAATTCCTTCAACATTCTTTTTGCTGCTGCCATTTCTTCGGGATATTTGTCAGAATCCAGAAAGTTGTTGTTGCCAGCAGAGAGGAAGAGACTCACTTTGGTAGGACCGTCGAGTGTATTGGAGGTTCCTTCTACTTTGTAAAAATAATCCAGTGTCCGTTCTGACATACGGGCAATCCGTGCGCTCTCCATACCCATCACGCCTTGTTTCATGCTTTTGAGCTTGCCAGACTGAAGTTCGGCTCTGAATACGCGCTCCATGACCTCCTCAACATCAGTGGGCTTGCCCTGAATGATGATGGCGAGACCATTGGCTTTGCTTGCCATTTTTTTGTGGAAAGGGAAACTACCTTCTACGATTTCCTGTGATTGTTGAGCTTGGACCAGGGTCAGAGCAAAGACCAGAGAAAAAATCAGTGTGAGTGTACGTTTCATTGCTGTAGAGAAAAGGGTGAAAAATAAATCGTGGGTTGTTTGAATGTGGACCGTTTGCAATTGAGACGGAGGAGAAGTGGAGAAGGTCACACCTTATGTGAAGAAACTTATTATCTTTGGCCAGATGCTAGTCATATGATCCACCTTTCATGTTGAAATTCAGACAAATTGTTTGGGGACTGCTTGTGTTGGGAATGCTGTCTCCATTTACCACCCTGGGACAGGAACAGACAAGCTTGAGGAGAGACTTCACAAAAATTTGTGATGAAATGGCATGTCGGACACTGGATTACCTCCTGCCGATGCCTAAGAAGTTCCATGAGAAGGATGAATTTTCTTGTGAGGATTGTATCTATAATTACGGCATGACTAATCCCAGGGATTATATGCCCTTGCTTCCCAGAGAAGGAGGAGTTAGGGATTGGGGTGATCGACTGGATCAGGAAAAAATGCGCCTGCGGAAGGAACTGGATCATGCCAATTTCGGCCATCAATTACTTCTCTTCTTTGAGGCGTGTTGGGGGCATGATGGGAGAGGCAATTCTGCTGCCCGACCCAAGACCCAATCCGGTTCAGATTACCTGCGCTTTCGAAATCAGGTCTTGCTTCCGATCGTCGAAAAAGGAGTAGAAAGCTGGAAATCAGAATATACGACAGCCACTACACCGCTTGAATTTCAAGTTCTCTTATCAACTGTCTATCAGGAAGCTGAAAAAGGATTGGTGGATGGCAACAGATGGTCAGAGAAAATGGCGAACTCCCTTGAAAAGATCAGAAGTATTCGTCAAAGCTGTGACTCCCGCCCCTTTTTTAGAGCCCAAAAATGGGATTGGGCTTCATTGGAGAAAGATCTGAACCAACAGTCTGCTATCGTAGATTCAGCAAAGTTTTTTGTAGAGAGTTCACTATTCCAGCGGAAGCAATGGGATCTGAATGCAGAAAGCCCTGAAGTAAGACAGTACATAGACAGCGTCACAAAAGCTTTGACAAAGGCCGAAACCCGTATCCTCGAAGATCATGAAGCAGCCTCTCCTCTGATCCATTACTCCCGGAAACAAATCGACGATGCAAAGGTAAGCGTGTCCGATATACTTACTCACCTCCCGCTCGCTCTTGGCATAGGGATGTTTGTTGGTCTCATATTGGTGTATTTTTCCATCGTCAAACCACGGTATTTCTCCAAAAAGTATAGAGAGGAAAAGCCCTTGCCAAACCAGATTAAATATGTACTCCTGTTTTCTGTAAATAAACTCAAAGACTTTCTCCTGCGGTTTCGGAGAATGATACCAACAAAAACAAATAAGAATGAGACCGCTCAGAAAATAGCTTCAGATTCAAAAGAAGAAGGAAGCGAGGAGAACAAGCTGAAACTGAAACTGTCTCTGTTGGAAGATGCCTACAATCAGGAAAAATCGACCCGACAAAAGCTGGAAAAAGAACATCAGGCGAGCCAGCTTCGCATAAAAGAACTGAGCGCAGAAATTCAGAATCTGGTCAATGAGAAGCAGACCTTAAAGAAAGAAGATCCTGAGGCATCGAGGCAGGCCCTTCGCGAACAAAAAGAAAGAATCAGGCATCTGAAAGAAGACATTATTCAAAAAGATCAACACCTCAAACAGCTACAAACTTTTCAGAAAACGGTCCAGCTTGACATGGACACACTTGCCAGGGAAACCAGGAAGCTTCCACAGCAACTCGACATACCAGCAGATGCCTCTGACCCGCATGTCTATCTCCGTTCCCTGACCCACACCATCTCACAACTCCATCATCTTGCAGGCAAGCTGGCACGTAAAAAACTGACTGACACCTGGCGGGATCAAATTGCCGAAAACAAAATCAAAATAGTCATTGAAGCCATCCGCAGCTATGCAAGCAGCCACCAACTCAAAGATATCAGAAACGAAATCACCCTGCTTGCAAGTAGGTGGAATGACTTACAGCAAGAAAAAGAAAGTGGCATCCTCCCTGGTCAGGAAGCCCAACGATCAGCCACGGAAGTCAAAAAATCCTTGATCAAACTGATTGATCGTATTGAGGAGCGAGAGAAAAGTAGATGACCCAGCATCCTTTCCGCCTTCACTCTAGGTCCTCATAACACGCCACCTCAAATCGAGGCGTACAGACACACAAAAACACCAAGTCAGTCATTCCAGTATTCCGAATTCGCTGCGACACACCCGCAGGAATACACACCACATCTCCCGGACCAACAGACGCCTTGAGCGTGTTGCCGACTTCCATCTCTCCCGTTCCAGTCAAGAGGTAGTAGACCTCATCTACTCCCCGAAGCGCATGGAGAGCCGTGATCACTCCTGGCTCTACCCGGGCTTGCGCGATCGAGAAAGGCGAGTCCGGGGCATTGAGGCATTCGAGGATATGACACCGTTCCTCAGTGAAGAATTCAGTAGCGGGATCTGGCCGAATAATGCGAGCTTGCATAGACGAAAATTTCAGGATGAACGTATAGGCGAAAAGATACAGAGAAGATGAGGGTGTGACTTTTTCTTTTTTGATCGTCCCAAAGGTACAATATTCGCCCCAATGAAACGTCCACAAATGAACACAGAACCACTAGCCATTATGCTCGTACATCCCTCTTCACCTTCTTCTTTCAAACAACTGATGATGGAAGTCATCGATACCCTCAAACATTGGCTGACTCCTCATTCAAAGGAATCAACCAACGCCAATGAGTTGCAGTATTTCTTCTAAATAACAAGGTATTTAGACAGTTCCCAGACCATTCTGACTAGCCGTCTCTGGCTGCACGCCGACATCTTCAGTAAGGCCATTTTGATGTGTAGGTTGAGGCCCTTTGCCAAGCTCTTCATCAGAAATGATGAGTTGACCACGCAAAAGATCCTCCAAGGTTTCTCGCTCTCGAATAAGATGCGCCTGCCCATTCGTCACCAGAACCTCTGCTGGACGATATCGGGAGTTGTAGTTGGAACTCATCGAATACCCATAAGCGCCCGCATTTCTGAGGCAAAGAATATCCCCTTCTCGTACTTCATTCATTTTGCGATCCCATCCAAAAGTGTCTGTTTCACAGATATAGCCGACGACCGTATAGATTCGCTTGGTGCCAGAAGAATTGGATGCATTGAAGATTTGATGATAGCTGCCATACATCATTGGGCGAATGAAGTGATTCAATCCTGAATCTACCCCAACGAATACAGTAGAGGGCGTTGGCTTGATCACATTGGCTCGCATGAAGAAGAAACCCGATTCACTCACCATATACTTGCCCGGTTCAAACCAGAGTTCTACCTCCTTGCCATAGGCCGTGCAGAAGTCTGCATATGCCTGGCGAAGTTGTATACCCACCTCTTCGATATCTGTATGGTTGTCATCCTGCTTGTAGGGAACTTTGAACCCACTGCCAAAATCGATGAATTCCAGTCCTTCAAATCCCAAGGCAATGTCAAACATGATATTGGCACTCTGAAGGTAGGATCTTGCGTCCAGAATATCTGATCCCGTATGCACATGCAAGCCAATTACTCGGATGTTTTCAGTCTTGATCACACGCTCTACATGACGTCGTTGATAGACCGAAATGCCGAACTTGGAGTCGATATGTCCCACCTGTATTTTGGAATTGCCTCCAGCATATATGTGAGGATTGAATCGGATGCAGCAGGGAACAGAGTCTCCATAGGCATTCCCAAACTGCTCCAGAATAGAGATGTTGTCAATATTGATGACCACGCCGAGATCGACCGCCTTCTGAATTTCCTCAAAAGAGACACAATTGGGCGTGAAAATGATCTCTTCGGGAGCGAAACCAGCCTTCAATCCCAAATGAACCTCCTGAATCGACACAGTATCCAGCCCAGAGCCTAACTGTTTCAGAAGTTTGAGGATGTTGATATTGGACAATGCTTTTGCAGGGTATTTGATCTTGCAGTTCAATCCACTAAACGCCTGGACCATCTGTTTGTATTTGAGTCGAATCGTATCCGCATCATACACGAAGAGAGGGGTTCCATACTCCTGACAAATGTCTAGTACATCCAGGCCCTGAATCTGATAGGTGTCATCAGACAGGACCACTCCTGGGGTTGTTGACTGAGATTCCATGAGGAATTGATAATTAAAGTTTTGAAGTGATTGGTTATAAAGTGAGTTATTAGAGGAAAAGGGAGACACAAAGCTGGCCTGCAAATCCTTTGGATTCACTGGAGGGATTATGGCATGTTGAGGGCTAAGACGAATCCCAATCAGTGATCCTAGTTCAGGTGCCGTTTTATCCAGGTTTGTTTCAAGGGAACTTCCCACTTGTCGAGATCATCACTATGGCTCAAGGAATGATCAAAGACAGTGGTTTCTGCCTTGAGAACACCCGTTTGAACCAGAGAAGCAATTTCTTTGAAGTGGACAGCTTCAATTTCATCAGTATCTTTCCTGAAAAACACATAAGCTGCGTCCAGCCAGGGAAGTTGATGCTGACTCAGAATTTGCTCAATCCCACGTTTGAGGCTGTCAATAGAGCAACCAGAGGGGCGGGAAGTCGTGGGATTGGCTTGGGCAATCACAAACCGTTTATATTTTACCTGAATCAATCCGTTCACAGGAGTACCGTGTGATTGCCACTGCTGGGTAAAAGCAGCGAAATCAGCCGTGAGAGCTGCCTCTTCAGAAGCAGTCAGGGGGGTGGCGAGCGAATAAAACCAGGTATAGGCTTGCATGTCTGCAAAATTGAGAGATTTTTTTTGCATTTACAACTTTCCTCTTTCTACCAGTTGTTACATCCAACCATTTGCGTCCAATTGTGCGTACTATCTATGATGTTTTTTCCCTCCTTCGAATTTTTCTCTATATTCGAAGACTTGAACAAACTATCCCTATCTGTTAACAGAACTAGACAATGAAAAAGCTATACCTGCTGATCGCCTTATTGCTACCCGCAGGGGCAACCTATGCTCAGGGCTTTGCAATTGATACGGTCTTTTTTGCATTTGACAGCCATACGCTGAAAGACGATTACAAACAACAACTGGATTCTCTGATCGGAGTGTTTACCACATTCCCTGCCTATTATGTCGAAATCTTCGGACATACCGATAGCATAGGCAACGATACCTATAACCTGGATCTTTCCAGAGAGCGTGCCCGCGTGATTGCCCTCTACCTGAGGGAGCAAGGCATCGACCTGGAGCGGATCACCTACGAGGGGCTAGGCACTACCAAGCCCGTAACCAACAATGATACCTATGCGGGACGACGTATGAATCGTCGGGCAGACATTGCCGTGGTGTATTCCAATGAGGTAGTGTTGCCAGAATATCCAGAGGACTCAGCCGCCATTGCCGCAGCCGCAGCGGCAGCAGCAGCTGAAGCGATGATCGACAGAACGATCACCGACACCATCTACTGCAACTACAATCCCTTTCTGCTCAACCCCAAGCATCGGACCGTCGTTATTTCGCCACGTGGCATCAAGCTGACGGTGCAGCCCGAGACCTTCCTCACCGACGAACCTGAGATCACCATGGAGGTCAAGGAGTTGTTTGACCGCAAGCAAATGATCCTCAATACAATGCCTACCGTATCCAAAGATGGACCTTTGGAGGCAGCAGGGATGATGTCCTTTACCGCAAGAGCAGGACGCCGTGTGGCAAAGATAGACAAGGAAAAAGCCTTTACGATTGAATTGCCAGCCACAAGAAGAGATCAGGACATGGCAGTGTATTCTGGCAGCGGAGGAGGACGTGGCGGTGCCAGAAGAAGCAAAGCCAAAAAGGGGCGTGCTGTCGGAGATGAAGGAGACCCTGGATTCGGCGCCGTCAAGGCATGGGCACCAGCAAGGGGAGAAGAAGGCAATGTCAAATACAGAGGCCGGGCAAAATCCTATGTATTTGATGTCCCAAAGCCTGGAAAATATGCAGTTGCCAGACCATTATGGCATTCTCAGGACACAGATCCCGAAGATATCGGCATGAACATACAGGTCAAACTCAAAGGCCCTCGATGGGAAAAAACAACCTCTGTGATGCTTGTTGGTGAAGTGGTGAAGACCTATATCCCCTTCAAGAAAGAAAGCCGAAGACTATATCTCGCCAACAAAATCAAATACCTCGATCCCAAAACCAAACTCGTACTGGTAGCCATTCAGTATGATGATAGGGGCAATCCGTGGTTGGTCAAGCGCTCGTTCATTCCGCGAGATCTGCTCAAACAGAAAAAGCCCAAAAAGAATCGCAAAAAGAAAAAAACCAAGGACCTCGACAAAATCAAGATCAAAGCCAAATTCCGAAAAATGACCCAGGAACGCTTTGACGAATTGTTGGAAGAATTGAACGTTTAGAAACTGTCTTGATTTTGGTTTTTGTCTGAAGAAAGCAAGATTTTTGGGTTCTGAGAAGGAATTTTTTTGAGGAATACCGAGGTATTTCGAGAAAAAATGACGCACTCAGGTTCCCAAAAGCCAAATTTTCTTAGGGAAAAGAGAAATCAAGACAGTTTCTTAATCTTCTCATTATTTGGGCGTGACAGTCCCGTGATCTATCACAGATCACGGGACTGTCGCTGTCTTGCGGGCTCGCTATCGCTCGGTCCTCCCCTCCATTCTCCCCACACAGCCCCGGACGATCCCCTTCAGACAGCTCACGCCCCGCCAGGCCATCCCCACATCACCTCATTCCTGCGGATGCACCTCCTATGTAGGACAGCTCTGCTCGGTTCACAAGGATTGGATGGAAACTATTCTCTGACAAAAAGGGAATCACACCCTTTTTGACCAAATATCGATTCTTTATACCAGTAAAACCCGGAAAGCTATGGGATCACTTCGGCGCACGCCACAGCAACAAAATCGCAATGCCCAGGAAGATCCCATTGGGCACCCAGACAAAGGTTTCGCCAAAAATCGCTGTCCCCACGAAGAGCAATGCAATGTAGAGAAAGGCCAGAATCAAACCGATTCCAATCCGCAAGGCAACCCCACCTCTGGATTTTTTGCTGGAGAGAGCATAGCCCATCAAGGTCAGAATAATCAGAGCAACAGGATCAGAAAAGCGACGCATTCGCTCCACATACAATTCTTTCAGAATGTCAGAGCCACGCATTTCCTCCAGGCGGATATAGTTGTTCAAGGCAGGCAAAGTCATGGTTTCTGCCCATTGTTCCTTGATATACAAATCGTCAGGCGTGAGAATAAAAGTCGTATCAATTTCCTTGAATTTCTCAAGCCGTTCTTTTTTTCGTTCATCGATGTTCCGCACCGATACGGTTTTGAGGAGCCAGGATTCACTGGTATCCACCCATACGATTTTTCTTGCCTGAATTTTGGAGACGATTTCTCCATCTTCGAGTCGCTCCAGTGCGAATGTATGCCCCTCTTTCCGCTTTTCGTTATAATAACTGATATAGACGAAGGTGTCATGAGCGACCTTTTTGTGGATGTGTTTGTGGGAGGAGATTCGTCGCTTACGAAAATATTTGTACTCAAATTCGACCCGAGTATCGGTGGACTGCGGCAATATATATGCCTTGAACCCAAAAGACATGCCTGCCAGGAGTATCCCCACCATGATATAGGGGACCATCAGGCGATAAAAACTCACCCCCACACTCAGAATAGGAATCAATTCTGTGCGTGCAGCCATGCGAGAGGTGAAAAAAATCACAGCCAGAAACACACACAAGGGCATCAACAACAAGCCCCAATAGGGCATGAAATTGAGATAGTAATCGAAGATGACTTCAGGAATAGGGGGCTTTTTTTCTAGAAAATCATCCATCTTTTCGACCACATCCACAATCATGCAGATAGCAATAAAGGCACCCTGAATAAAGAAAAAGGTGATCAGAAATTGCCGCAAAATGTATTTGTCGATGATCTTCATATGACTATCCTTGCAACCAAAAGTGTCAGTCCTTCGTCTGAAAGTTGTATTCTTTCCAAAGAATTGCACAAAAAGTCGCACAAAAATACACTTTTTTTATGCGTATTGAATTCCCAAGGATTTTGTAACTTTGCCCCTCATGAAAAATTGCTTGATCATTTGTCTGAGTGTACTGATTGCAGCTTTGAGTCTGCAGTCTTGTTCTAAGGAGTACAAAAAGTACAATAACTGGACACGGAAGGGATCAATCTCCCAAAAAGATTCAGCTGCTTTTTATTTCTACCATCGGGGAGATTATGAGAAGGCAGCCTATCTGTTTGAAGATCTTCGACCTGCCTATCGAGGAACAGACAGAGCGAAGACCATTTTATATCACTACGCTTATAGCAAATATCACTTTGGCCTGTATGTAGTTGCCGGACATTTTTTTCAGCAATATGTGCAACTCTATCCCAATGATGATCTCACGGCAGAATGTACCTACATGCTTGCTTATTGCAACTATCTCGAATCTGCTCCCTATTATTTGGATCAGGCATTTACAGACAAAGCGATTTCGGACTTTCAATTGTTTGTCAACAAATTTCCCAGACATGACAAGGTCGCTGAATCTGAGAAGTTGATGACAGAACTTCGGGAAAGAAAAGCCCAAAAGGAATTTGAAACTGCTAAATTGTATTATAAAATTCAGAATTATCGTGCTGCCGTTACAGCCTTCGATGTGATGATTCAGGAATTTCCCGATTCAAGATATCGAGAGGAAGCACAGTTTTTGTGGTTCAAATCGGCAGTTCTCCTGTCTGATGTCAGTATTGCTGCCAAACGAAAAAACCGCTATCTGGATGCCCTGGATTTGTACCAGAAGCTGATTGACAAATATCCAAGCTCTGTATACCTCAAAGAAGCCGAAAACCTCTTTGTGAAAGCCAAAAGGAGTTTAGGCAAAATCCTGGCGGACGAAAATGCCAAATAATTCATTTGAAAACCGACTCAATAAATATATATGAAAGATAGAAAATTCCTTCCTGTAGATGTTCGTGCTTTGGGAGACAAGGCCGGAAATCTGTATAAAAGTCTGGTAATCGTCAGCAAGCGTGCCAATCAACTGACCCTGGATGTCAAAGATGAACTGACAGCCAAGCTTGCAGAATTTGCCCCTGCCTATGACAACCTTGAGGAAGTTATGGAGAATAAGGAGCAGATCGAAATTAGTCGTCATTACGAGCGTAAGCCCAAAAGTACGCAGGTATCTTTGGAAGAATTCTTTGATGACAAGGTATACTACCGCGATCCACACGAAGGGGCCTTGTAAGTCAGGTTCGTCCTTCTTGAATGTTAGATCAAGCAAAAATCATTTTAGGCGTGACAGGTAGTATCGCTGCCTACAAAGCCGTATATCTTTTGCGTCTGCTCAAAAAAGCTGGAGCAGACGTGCGTGTCGTCACGACCGCTTCTGTCGATGAGTTTGTCGGAGAACTCACATTCAGCTCTCTCTCCGGCCATTCTGTCTTTTCTGGCTTGTGGGAGGAAGAGTGGTCTCAACATGTGGAGTTGGGCACCTGGGCAGATCTGATGGTCGTTGCCCCAGCTACCGCTCATACCCTGGCCAAATTCGCTCATGGATTATGTGACAATGCCCTGACTGCAGTATATCTGGCTGCCAGATGTCCGGTGATGGTCGCACCAGCGATGGATGTAGATATGTTTTTGCATCCTCGAACAGCGGCCAATCTCCAACAACTATCTCAAGATGGAGTCGAAGTGCTCCCCAGCGGAACGGGTTTCCTGGCCAGTGGTCTGGAAGGACCTGGTAGACTGTTGGAACCGGAAGAGATCTTTGCGCACATTCAACAACGTCTGCTAGATCGACCCCTTCGTGGCAAGAAAGTCCTGATTACTGCTGGACCCACCCGTGAGGCCATTGATCCTGTTCGTTTTCTGAGTAATCACTCCTCTGGCAAAATGGGATATGCCCTGGCTGAAGTAGCCGCTCAGTTGGGAGCAGAAGTCGTATTGGTTTCTGGTCCTACTTCTCTGTCGACACCTTCCCAGGTCCAAAAAGTCAAGGTCGTTTCTGCCCAGGAGATGTATGAGGCTGTTCATGAATGTGTCGATCGTATGGACATCGTGATTATGGCGGCAGCTGTCTCTGATTATACTCCGGAAGAGGTAGCAACTGAAAAGATGAAAAAGAAAGAAGGGGACATGGCGATTGCACTCAAGCGAACCAAGGATATCCTGAAATCTGTTGGAAAAATCAAAAAACCTGACCAGACATTGGTGGGCTTTGCTATGGAAACTCAAAATGAGTTAGAGAATGCCAAAAATAAACTCGTTTCAAAGAATCTGGATTTTGTAGTTTTAAATTCCCTCCGGGATCCAGGAGCAGGATTTGGCCACGAGACCAATAAAGTCAGTATTCTGGATCGACAAGGAGGCATTGCGCAATTTCCACTGAAACCCAAAAAAGAGGTTGCAAAGGATATCTTTCAAAAGATTGTTGCAGGAATAGAGAGACAATCAGGATGAGTAGTCAAGAAGGAGGGAGAATTATTTTTGGGTAGCAAGCAATCAGGTCAGTATATAACTTGTTGATATGAACCGAATCATCACATCTTTTATCTCTTTGAGCAGCTGTGTACTGCTATTGTCAGTCATGATCCTCCCTACCAGTGGATTGGCACAGGAACTCCTCTGTAATGTGAGCATAGATGCCAGTCGAATTCAAAGTGATCGAACCGTATTTGACGATATGCGGGAGAACCTTTCCCGTTACATGAATTTCAACAAGTGGACCAATGATGAATTCCAGGGAGAGGAAAGGATTCGGTGCAATATGCAGATCATCGTTACCAGCAGACCTTCACCTGATTATTTTGTTTGCAATCTGAATCTGCAAGTATATCGCCCGACATATAATGCGACCTATGAAACAGTTTCTGTGTTGGTGGCAGACAACAAATTCAGCTTTCGATATGTCCCTTTTCAACAAATGACTTTTGTTGAGAATACGTATAATGATAATCTCACAGCCCTCCTGAATTATTACGCCTATGTCATTCTGGGGTTTGATTATGCTACCTATTCACCCAATGGTGGAGTGCCATTCTTCCAGAAAGCACAGGAGATTGTCAATCTGGCTACCAGCGCCTCGAATGAACAAGGGTGGAATGCCAATGAGGGGACAGGGAATCGGAATAGATATTGGTTGATCGAAAATCTTCTCAATAGTCGATACAAAGGCTTTCATACAGTCTTGTACAAATACCATCGCCAGGGCCTTGATCAAATGGAATCCAAGCCCGATCAAGCCCGCAGAGCCATGATGGATACCATGCGGGAAATGCAGCGCCTCAACCGAACCAATCCACTTTTGCGATTGACCGTCCTCTTTTTTGACACCAAGGATGATGAACTGGTCAAGGTCTTCAAGAATGCCTTTGTCAATGACAAAAAGGAATTCCTGGCCATTATGCAGGATGTGAATCCAAAGAATATGTCTCAGTACAACAGCATTATGGAGTAGACAAGAATCTCCAGGATCTATTCAAAATCGATATCAAACCCAAACGGCAGTAAGGAACTCTGAACTCCTGTGACCCTGAGAATGTGTCCGCTGCTTCCCTGCATCAGGACTACCCATGGGTTGCCTCCTAATTGTTCGTATTCGACCATCACCTGTCGACAAGCCCCACAAGGGGTGACTGGCACTGGAATGTCCTTTTTCTCACTATATGCCCGAATAGCGATGGTACGGACGAGATGTCCTTTGCCGATACTTCCCAAATGGAAGAGGGCTGTTCGTTCGGCGCAAAGACCCGAGGGGAATGCCCGGTTTTCCTGATTGTTGCCCAGGACAATAGATGCATCTGCCAATCGTACTGCACAGCCAACATGGAAGCGAGAGAAGGGTGCATAGGCTTGTTTGGCAGCCGTCAAGGCATGCGCCAATAACTCTGCTTCAAAAGCTTCAAGCTCTGAGCTGTCTTCAAATCGTTGAAAGCGAATCTCATGATGGTGGTTGGCCACATTTAGAGGATATATTGGCTCAGGTCTTTTTTCTGGACCATGTCGCCAAGTGTTTTTTCTACAAAGGCTCGATCAATGACAAAATGGGTATCACGTGTGATATCTGGAACTTCAAAAAGGATGTCATTCAACAGATTGCTCATGATGGTGTGCAATCTCCTCGCACCAATATTCTCAATTTCCTGATTGACATGAAAGGCCATTTCGGCGATGATATCAATCGCATCTGACTCAAAGATCAGACTCACCTCCTCACTGTTAAGAAGGGCCTGGTATTGTTTGGTCAAGGCGTTGCGGGGTTGGGTGAGAATCTTGACAAAATCCTCCTGCGTGAGTGAATTCAACTCAACACGTATAGGGAATCGTCCTTGAAGTTCCGGGATCAGATCAGCAGGTTTTGCAACATGAAAGGCTCCAGCCGCTACGAAGAGGATATGGTCTGTATTGATACTCCCATGTTTGGTATTGACAACAGATCCCTCAACAATAGGGAGAAGGTCGCGCTGAACACCTTCTCTGGAGACATCAGGCCCACCTCGATTGGTGCTGGAAACAGCAATTTTGTCTACCTCATCTATAAAAATGATGCCGCTATTTCCTGCCCGTTCAATAGCCTCCTTGGTCACATTGTCCATGTCTATCAGTCTGGCAGCCTCCTCCTCTGTGAAGTGTTCTCTGGCTTCTGCAACGGTCAGCTTCCGCTTTTTCTTCTTCTTGGGAATCATATTGCTCAGCATGTCCTGTATCCCATCCATGCCGTCCATGCCCATCGGACCGACTACTTGCACATTATGAGAAGGTACCGTCACCTCTACTTCGATCTTGCGATCTTCCAGTTCCCCGTTTTTGAGTTTTTCCCTGAATTTGTCTCGCGTCCGCTCATTCAATTCTTCATCTGAATAAGCATTGCTTTCCCCTTCCTCAGAGTCATTCACAATACCAATGATGTTTCGATTTTGATTTCGCTGTCGAACAGGAGGAATCAGGATATCCAGAATCTGCTCATTGGCATTCTCTCTGGCCAGGGTTTTGACTTTCTCTTTTTGTTCTTCCCGAACCATATTGACGGCCTGCTCTACCAAATCCCGAACCATGCTCTCCACATCTCTGCCTACATAGCCAACCTCCGTAAATTTGGAGGCTTCTACCTTCACAAAGGGGGCTTGGGCAAGTTGGGCCAACCTGCGGGCAATCTCGGTTTTTCCTACACCGGTAGGGCCGATCATCATGATGTTATTGGGGATGATTTCCTTCCTGAAATCCTCCTCTACATTCAATCGCCTCCAACGGTTTCGCAGGGCAATGGCGACAGCCTTTTTTGCGTCTGCTTGTCCGATGATGTATTTGTCCAATTCTTGAACAATTCGTGCGGGAGTCAGATTATTTTCCATTTCACCGAGTCTTCAATCAATTTTGTTCAGCCAAAATTAAGAAAATGGGCGTCGTGCTACACAATTTTTTTTCTTCCATTTTTCCTTTACCTAAGAGATAGATGTGTAATGAATAGGTTGTCTTTGTTTTGGGAAAAATTATATATATGGATAATTTTTGTATGGAAAATAAAATTCTGATACCTGTTTTATGACAGAAACCGTCTACACTTCTCCTCTAGGCCATTCTCCAAGCCTGAATATCCGATTGAAGCCAGAAAAAAAATGGGTGTGGCGAGTACTTGTTGCAGCTGTTTTGTTCGTGAACATATCTTACGATCATGTGGGGACATTGGATCATCTGCAGATCAATGGACAGGATGGAAGAATTGTGATTGCCAGAAAGGGGACTGTGGTCAACGCTTATGCAGAGCTGATTACCAATCCCACTGCGGGTTCTACGCATATGTCTGTGTCTCAATATGACTGGAAAGCAGGAGACTTGTTGTTAATCCTACAAAGAGAAACCAAACAGAATCGTGCATTTGCAGATTCTATTCAATATGAGTTTGTCAGGGTAGCCTCCGCGGTATGTGGGGAGTTGGAACTTCAGCAAGCCCTGAGATTTGCTTATGAGCGGGCGACAAGTCAGGTGATCAGAATTCCCCAGTATCATACCCTTCGCATCAAAGCAGGAGGCGAACTTCGCTCTGCCGACTGGAATGGCAAAACCGGAGGGGTGATTGCCATTGCTGCCGATAGCCTCATCACCGTGAGTCAGGGAGCGAGAATGACCGTTGAGGGGCTGGGTGAATCTGGAGATGGCGGCATCATCTTTTTACTTAGTCCTCAACTCCTGGGAAGAGGAGAGATCGATGCTTCGGGCCTCGACAAGCCTGAGGTTCCTTATCATCTTCCAGATGAGGTCTCTCTTCCAGCCTTTGCCGGGAGAGTAGAGGTCTGGGGAGAACGAGTCCAGGACCTGACCATTCGCACGGAGGGGAAAGGGGAGGGCATCATTTCCCTGCCCAAAACTTCATTGGCAGCTTGTACCGGGGCAGGGAAGAAGATTTTTGAAGAATCGCCTCCACTGCCCTATGGCCCAATGCCTGGATCGAATACGTCCAACTGACCCCCTATACTCAAAGTCCCAATCATTGGGCTTTGAATGCCATACCAATTCAGAGGTTGCTCTGGGATTGTGTATCTCCGATGAGCTAAGGCAAGCAAACAAGTTGTACAGTCAAGGAGTTGATTGTATCTCTGTTGTTGCCAGACAGCTATCTCAAGAGGGGAGCGACTGACCTACCAGCCGATATAGGCAGGTGCTTTGATACCTTTGAGGCGAAGATAGATGATCAATTGTCCCCGATGATGGGCCAGATGATTGTCCAATAGGTATAGCAGACGATTATTGGTTGTTGTGCCAAACCAGGTGTTTTGTTCATCAGAGAGTTGCCCGGAGTCATATTGCTGGATAAAAGCAATGATGTCATCAAATATTTGTTCATAAGAAGCCAGAATACTTGCCTTGTTGTCCGCCCGAATTCCTGGGAGGGCAGTATAGTTGAGCTTCTGTAAATGAAAATTAAATCCATTGGCAACATGACTAGCCTGTTCTTGAAAACTCATCATTCCAGTAGCAGGGATAAATCCGTAGTGCTCTTCTGGCATGGCTTCGAGGACGTTCAGCATATACTGTTTGTTCCCTTGCCATTTTTGGACAAGGTCAGCGATGATCCATTGGTTTGTAGCGCTTACTGGTTTCATTGGTGTTGTTGGTTTTTGAGCGGGGAGTAAGAATGGTAGGCATGTCGATACCACAAGCCACAGTATGAATAGTCGATTTCGCATATTAATAAACCTGAATGATGTGTTGGTTCTTGATGAAAATGGTCAAAAAAAGCATGCTAAAGTGCGCCCTCAAAGGGCCTGATACCACTTGGCCAATCCCCTTCCAATCGCATGTGGATTGTCTTCCTGAACAAAATGTAGCCCTTTCCCTATATCTACCAAGGTGGTATTGGGGAAGTGTTCCTTGATCCAGGCAACCTCTTCTTTGGGGATGAGCATACCAGGGTCCGCATGAAAACAAAGTTTGGGGACCTCGCTTTCTTTAAGCCATTTGTGATACTCCGAGATGACCTTATGTGTATATGGGGGCGATCCCTTCAGAGCGATTTCTGTTGGCCATACACGTACAGGTTTTCTGCTGGTGACTGTGGGAAATGGGCTTGCATAGACTTGCTTCTCTGTTGGAGAGAGCTGCCGTATTGTGCCATTGGGCAGGACTTTTCTGATGAAAAAATTCGCCACCCCCAACATCAACCAATTAATCAGGGGATTTCGCATCATCCGCATCCCAACCTTTAGTCGGAGAGGGAGGGTGTCCCAATCCAACAAGCGGTAAATCGCTTCCATGAAGGCAATACCTTTGACATTGTCTCGGTGGGTATTGGCATAGTGGAATCCAAGTCCTGATCCCCAATCGTGAATTACCAGGGTGATATGTTTGAGGTTCATCTGTTCAATAAACGCTTCCAGATAGGCATAGGAATCTCGAAACCCATAAGCCAGATCAGGCTTGGCAGATTGGCCCATCCCGATCAGATCCGGGGCAATACATCTGGCATGTTTACTCAGGTGCGGAATGATATTCCTCCAGAGATAGGAAGAGGTTGGATTTCCATGGAGAAATAGCACGGGATCTCCACTTCCTTCTTCAATATAGTGAATGGTGCTGCCCATGACAGTGATGTAGTTCGAATCGAAGGGAAACTCAACTGAGATCTCTTCCGGGGATGATTGCATGTCCATTGTCAGGATTCGCTGAGGTGACGTTTGAGAGAAGTCAATTTAGTCAAAGCAAGGAAAACTGGCCCAATAAATCCGCCAAATGCCAGGACAATTTTTGCCAAAAGGGGCACATCTCCAATCACCGGGATATAATACCCGTTCAGGAAAAGCAAGGCCACATCAAGACTTGTCATCACCATGAACATGAGAAAACATGCCCAGAGGATCTTGATATCTTGTTTGAATAAACCATAGCCCAACGGAGCCGCAAAAGCAATATGCCTGATCGCAAAGAACTGAATGGGAAAGTCAGCGGTTGGGCCTGCATCAGGAAAAGCCGTTGATGGGCTAAAAAGGGCCAATCCGCCAAAGACAAATAGATTGGATAAAAAGAAAACAGCTGTGAGGATATTGAGCCAAAGAGGGAGTTTGAGTGAAGATGACATAGCGATGAATTGAAAAAGAAATGATGATACAATCGATAATTGACAGGTTGAGCTTGTTAGGCAGAAATTTGCTGGTGAGCATGTTGGGAGGACTGAAGATTCCGATACCACTTGGACAACTCGACTCCTATCTCATGCGGATAATCTTCCTGGATAAAGTGTAAACCTTCTCCTAAAAATATGCTGCTTAGATTGGGGAAAGATTGTTTGATCCAGGTGATAGTGTCTGCCTTGTTTGCCACACCAGGACTGACATAAAAATAGAGTTTGGGAATCTCTGTTTCTTGTAGCCATTGGCTATAGGATCGCGTGGCTTCTGCAACATCTTTTGGTGTGTCGCTGATAGGAACATCTTCAGGCCACCGCCTCAGAGGTGTTCTGCTTTTGATGCTTTGGTAAGGGGCAGCATAATAGGCCATTTCTTCTGTACTCAGCTTCCGTTTGATCATATCTGGCAACATTTTCTTGATGAATAGATTGGCAAGATTTACGAACAGCCAACCAATTCCAGGGGTACGCATGAGCCGAAACTGAATCTTGACTGCTGGAGGAATCACCTTCCATTCGAAGCCACGAACCATGCTTTCCATAAAGACGATTCCCTTGATATTGTCCCGGTGAAGGTTGGCATAGTGAAAGCCAAGGGCAGAACCCCAATCATGCAACACCAGGGTGACATGACGAAGTCCCAATGTTTCGATGAATGCTTCCAGGTAGGCATAAGTGTCGAAGAACCCATAATTTAGAGCTGGCTTGTCTGATTTTCCCATGCCGATGAGATCTGGAGCGATACACCTTCCTTGCCCAACCAGGTGAGGCACAATGTTTCGCCACAAATAAGAAGAGGTGGGGTTTCCATGAAGAAAAAGGATAGGATCACCTTCTCCTTCGTCAATATAATGGATGCGACTTCCGTGAACTGTCAGATAATGAGACTCAAAAGGAAAGTCAGCTGAAATGGATGTGTTGAGGGTTTGAGGTTCCATGTCAAATGTTGGTTAATGGTGATTGAATACCTCAAAGGTAGAGGAGGAGGCAAGGATTCTTTGGGTGAAAAAGACCAATCATTGGGACAAAACGGTCAAAAACATAGACCTATAACTCATATACAATGGAGACCTCCTCTACGCTGCTCATACATCCCATATCATGTTGGCAATCTGTCTCGATATAGGTGAAATCCAGCCCAATCGAATCGAGATGAGTTCGGAAGTTTCTATTATATTCCTTCACCCAGGCTTCTATCACATAGAGGGTAATGGGAAACTTTTCTTTGACCTCGGTATAGCGCTGACTTTGTTCCCAGGGAGAGTTGAGAAGGAAACGCTCTTCGCTTTGGAAGATCGCAGCAGTGATTCCTTTGCGTCGGCTGGAGATGGTCTGCCAGGTATGGATGGCTCCATCAAATGAAATAATCTTTGCAAACTTTTCAGGATATTTGAATCCGATTTTGATTGCACCAAAACCTCCCATTGAGAATCCTTGTAAGGTCGTCTTTGCCCTGTCGCGAGAAATGGGGTAGGTGGTTTCTATAAATGGGATGAGTTTGTCGATCAAGTCCGACTCTCCCATGATCTCTCCTGTCCAGGAATTGGACCACATGCTTGTCCCCATTCCGTCATAAGGAGCGACAATGATACTAGGCTCGGCTTTTCCCTCCTCAGCTAGCTTTTCCAGCAAAGTGGCACTTGCTATGACATCTGTGCGAATGATGGATTTCGCCACTCCCCAGGGAAGTGGCATCGCGCCATGTAGGTGATAGATGACTGGATAAGGGGTGTCTGGAGTTTCCTGGTAGTCAGGAGGCAAATAGAGAAAGTACTGGATATGATCCAGTTGAAGGAGCTGAATCTGTCCTTGCATCTTGTTTGAAGATTGAAGAAAGTACGTATAGACGAAACTCAGGGGAGTATAGTTGATAGCCAAGAAGGCAATGATAATCAGACCCAGCAGAAATAGCAGAAGTGTTTTGAACATATGGATGAACCGCTTTTGGGATAAAGAAAATGCATCAGAGTAATAAGATTACACATGATCTCACTCTCTGATGCCTGATGTACTTCTGAATAGACCAAATAGTCTCTAGGATTTGTCTCTGTATTTCACCATCGCAAATATGGCTGCCAGTCCGAGGACAAATTCGACAATCATTGCAGCAATGAGTCCTTTGGCTGGGGAGCCGTCCGCTCCCAGAGAGAGCAATCTGCCAAACGCAATTGTCAGATGAGCCATGATCGCCACAACCGTGGAGGTGAAGGTCATTCGGGAGTGAATGATCCCCAACAGAATGACAATCCCACTCCCGAGGAATATTCCTCCTGTTGCTCTGTAATCATTCAACAAGCTAATGTTGCCAGCAATATCTACCCCATTTCTGGCGGTGAATCCGACGGGATTGAATAAGGCCATTGCGCCGGGAATCAGGATAAGAAGACCAGCGAGACCAAGTATGACTTTTAGAAGAATTGATTGTTGCATGGACATAATCGAAGGGATTGTTGGGTGTTACGAATAATAGTGGGGTTTCTGTTTTTGAACATGTCAAAGATCGGTATTCCCAGAGCTCATGGTATGGAGAAAAAGCTCAATGATTGGGAAATTCGGCTCAAATTCCTTTTGAGGAGCAAATCTGTAGCAAGGCTAAGGCTCTTAGTTCCGCTTGATAAATCTCTGAAGCATGGTATGTTTTGCGCCGGACACCTGGAGAATATACACGCCAGACGGAAGGTCTGAAACAGAAATGATGGCCTCAGATGTATCCATAGACTGTTGGGCCTCAATTTGCCCCAAAGAGTTGATGATGCTGGCAGACAATCTCTTAGCATTGACCATTTCTCTTGGAACTGAAATTGCTAACTGATCTCTTACAGGATTGGGAAACAGCTCCAATCCTTTGGAATCTTCATGCAAAGAATTCCCAATCGCTGTTGTCTGCAAACAATCTTCCCCTTCTACAGAATCAATGAGGATGCGTAACTGATATTGAAGGGTGGCGGCTTGCTCCAGGGAAAACAAACGGGCATAGTAGATGCCACCTTGGCATACAAGCGTTCGCATGGACAAATCAGTTCCAAAGGTTCCATTTTGATAATTCAACTCCTGGTACTCCTGATTATAGAGTTTTGCGCGGACCAAAACATTGGGAGGGACACCTGAGACATGGAAATCGACTATGCCTCTACCGGGCAGCTCGAATATGTAATAATCATCATCATTGCTTGGGAAAAAATGTCCCGAAATTGTTTCCGTTACGATAAGTGTATCTGCTTCAGAAAACTGACTATTTGGCTCAGATTCCTGTGCTTGCTGACTGTGGCTCATAAATGGAGCAATCAGAATAAGTAAGCACAAAACCATACCAGCGTGAAAATAATTGGATCGGATAGGTTCCATTGTCGAGTGTTGTTCTGGGGATGCCATCTTCATGATTCTAGATATGCACTGTTTCTCCCTCAAATTGTTCAATTAAGACATGTGTTCTGGATAATTAGGCCTTTCCATTGAGAACGATTCCCAAGCCAGGGACCATCTCATCTAGTCGGGAATCAATCTCAGGCATCGTGTTGCGAAATCCCGGAGGAAATCCTCCCTTGCTACTGATGCTTTGTTTGGCAACCTAAGGTTTTTCTCCAGCATCCAAAGATGTTGGAATGATTTGATAAGGATTAATGCGCCAGTGTCCCAGCGATTTTGCCTGTTTCAGCATAGGTCTTCAGTTCTCCCTGAAGGAGGCCAAAGGTCTTTTGCATACGATTCGCCATCACGTATTTCATGAAGAAAAAAGGCCGGGTAAATACAAGTTCTATGTCAAATACCACAGCACTTTTGTCAATCCCATGTGCCACTATCTGACTGTGATTCTTCATGGAGGTAACCATAAAAGAAGGTAATCCGGTAGCAACAAAAGTAAAGTCTCTTTGCTCATCCGAATAGTCAAGCAAAATTTCGGTGGCTTCCACCAGCTTGGATACAGTTACTCTTCCTGGAACTGGGGCATTCCGGGCTGGGACAATGTCAACGGAATAATCGGCCTGGGTTGCAACCCGTGAGGATTCAACAGTAGAGGACCAGGTATCAATCCCTACAAATTGTCGACCGAGAATGTCCCAGGCTTTGTCGGCCGGAGCATCGATGTGGGTTTCTACATGAATATTGGCAGAGGAGCCTACAATTGAGCCTGCAACAAGCAACAAAACGAATAAGCCTGTGAGGCCAAGCACGGTGTTTTTTATGATTTTTTTCATGAGAGGAATGCTTATGATTGGTTGATTCACCAAAGCACGGACTTTCTGGATTGAATCTGTTGGAGAAATAGCTCAATGATTGGGAAATTCAGGCCGTTTGTGCATAGACCTCTCGGATAGCACCATTGTAGACCTACTGTCAGAAGAGATCCAAACAGTTCCTCAAACCAAATGCTGGGAATAGGCTGGTAGAGGAGTGCCCCCTTAATCCAATCGAACCATCACCCTATCCTGCAAGGATAGAATGATGGTTCATTTTTCTGGGATCGAAACATGCAACCCATGAAATAAGCCAATGAGCGTATGCAAATCAGGCAGCTAGTTTGGCAAGTTTGGCGACTTTTCTTGGATGCGGAGTTCCCGTTTCAACAAAGTGCTTCAACTCTTCGAGAAGCTCGTCAAACGATTTTGCCACCCCTACTTTTACGATTGGATAAAGCAATTTGCCAACAGGCTTTAATTCCAGATCCGATGCCCAACTGACTTCTGCTTGAGCATCTCCAATTGGCCTGACTGACATAACAACATTGTTTTGTTGAATAGGAAGATTGCCATTCCGAGGCACGACATTCACATGCATGACGAACTGACTCTCGTCATAATGGGTAATGGTTTCATCTGCGATGGGGCCATTCGGTTTTTGTGAGAGCTCACAAATTCTTCCGATAAGTGGAGCACCTTCAGCAGTCGTTCCAACTACTTTTGCGTAAGATTTGGGAACCGAAGCCATCCACTGGTCAGCCTGTTCGAAATTTCGTCCCAAAACGTCCCATACCTCTGTCGCGGATTTGTCGATGATAATTTTTCTCGTGATTTTCATTGTATAAAAATGTAAGATTTGTAATGATTGAACAAGTCAAAGATCGTCTTTCTATTCCTCTAGCCTTGGTAAGAATAGGCCAACTATTTGGACATTTGGCTCAGGAAGAGAACAGAGAGGAAAGCGGCCTTTTACTTGAAGTGAATGGCGAGAACCGTAGCTGTGTTCTCCCAGGTTCTTCCCTTGTGTCCTTGTCCTGAATGATCGTCAAGCAGGACGACATCTCCAGGACCAAATTGCTTTCTTTCTCCATTGCTCACCTCAAATTCCATGATGCCTTTCAGAAAAACCAACTGAATCTTGTCCTTTACGCTATGAAAAGGCCACTCGTGATGTGGCAAGGCATGTTGGAAGTACATGCGACTAATCTTTTCCTCTGGTGTGGAGTAAAATCCAATGTCTGTTTTGGCTTCCATATGGACGGGAATGGTTTCAAAATGACTATTCCCTTCAGAGTCGGTGAAAATACGTGTGAAGTCCATTTGTTTATTTGTTTTAGATGATAGGGAGTGAAATGGGGGAGCATCTTTGAGTTCAGATTCAGCCGTATCCAGTGAATGATGTCTCAGGCAATTGCCCGTTTGACAGTGGGAGAATACTGTCTTCTATACGCCGAGGGGGTGCTTTGATAAGCAGCAATGAATGATTTGGAAAAATGCCCCAGATCATTGAAGCCCACATCATAGGCGATGTCGGAGATTCTCAGATTGGTTTCTGTCAATAGTTCTCGTCCCTTTTCCAGCCTTTGTTGTTTGATATACCTCAGGGGACTGGTCCCAAACACCTCTTTGAATTTCCGTTTGAAAGATGACAAACTATATCCTGCAAGCACCGCCAAATCCTCTACCCGCAAATCATCATAAAGATGCTCTTGTATGATTTCCTTGAATTTATATTGATTGGGATTGATCATGTCTCCGAGAATATCACTGAGACGATGAGCGTTTTCAGTGTTGATCAATAGAAGAATAATCTCTTTGACCTTCAGCTTGATCAGGTCCTCTGTTACCAGTGAAGGGTTGTCAAAATAGAACAGCAAGCTGTTTACATAATTACTGAGCATATTATTCAACTTGACCTTCTCAACAGGAACTGGATTCTTCTGTCTTGGAGAAGTGAACAAGGAAGGAATCTGATCTTCATAGACGACTTTCAGAACATCTGGATGTAAGTGAACCAGGACTGCCTCATTGGGTTCATTTCCTTCATTTCCGAACCATTTGTTCAGATAACTTCCACACTTCATCACCAGGCTGTCGGTCGTATCGACTTCCATGGTGGAGGTAGGAGTGTACAATCGAGAACGCCCATGGATGATATGGAGAAAGCAAGCCTCATCGTGAAGGCTGGAGTTGGATGTGAAAGGAGGCTGGAAAACAACTCTTTCCAATATGACTTTGTCCAACAGGTCGAAATGTCTATGTGAAATAATCATGATTCGTGGATTAGAATATGCTTCTACACAAAGGTCTGGGAAACTGTGCTCTCCATGTTGGAGGAATAGGCCAAATACTGGGAGATTCAGACCAGAAGTTTTGAGAATGACCGTGCTTCTCAATGTGAGGAGGCCAAAAGGGTGAAGTCCCTGCCGACTTCCTTTTTTGTCGAATGGATTGCATAAAAAAAAAGTTGACTTCGAAGGAGATCTTGTAGATTTTAGGTCTTTGCCTGTCTTTGCCTGTCTTTGCCTGTCTTTGCCTGTCTTTGCTATATGGCCATCATGTTGCTTGTGAACGATTGGAGTGGCTATTTTTTTTTTGAAAAATTCCTCTTTCAGGCAGGAAGGCAGTTAATCCTTGACAAGAAGATCAAATGAATCAACAATCCAGCAAGCTCGTCTGTCACTCTTTCTTTGTCTTGTGTGTTGCGCTAGGTCTGTTCGGGTGTACTAAGGAAGAAGCCCATGTTCAGAAGTCTCCCAATATATTGATCGCCATTGCCGATGATGCTTCCTATTTACATATGGGAGAGGCATGTAGTTGGATACAGACGCCTGCCTTTGATCGCGTAGCAAATCAAGGATTGCTATTTCGCAATGCGTTTACCCCTAATGCCAAATGCGCTCCCTCAAGAGCTTGTCTCTTAACAGGCCGCAATTCCTGGCAACTAGAGCAGGCTGCGAATATGTGGGCATATTTCCCGGAGACATTCACGACCTATCCTGAAGCATTGAAGCAGAACGGTTATTTCGTTGGGTTTACCGGAAAGCCATGGGGACCGGGTGTTGCTGGCAAAAAGGATGGAAAAGCGAGAGAATTATGTGGAAAAAGATGGAATGATCTCACATTGGACGCTCCCACAACACATATATCTGCTACCGATTATGCGTCAAATTTCATTCAGTTTTTAGAGAATAAACCCATAGATGAACCCTTCTGTTTTTGGTATGGAGGCTATGAACCACACAGACGCTATGAGTATGGATCTGCCCTGAAATCGGGGAAGAAATTATCTGATATTGATACCGTTCCTCCATTTTTTCCGGACAATGAGGTGGTTCGAACCGATCTCCTGGATTATGCCTACGAAATCGAATATTTTGATTCACATTTGGCAAAGATGTTGGACCAGCTTGAGCAGATGGGCGAGTTGGAGAATACCATTGTTATCGTAACTGCGGACAATGGCATGCCCTTTCCCCATGCAAAGACCGACGCCTTCAATTTTTCCAACCACATTCCCTTATCTATCATGTGGAAAAATGGCATTCAGTCCTCTGGAAGGAAGGTGGACGACTACGTTTCTTTTATTGATATCGCTCCTACCTTATTCGATCTTGCAGGGATAGGAGATGAGGAAGCTGTGGGCGTGCAAGCATTCGCGGGGAAAAGCCTACGGCCGATTTTCGAACAAGCCAATCGACCACAAGCTTTCAGGAATTTTGTGCTGATTGGGAAGGAAAAACATGGCATTGGCAGAGCAGGAGATCTCGGTTATCCGATCAGGGGGATCGTGAAGGGAAATGCGTTGTATTTACATAATTATGAACCTGAGAGATGGCCTGTGGGACCTCCTCAAACGGGCTATTCAAATGTAGACGGAAGCCCTTCCAAAACAGAGGTACTGAAAGCGCGTCAGTCGGCAGATGGCAAGCATCTATGGGACATGACCTTTGGGAAAAGACCGGAGGAAGAACTATATGACCTGAACAAAGATCCCTATTGCGTAAACAATGTCATCGATCAGGCTGCCTATGAATCGCTTGCTCGACAACTAAAGGAGGAAATGGAGCAAGCATTGAAACAAGAAAATGATCCCAGAATGTTCGGCAAGGGAGATATATTTCAAAATTATGAAGCCTCCAATCTCACATACAAAAATGCTTACCACCGGATTGTTGTAGAAAAGGAAGCATTGATCCCTCGCTGGATCAATGCTTCGGATATTGAATCGGATGTTGTGGAATAATCAGGGCCGAACTCCTCCTGTCATATAGATAGAAGGATTGAGACGGATACATATTGATCCCTGATCTCCTTCGGGAATAGAAAAAATTGGCGATGAGACCATTCAATCTGCCTCAAGGAGTATATTCGGGATTCGGAGGCATCATATTCGCGCCAACATCTTCCCTCCATTTGTGCAACATGGCTTTCAATTCATTGACCTTCTCAGGTTCAGCAGCAGCAAGATCATGTTGTTCTCCAATATCATCTTTCAAATTGAACAATTGGACGGAGCCATTTTCAAAGTATTCCAACAGCTTGTAATCTCCACTGCGGATGGCACCACCCGGGCTTTGCATCCCATGATTGCTGTAGTGAGGAAAATGCCAGTAGATGGCATCCCGCTTCAATTCATTATTTCCTTTGACCAGATCGGCGATGCTCAGCCCATCGAGTTTGTTTTCTGTCGGGATAGGTAGGCCCAGCATATCGAGAATGGTTGGGAAAAAATCGGTGCTGATGACCGGTACATCGCATTCTGTTCCTGCTTGTCCTTGCCCCGGCCACCTGATGATAAGAGGCTCGCGAATGCCCCCTTCATACAACCAGCCCTTGGCACCGCGAAGCGGGAGATTTGCAGTGGCATAGGCAACATCGACTTTGTCCTCAGGCACGACCCTCTTGGGGTTGCCCCAATTGCCTGCTGCCATTCCGCCATTATCAGAAAAGAATATGATGATGGTATTGTCCTCAATCCCCAATTCTTCCAGCTTGGAAAGGACACGTCCCAGACTTTCATCTACACTTTCCACCATCCCGGCAAACTCGGTATTGTCCTGCTTTTGCTTGATTTTGACTATCTCGTTTGGCAGAACTTTGTGTCCCTGATAGTCAGGCGTGTTGTTCAAGGCATCCAATTCTGCGCGGGTCAGAGGATTCTTGCTGTCTGGATTTCCTTCCAGGATGTAATCCGTTCCGGTTTGAGGCGATTGTTGGGACAATTTGTCTGCATACTTCTCCACCAGATCCTTGCGGCCCTCGATGGGATCATGCACAGCAAAATGCGACAAATAAAGAAAGAAGGGTTTGTCCTGATGATCATCTATGTAGGACAAGGCCTTATCGGTCAGTTTATCGGTCAAATATCCGCCTTCACTGTCTTCCAGTCCGTCCAATCCATAAGGAGCATGATAGGTCTTGTTTGGACAGCATCTATACCAATTCTGGGGGACTTGAACATCAAATCCCTGATTGAGAGGACCTGTTTCTGGGCCTCCAAGGTGCCATTTGCCAAAGATGGCCGTGCTATATCCTTCTTTTTTGAGCGCTTCGGCTATGGTCTCCTCCTCCTGAGGGAGTCCCAACTCATGTTCTGCATTGAGCAGTCGTTGGAAGGGAAAGTCTCTGCGACCGGGAATCCAGTCTGTCAAGTCCAGTGTTGCCGGATACTTTCCCGTCATGATGCTGGCTCGGGTTGGGGAGCAGACATGGCAGGTGGCATAAGCATTGGTAAATTTGACGCCTTCTTTGGCGAAGTTGTCAATGTTTGGTGTTTCGTAAAAGCTGCTTCCATAGCAGCCCAAATCCGTCCATCCCATATCGTCAACCAGGAAGAAAACGACATTGGGTTTGTCAGGAGCTTTTGTTTCCTCGCTTGTACAGCCAGACAGCATCGCAATGAAAAGCAGCCCAAGAGAGATAGGGAATAATCGCATATTGGATTGATTATCTGATAAACTAAATGGTTTCATATACACTTCCTACCCCCAGAGGAAGCCTGTATCCGGACTTGAAGCAGAATTGAAGGGACTTTTGCTGTCTGAATGATCGGACTGATTTTCTGGATAGTCCAGTTCCACATTCAGCATACAAAAGATTTCTTAACCTTACTATCAAATACACATCCAAGCTTTTGGAAGGGCAGGAGCGTGTCTACAATTGTGTCTACGAATTTACTTTTTTTTGCATTTTTTCCGATTGCCCTGACATATTAATTAGGGGAATAATTCTAGGGTGTATGGAGAGCAAATGGAGAAGGGAAATAAGGACATTTTTTATCATGTTTTCCCCTTATTTCCCCAATCCAAGATATGTGTGTCTATGTACTTAAGTGTCCTGGGCCCATTCAATAGTCAATGACAATAAGACTGTGTCTGATTTGCCATTACCATTGATCCATGATTATTCATCACAGATTCTGACCACCTTCTTAATATCCAGGATTCTCGACCATGTTCGGATTGTCAGCCACTCGGCTGATTCCTAATGGCATATAGTAATAATGGCTTTTGAAGATTCTTGGCACTCCCTCTGCATTGATGAATTCGATTTGGTATTTTTTGGTCTCGTAATTGTAAATCCATTTGATTCCGGCCATCCTGACACCATCTAGCAAGGCTTCTGCAATTCGCCAACGACGTTCATCCCAATAGCTCTGGTTTTCCCAGGAAAGTTCTACCAATCGTTCATTTTGGAGAATGTCGTCATTGATTTCTGCTTTGGGAGGCATGCCCGCTCGCTCTCTTACAGCATTCAGGGCGTCGAGGGCTTGTGCGGTTTGGTCGAGATAGAAGTGAGCTTCTGCCAGGTTTAAGAAGATTTCCCCTAGTCTGAAAATGATATAATCCGTATCATCGTTTTTCAGGCCCGGAAATCCTCCCGAGGGTTCTACATTAGGATTGGTCCGTTTTCTGACCATAAATCCTGTTTTGGTGGTATTTCTTTCCTGTGCCTTGTATTGCCATCCATCTTCTGCAAAACCTGAAGTAATTAATTCTCCATCTCGCATGGTTCCTGAGTGGAAGTATACTTTCCCGCCTTTCCAATCGGCTTCTGGATAGAATACTGAGGCGGTAAAACGAGGATCTCTATTGCCATAAAGCTCTTGGATATCCCACTCCTGAGAGGCTAACGTCTCTCGACTGATGGAATCTCCAGGGGCACCGCTGGCATATTCGAATCGTTCGATCCAATCGTACAAAAAGTAATACACGCCAAAGGAGTTGTTGTACTCATGTGGCATGGCCCGTGCAGTGTAGGCATGTCCTCGATTCAACCCGAAGTCATAGACTTCACTCATGATGACCTCGGTATTGGCATCTGATTCATCCAGGAAGAGGTTTTGAAAGTTCAATGCCTTGTCCTCATGTGCCTCATACAAGGCATGAATGCCATTATTCATGATGGTCTCAGAGGCTGAAATGGCTTTTTGTGCATAGCCATTGACATCTCCTGAAGGAAATCCCAACATGCCACTCATCTGTTCCTGACCATATTTTGCAATGCTGGCGGCATAAATAGCAGCTCGGCTTTGTAAGGCATAGGCCGCCCATTTGGTAGGTCTGCCTTTATCGGCTGCGTCATAGGTAGAAGGCAATGCTTGCCCGAGATCATCCATCTCTGAGATGATAAAATCATATACCTCTTTCTCTGAATTACGAGATACTTGTAATTCTCCCAATGGCGTATCCAGGGTCTGTACCTCGGTGATAAGTGGAATCCCTCCATAACGCTTGACCATCTGAAAGTACATATATGCTCTCAAAAACCGGGCTTCTGCAATTCGTTGGTCAATAAAGCTCTGATCCAGCTCCGCTTCAGTTTGGAGTTTTTCGATTAACAAATTGCAATCCCGGATGTTGTCGTATTTCCAGTAATCGAGCTGCGAATGAACGCCAGCTGCTGTCATGGGTCGAGTAGATGCTTGATATGGGCCATGGTGGCCACCATAAGACCTTCCTTCCCCTCCTAATGAGGCAATCATACTCATGGAGGTAGACAAAGCCACCTGTGGATTCACAGTAGAATTATTTCTTCTTTCGAGGAAATCAGTGTCAAAATACATATCTGCTAAAAATGCGTCGACCAAAGCCGGGTCCTGCCAGACAACAGGATCGGAAATGATATCTAGGGGTTGCTTGTCCAGGACGATTGATTCACATCCTGCTACCCATAAGAGTAGGAATGCGGTTGCGATGGTATATAGAATCCTTGTCATGATAGGAGTTTTAAGATTAGTTAAGCATGAATTACAAACTCAGGTTCAGGCCAAATGCAATGGTTTTTACGGGTGGGTATAATCTGGAAGTACCGCCATTGATCGCTTCAGGATCTATGGAATTTTTGTAAATCCCCATTCCACTGAAAGTAAGCAGGTTGCTGCTCGCAAAGGTCAGACGGATGTCCTGAAAGCCAACGGCTTGTACCCAGGCTTTTGGAAGGGTGTAGCTCAAGTTGAGGTTTCTCAATCTTAGGTAGGTCGCATCGTTTATCCAGAAATCTGAAAACTTTTCATTGTGAGGAGAGCGTCCGACGCCATCTCCAAGTATGGCTGGAAGTTGAGCATCCGGGTTGATGTTGACCCCTTTGTTGTTTGGATCAGGCTGCCAGCGGTACTGATAGTGAAAATCCCACGGTTTTGAGAAGTTGACCATTGGGAAGATCTGGTTGTTGTGATTGAACAAGGAGGCTCCCTGGAATAAGGTTGTCAGGCTAAGACCCTTGAAATTCACCGAAAGGTTGAGAGAATATACCGCATCCGGAAAATTGTTGAATCCAATCTCGTCCTGGTCTCGCCAATCGATCACTCCATCGCTGTTCAGATCCTGGTATTTGATATCTCCAGGTCTCAAGGTGGCATTTCCCGCTTGATCCTGATCGATGGGATGCTCATTGATTTCGGCCTGACTCATAAATATTCCATCGGTCATATAGCCTACCCACCTATTGGTTCGGTTGCCCGTTCGTTTGAAAATTCGAATCTCGTCTTCATCTTCATACAGGGGTTCTGACCATTCTCTGTATTTCTCACGAGCAAAGCTAAACATGGCTCCTATGGAGTAAGAGAAGTCATTGTTGATCTTTTTTCTGTGAGTCAAGGTGGCTTCAAATCCTCTATCCTCCGTTGAATTCAAGTTGAGTTCTGGAAGCTCGGCTCCGAAGGTAGAAGGAAAGGTTTCCAGCGGTTGGCCAAAAATGTTATCCACAACACGATAGAATGCGTCGAATTCAAATCCGATCAAACCGTTTTTGAAACTGGCATCCAGCCCGATATTGTAACTAGTCATGTCCAGCCAGGTGATATCCGGATTGGCCAAGCCTGTAGAAGCAATCAATCGATAGGCTGTACTACCGTATACATAGCGTTCATTGATGATTCTTGCCCCCACATCACTTCGAATTCTGTAGCCCTGCAAAAACCTGAATGCTGCTACATCATCATCTCCTGCCTGACTGTATGACGCCCTCAGTTTGAGGTTGTCGATCCAGCCAGCGCTTTTCATAAACTCTTCTTCAGATATTCTCCATCCAGCAGAAAAACTTGGGAAGAACCCCCAACGAGATTCCTTGGGGAATTTATGGCTGGCATCAAAGCGGAAAGTCCCTTCCAGGAGGTATTTTCCTTTGTAATTGTAATTGAAGCGGCCGGCATAGCTGATCCTGCCTTGTTGCACGGTGAATCCAGTGGCCTGAATATTTTCGGGTGAACCAGCAAACAGATAGGGAAGATCCAGGGACAATAGGTCAATTTTTCCTGCCGAATAGAAAAATGTTTCTCCATCTATCCATTCACTGATCAGCAGACCTTTGAGTGCATGATTGCCAAAAGTTCTGTCATAATTCAGGGTTAGCATGGGATACAGTTGGGTGAATTTACTGGTTTCTTCACTCAAGCTATTCTGACCATTTACGCCAAAGGATGAATAGGTGCCGGATTGATGATCATAATCCAGCACTTCAAAAGGCTTGTCCTGTGTCTTCATATAGGTATTGTGCATCAGGTAATGCATGACCGCATTTGCTTCAAGACCAGGGACACCGGGAATTTTTAGATTCAATCCAAGCCTTCCGGTAATATATTCCCGCCTGTCATCGATGAAGCCCGTATAGCTTTTGATGGTTTGTGCAACCGGACTTCTCACATTGAATCCGGCATAGGCAGCTCCGAGTTCAGGATCAGGAATAGAGGCAGCAAAATCCGGACGAGCCAGACTCAGATCTCCCCAGTTATCGCTCAGCCCTGTTTGTGGCTGATCACGCAATTCCTGCCGGAAGGAGACATCCAGGGATAATTTGAGGTGCCTGGAGATTTTTGCGTCGACATTGGAGCGAACATTGTATCGGTTGAAATTTAGATCACCTGACTTATAGATACTGGCTTGATCTATATAACCGGCAGACAAATAGTATTGAACCTGATCAGTCCCACCTCGGACACCAACATTGTGTGTGTGCATCGGTGCCCAGTGTCTGAACATTTCTTCATGCCAGTCCGTGTTGGGGTAATCAAGATCATTTCCATCCTTGAATTTCTGAATATCTGCCTCCGTATAGGTATAGTTCAGATCCTGGTTAAATTCTCCTTCGCGCAGGAGCTCAGCGAACTGCCAGGACTCAACAAATTGAGGGAGAATAGTCGGCTCTTGAAAACTAATATTTCCAGAATAGTTGACAGTCGGTTTGCCCGAAGCGCCACGCTTGGTCGTAATCAGGATGACCCCATTCCCAGCTCTTGCACCATAAATGGCAGCAGAGGCATCCTTCAAAATACTGATCGACTCTACTTCGTTTGGATCTATCCTGGCCCAATCCATCTGAATCCCATCCACAAGTACCAGTGGCGCATCGTATCCCCGAATGCTCAATTGCGTCAAATCATTTCCGGGAACGCCTTGTGATTGGAGGGTGATTAGACCAGGTGCTTTGCCGATCAGAGACTCAGACATATTGGCCAATGGAACCTGGGTTAACTCTTTGTTTTGGATGGTAGACACTGAGCCTGTCAGGTTTACTTTTTTCTGATCAGCATATCCGACCACGACCACTTCCTCCAGAGTGGAGGCATTTTCCAACATTGTGATATCAATCACTGATCGTCCTCCAATTTCTACCTCTTGCTTGGCATATCCGATATAGGAAATAATCAAAGTGCTGACCTCATCAGCTACTGTGATCTGAAATCTACCTTGCTCATTGGTGATTGCACCTTGATTGGTACCTTTGGCTACCACTGTGGCCCCTTCAAGCGGGAGGCCTTCATCATTTGTGATCTTGCCGCTGATCGTCTTTTCCAGAGTTTTGACTGTGATAAATTCAGCGGTTTCTTTGATTTTGTTGATGGGACCAACATTTTGAGGAGAAATGTTCAGATTGCCTCTGTTCTCCAGTTTGTGAATCCGCTTTACATTTCGCTTTAACTTTTTGGCATCCCGAATTCCTTTTTTCGTCTTCTCGAAAACCACAAAATACTTATCCCCATAGGTTTCGTAAGTAAAAATGGTGGTTTCCAACAACCGATCCATAACCAGATTGAGGGCCTCTTGCTTCTGATAAGAGAAGTGAACCTTCACATCTGAGAGCAGATCAATATTGTAAGAAAACAATACCTGATAGGTTTCTCCCAACTCTTCCAGGACATCGGTCAGGAGCCTGTGCTGTGTGGAAAAGGAATTTGCCTTCAGGATTTCTGCCTGAATCGACCCAGGACACAACGACCCCAGCACCAGGAATAGAATCAATATCCTGAGTGGTTTGATTGTAGTAGTACAATTCATAGTTTTGGGTTTTAGAATTATTATTCAACATACTGGGGCAACACCGCCATGTTGTTCCAGTTTTTTATTGGACTATGAGACGTTTTTCTTTTTGTTGAATCTTTCTTCCCAGCGTTTTTTCGAGTATTGGAAGCGCGATTTCCAGTTTGTCCATGGGGAGTCGCACAGTGGTTGTGGTTTCAAGGACACTCGAATCTTTCACCTGAAACTCAATCCCGTAAATATCTTCTATCTTGTTGAAGATCTCCCTGATGGGAGATTCTTGCACCACCAGGACTCCATCCTTCCAGGAGCTATATGGTTTGGTGGCATGTTGACGCTTTTCTACAAATTGATTTATGTCAGCCGAATAAGCGATAAAATCTCCTGGCACCATGAAGGTTTCCTCATTTCCTGCAGCCAATCGGATTTTTCCTTCCTCCAGGAACACTTCCGTTTTCTCGCCCCGGCTGTTGACATTGAAAGATGTTCCCAATACCTCGACCGATACTTCGTCCGCAATTACGGTGAAAGTCGCTCCGCTCGTAGGTTTGCGCAGTATTTCAAAATAGGCTTCCCCTGTCAGCCAAACCGTTCTGTTGCTCTCTTCTTTCCAATTTCTGGATATGCTGAGTTCTGAATTGGCATTTAACTTGACACGGGAACTATCTGGCAAAATGACCGTTTGCCATTCTCCATAGGCAGTACTGTAGGTGTGAATAGAATCTGACTGATTTGTCCACCACCAGCCAAGTGCCGTTGCCAACAATAGGACAATACTTGCCACAGCAAGTTGTCGATAAGGTATTCGTTGAAGGCGAAGGCTTGAGGATTGTTGTGAAAGTGTCTGCTCTGAACGTTGACTGATTTCTTCGTAATATGCCGCCAGTTGATGAGGATCGGTTGGTTCTTTTCCAAAGTAATGGTGAATCCCAAGGATCAGATTTTTTGCTTCCTCAACCAAATCCGCTTTCTCAGGATGTTTGTCTAAAAAATCCAGCCAGTAAGCACGATTGTCAGGTGTTGGATTCAGGACCCATGCTTGAAAAGCTGGATCGGCTGCAAGTTCTTCCAAGGAATTTGGTTGATACTGTTTGCCCATTGATGAGAGTTGGTTATATAAGAAGAGGGCAACCAACAAAGGTTTGTAATACGTATGGGGGAATTTTTTTGGAAAAAGAGGAGAGTGGTAGGGAAATGATTAGAGAAAAAGTCCATATAAGCCACTCAACGGATGAGTTTTTTGTTTAGAGATATTTTTTCGAAGCTTTTTTAAGGCCCGGAAAACGCTGTTGCGAACCACCTGATTGCTTACAGAAAATATCTCAGCCATCTCATCATAGGACAGATTTTCATAAAATCGAAGATAAATCGATTCTTTTTGATGAGGAGTAAGCAGATCGAGTTGGGTGGAGAGCCAGGCAGATTGCGCTTTCCGATATTCGGAGTGGATCAGTCTGGTCTCAACAGACATTTCGATCTGCTGCCTCTCCCGGTGTTTATATGCTTGGTTTCTTTTTTTTCTGGCGCGTTGAAGACTGGAACCCAAATTTCGACGAAGACATTTGAAGAGGTAAGTATCCAGGTTGGTGATCGTTAGAAATCTGTTTGGCTGCTGTAGAAGCCGAATGAAGAGCTCCTGAATGACATCATGCACCATTCCATGACTATTCCCCATGCTACATCCAAATCTTAACAGACGATCGTAGTATAGTTCATAGATTTCCTGAAACGCCAGTTGATCTCCCTTCTGGGCTTTTGCTAACAATTGTGCAATATGAAGTGAATGCTTCAGCATCAATGTAGAGAGCGGTTAGGAGACGATTAGCTAATATAGGGCTTTTTGCGAAAGGAATTTCATCCAGGAGATTTTGGTGAGAAGGTCGAATTTCGCTTATCTCATGAATATTTATAGCGAATCCTTACTGAATCAGTTGGCAGGGCAATATGACTTTCACCAATCCCACAGACTCATGAAGCTTTGGCTGACGGAGGAGGAAAACCTTTTCATAAAACTCAGGAAATAATCCTGATTTGTGGGATATTTCTTCAATTAGCGGCGAAAAAGAAACAAAGAGGAAGAAGGTCTGAAGTCCGGAACATCTGTAGAATTTGCAAAATTAAGCTGTATCCACTAAGCTTTATGCAAAGCGATTCTACCGCAATCTTGTCAAAAAACCAATTAAACAAAGGACAGCATGCTCACCAAACAAAACTCTATTCTCCTGATTTGTGCCCTCCTAATCAGTTTGGGTACTTATTCAAAGACATATGTGGCCACCCACCCCAATGTCATTGTCATCATGACGGATGATCAGGGCTATCCAGAACTGTCTCTGCATGGCAATCCTATCCTCAAAACGCCGCATCTGGACAAGCTGGCTCAAAACAGTGTCAGGTTTGGGGAATTCCATGTGGCTCCCATGTGTGCGCCAACGCGTGGCCAACTCCTGACAGGGATGGATGCTGCGGCCAATGGATTGGTGAATGTGAGTAGTGGCAGAGCCTTCCTGAAGCCTGAACTGCCTACGATGGCAAACCTCTTCCAGGCCAATGGCTATCGCACAGGCGTATTTGGAAAATGGCATCTTGGTGCCAATTATCCCTTCCGCCCACAGGACAGAGGCTTCGAGGAGTCTGTATGGTTTTCTTCCTCACATATTGGGTCTGTCTCTGATTATTGGGGCAATGACTATTTCGATGATACCTATTGGCATAATGGCGTTCGGGAAAAATATAGTGGCTATTGCACAGACGTGTTTTTTGAGGAGTCGAAAAAATTCATGCAAGCCTCCATGGATGCCGACAAACCATTCTTCGCATACATCGCAACCAATACTCCGCATGGACCTTTGGTAGCGAAAGAAGAAGACCTGGAAGCCATGGAAGTCTTGTATGATCAATCAAGCTTTCCAGCCAAGGGCAGTGAACAGCTAAAAAGCAGATTGGTCAAATACCTGGCCATGATCAGAAACATCGATACGAATATCGGGAGCCTTGTCGACTTTCTGGATAACAAAAAAGTGAGAGACAATACCATTGTCATCTTCCTCACTGACAATGGAAGTACACAAGGGTATAGTTATTTCAATGCTGGTATGCGTGGGATGAAAACTGAATTGTGGGATGGAGGGCACAGAGTTCCTCTTTTGGTGAGTTGGCCAAATGGCGATTTTGAACGAATTGGGGTAGAGGTTCCTGGCTTGTCTCAGGCTCAGGATATTCTTCCAACTCTGGTGGATCTTTGTGGCCTGAATATGGTTACTGCCTTGCCTTTTGATGGCATAAGTTTAGCCTCAGTCCTGCGCAATGAAGAACAAATCGATGAAGATCGGATGCTCATCACCAATTATAGCCGAATGCCGGGCTT
>JBCCGK010000051.1:0-75959 GCA_039029315.1 Bacteroidota bacterium | reverse complement strand
GTTGCTGATGACGCGGTGAATCTGCTGAGGTTCTGTCTCTGGATTAAGGATCAAGTGTTCGAAATCATGCAATACCTTCAATCGCTGTTGAGATTGTTGGGCCAGAAGCGCAACATCGAGCAGCCCAAACTCTGAAAAGACATCGGTGATTTCCTCAATCTTACTTTCTCTGGATGCCTCAAGTTTTTGCATCACAGGAGAATAGTCATTTTGTTGGAAAGCATCCAGCAATAAGGAGAATACTGCCACTTGTCGTGTCTCGCTTTCCCCAAAGAATTTCCGAATGACCTTTTCCATGATGACATGGGCTTGCTCCTTTTTGTAGGTCGGGATGCGGTCCATGCTGCCATTGATTCGACGACGCAGCCTGACCTTCGCGGCATCGACTTCTCGTTGGTAGACATTGCCAAAGCTTTCTTCCAGGACAGGTCGGACCTTGTCTTTCAATTCATGCAGGAGCTTGCTGTTAGCGATGATGGAGCCCCAGTCTGCTGTTACATCAGCCTCAAGAGAATCAGCTATAATTTCCCCATAGACTCTGCGCAAGAGTTTTTGGGGGATATCATCGGTTTCTTCCAGACCAAAAAACTGAGGAGAACCAACAATTTTTCCGCCTACCCGAAAGGCAAGACCAGATTGTTTTAGGGATGATTTTCCATCAGAAATCGTATAGCGAAGTTTGGCAACATCTCCATTGCTGAGGGAGATATCTTCTTCAAAGATATCGCCGGGTATGTCCTCAATGTCAATCAACTCTCCATCCACATAGATTCGAAAATCTCCCATGCGGCCATATTCGAGAATCAGCAATCGCTTGAGTTTGTCGGCATTGGGGAAGGTGAAATTTTGGTTAATCCCTCGAAGAATAATTTCTGTGCCAGATATATGCTCATCCACCTCAGTGATTGCTACCGGGAGGTTGATTTGTTCCAGATCGTTTCTGGCTTTGATCAATTCATCTCTCAATATTTTGAGTTGAGTTTCTTTCCCTCTTGTTCGGGTGTGCAGCTCCATGAGAGAGGCAACCATCAAGCCTGCAAATTTACCTATGCCTTTGCGACCTTTGACCAGGCGATTTTTGAGTCTGGTTCGTTCGCCTTTTCGGGAAACCCGACTACTGGCAATATTGAGATATTCGTTGCGCACTTCACTTTCTGTCATGCCAGTGCCATCATCCCGGATGACAATGGGATCATCTGTCAAGGGCTTGGGCAAAGTTACCCAAACATTCTCCGCATCAGCATCATAAGAATTGTCGATCAACTCTTTAATGGCGAGCTCCGTAGAGCGATAATTTTCACCCAGCAAAGAAGCTAGCCGGGGATCTACTTTGAAATTGGCATGCATAATGAATGTAGCTGTTTTGGCTGAATACAAAGGTACATTTCATTGATTGTTTGCTGTCCACGGATCACACAATCTTATCAACAGCAAGAATTGTGGATATGTGGAAAAAGAAAAAGGGCCTTTGAAAGGCCCTTGATTTGAACACAGAGACACTGAGATTCAGCGATCTTTATGGTCTTTGTATTTCGGTGTCTCTGTGTTTGATTAGACAGGTATGTCAGTCTTTGATGATGTTATCCACATTCTGAATGTTGACCTTCTCGGTTCCTTCACAGAGAATCTCCGCTTTGAACTGCAGGTAGATGGTCTGTCGATAGCGAGAGTCAACGGAGTTGAATTTCAAGCCAGGAAGAATGCTGCCCATTTGCATCTCTACCATAGGAGAGTTGGCCGCAAGGATAGAATGCTTCAGAACATTGCCTTGTGGATCAAGTGTCAGAGAGAATGCTGCTTGTCCCAGACCGCATACACCACCTGAGCGGAGACGCTCTTTAATGAGTTCTTTCATCTTGGCCTCTCCTTCTACATAGATTCTGGCATCAAATTGTGGGCCAGGGCCATCCCAGTAGGTATCCTTATGGCCAGAATTTTTTGGCTCTGAGGATGCTTGTGCAGGATTCTGGCTCTGGACATTGGGTTGAGGATTGTTGATCGGATTGGGAGTATTGACTACAGGAGGAGGAGTTGGTTTGGGCTTCTCCGCAACGTAGTCAGATTTTTTGAGATCCGAATTCGGGTCGATGAGTTCTCCAATCTTCATATTTTTCCAGGTATCATCCTTGTCAGCAGTTTTCAAATTGGATGGGATTTGAGGGCGTATAGCTGGAGGATCTGTGGGGTTGGAGCTCAATCCTCTTGTGGTTGTGTTAGGAGAAGTAACAGTTCCAAGTGGATCGTTAGGATCTCCTCCGCCTTCGAGGTGTGCCAATCGAGAATTGACACGATTCAATTCTCCCTGAAGGAAATTGATGGTTTCGACAAGCGTTTTGAGTTTTTCACTGTCTACATCCTGTGAAAAATCAAGGGTGCTAAGAACAGCAGATACGTCCATGCCTTCACTTCCATTGGCAGTCAACCCTCTGCTCGTTGTTCCTCCATTTCCTTGTCCAAGGAGATACAATCTTTTTTCTTCGAGCATACGCTGAGTTTCCTGCTCCCTAAGCGCCTGTTCAAGGGCAATTTTTTGTTCTCGCTCTTTTTTCAACTCGTTGAGTTGGTCGATATCTCTTCGTTGATTTTCAAGATTGGCGATTTTCTGATCAGCTTCATCCTGGAGTCTTTTGATCTCATCCATCATTCGCTGATATTCTTCTTCCTGCTGACGGCGTTCATCTTCCACGCGCATGCGATCTTCCTCCATTCGGCGTAGTTCGTCTCTTTCTCTTGCCTGAGCAGCTTCTTCTTCCTTCATCGCAATTTGTTCTACCAATCGGAACATTTCCATTTTTTCTCTCTCTGCCTCATCAGCGATTCTTCTCTCTTCGTCTTCTCTGGCTCTGACACCATCTTCCATTTCTCTTAGTTGTTGTTCTAGACGAGAAATTTCTTCCCGAACACGATCCTCATCACTTCTATTGGGATTGGGTTCTCCTGGTTCACCATCTTCGGAAGCATACTCCTCTTCACCGCTTCCGTCATCTTCAGTAAGGAAAAGTCCTCCTACACCTCCGTCATCATCACGATTCTTCACGCCTCTACTTTTTCTTCCTCTTCTGGATCGTTGTTCTTGTATTTCTTCATTTCTGGCGAGGCGCTCTTCTTCAGCTTCAGCTCTTCTTTTTGCATCTTCGCGTTGCTTCTCGGCTTGCGCACGTAGTTGTGCCATTTGATCCTTAAGTGCCTGAATTTCTGACTCTTGGGCGATACGGTCAGCGTCTGCTCTGAGGCGAGCATCCTCAATGGCTTGATCTTTTGATTGATTCCCCTGTGGATAGGTTGGAGGCGTAAGTGTTGGAGTCTCTGAAGGAGCTACAGCTACATTTTCCGCAGGCGGGGTGCTGGCCTCTTCAGTGGGGGTAGTTGTTTCTTCTTTGGGAGTTGTTGACTCTTGGGCTGTTTCTGCACTCGCTACTGGCTCCTGAGTCTTGGTCTCGGTAGGAGGTGGATTGATTCCTTCTTTCGGTGTGCTTTCCTGGAGCGTTGTATTGTTGCGAACCACTGAGCCCGTTCCTGCAACTTGCATTCCCTCTTCATTGAGGAGGGCATTGTTGTAGACTTCCAGCTTTGCATAGGTATTGTCTTTGCCGGCATCACAATCTACTTCAGGTTTGATTTCGAAATAGATAGACTTGGGAGCCTTGAAAGAACTTGCATCCCATTTGACATTTTTGACTATGTCAGCAGCAGATCGCTTGAGGCAATCATTTTTTCCTGTCAGTGGATTGACTTTCACGACATAGCCTGAAGGGTCAATTTTGACTTCGAGGTAAATTCTGTCACTGCCACAGCAGGTGGTTCGTTCCTCCAACTCGGCATAAATGTAACCTTTGACAGTATTTTTGTTATTGTCAAAGATGAAGGTCTTGGTGTCAGCTGTGAGCTTAGTAACATCAATCCCATTCTGGGCAACTGCTTGCATGCAGAGGCTGGCAGCGAGTCCAAGGATCAACAATCGGAGTTTCATAATTTCAAAAGATTTTGTGAAGATTGATCAACACATCGCACAAAAAATCAGCGATTAAGATAGGGAATTATTGCTGAAAGCGAAAATCCCAGTATTTTATTTCAATTGTTCGGATAATGTTAAGTCTTGTTTGTTTGCTTTGTCAGAAGGTCTTTGAGCGTGCTTTGTATGCCTGAAGGCCTGCGCTTCAGATGGGTTATACTCTTCTTCTATAAAAGAAAGGATATCCATAATCTCCTGAAGATCGTCAGTAGTGACCAAACGTATCCGCAATGGCTTAAAGTTGGGCAAGCCCCGAAAATAAGAAGCATAATGCCTTCTCATTTCACGAATCGCGACAATTTCTTTTTTCCAATCCACAGACATGAGCAAATGCCGGCGACAAACATCGACTTTCTCCTTCAAGTCTGGTGGTGGCAAATGTTCCCCTGTTGCCATATAATGCTTGATTTGCTTGAATATCCAGGGATTGCCGATAGACCCCCTTCCAATCATAATGCCTTGAACCGGAAAAGTGTCACGCATTAGTTGGGCTTTTTCTGGAGAATCTACATCACCATTGCCAAAAATGGGTATTTCAATATCTGGGTGGGCAGCGATTTCGCCGATGAGCGTCCAATCTGCCTGTCCCTTATACATTTGTTTGCGGGTTCGCCCGTGGATACTCAAGGCCTTGATGCCTGCGTCCTGGAGCCGAAGGGCAACTTCTACGATTTTGATACTATGGTCATCCCAGCCCAGGCGAGTTTTTACAGTAACCGGTAGATGGGTGGACTGTACGATCTCTCGTGTCAAGCGTTCCATCTTGGGAATATCTCTGAGAATACCCGCACCAGCTCCTTTGCAGGTAACTTTCTTGACAGGGCAGCCAAAATTTATGTCCAGAATCTCTGGCTCTGCGCGCTCAACCATCTGCGCACATCTGCGCATAGAGTCAATTTCTGCTCCAAAAATTTGTATTCCGACTGGCCGCTCAGCATCATAGATGTCGAGCTTCTCCATACTTTTGTCCGCATAGCGAATCAGTCCTTCTGCGCTGATAAATTCTGTAAATACCAGATCTGCACCTTGTTCTTTGCATAGGGCTCTAAACGGAGGATCACTTACATCCTCCATCGGGGCCAGCAAGAGTGGAAATTCACCCAGCTTAATGTTTGAAATTTGTACCAAAATCTTGTTATCAACTTTCAAAGGCTAAAATACAAAATTTTTGCCCATACATTCCTAATGATTTGCGCAAGACTCAAATTCCATAAAGGAAGTCTGAAATATTCACTAAACTTGCACAATTCTATTTCAGCATATGAAAGAGAAGTCCTTATCAGTGATGGATGGTATGTCCCAGCAGATCCGTGAACATCCACGGATGGCTCTTCTCTTATGTGCAGGGCTGTATATGATAAGCCTGATCTGTCTGGTTCCCGCATCTTTGTTTGTTCTGAGGACTGCTTTCGGCCTCACAGCAGTGGAATTTCAGCAAATTCTTGCAGGCTCTCCTTCCATTCATGCTTCAGGGATCGTGGTGTTTCGACTGGCTCAGACCATCCACCAACTTCTAAGCTGGGGGTGGGTAGCAGGAATGATGATGTGGATCTTGAAAGATTATTCCTTGGTGACCGATCCTCTCCAGTCGAATCGCTGGGATCATGTCCTATGGGCGAGCTTGTTATTGCTGGTTGGGACCCCATTGTTGCAGGTCTTCTATCTTCGGCCAGAATGGGTCTCGTTCCCCGAATCACTGACTGCCTGGGAACAATGGATGGAAGCATCAGAAATCCAGGTACAACAAGCACTGATGGCTGTCCTTGGGCAGACTACTGTCTGGAGTTTGCTGATCAATCTAGTGGTATTTGCCTTGGTGCCAGCAGTTTGCGAAGAAGTGTTTTTTCGAGGGATATTGCTTCGACAATTATCAAAAAGTGCGAGTCCCTTGATCGCCATCGTGGTGTCTGCTGCCTTGTTTAGTTTCGTCCACTTCCAGTTTTACGGTTTTTTTGTTCGGTTTTTGTTGGGAGTGATTCTTGCGATCTATGTGATTCGAGGAGGAAATCTCCTGCCTGCCATCTTTGCACATTTTGTATTCAATGCAGGAACTGTCGTGATGGCATGGCTATATACACATGTCGATTGGGCTACTATCGATATTTTGAACATAAGCAAAATGGTCAGTTGGCCTGTCTTTTTCAGCTCATTGGGATTGTCTCTCCTGATCGGATGGAGGTATAGCAGACTCCCTGTTTCTCAACATATATCTTCATGAATCAAAACCTCATTCGACGGATTCTGACTGCAGTTGTTGGCCTGGGAATCCTCCTTCCTGTTATTATCTGGTCCTCTCTGGGACTTTGGCTTTTCTGCTTGATCGTGTCCATTCTGGGTTTGTGGGAATTCTACCAATTAACAGGCTTTACTGCTCGGCGCTATCGATTTACTGCCATCGGGGTGGCGGCCTTCCTGTGGGGGATCGCGCTTATGGAGATCCTGACTGCCGAGCTGATGGAGATCCCGAAGACATCCTATTTGTGGGGAATGTTGCTCTTGTTTCCCTTATTAGCCATCATAAGCTTGTTCAACAAACAGGAGAAGTTTCCCTTTCAACAGCTGAGTTTTGGCATATTTGGCTTTTTCTATTGCTACCTTCCCTGGTGGCTGCTATATCTGGTTTCAGTCCCTTCTCTGATTGCGCCCTATGATCCCTGGATTCCGCTTGGCTTGATGGGATTGATCTGGGTATTGGATGTCATGGCCTACTTTTCTGGACGATTTCTGGGAAAACATCCCCTCTTTCCAAGGATCAGTCCCAAAAAAACCTGGGAGGGTGCCATTGGCGGAGCCATATGTTGTCTGCTTGCAGGATTCTTGTTGGATCAGCAGTTGGCACCAGAAGGATTTTCATGGATGATCGTGGCCATCATCATAAGCGTCGTCAGCCAAATTGGAGATCTGGTAGAATCCATGTTCAAGCGAAGCATCGACATCAAGGATTCTGGAAGTATCTTGCCCGGACATGGAGGAATCCTCGACCGATTTGATGGATTTTTCTTTTCCATGCCATTCGTATTTTTATATTTTTCTCTTTTCTAAATTGGCTTTGTTGCAATTATTGTAAAAAAAAAAGCCATTCATTTCAATGTTTAATTTATTGATAGTCAGGGTTTGAAATCTCAAATCCCTTTGTCAATTTTGTCGTATCATCGAAAGGAAGAATAACCAAAAAAACAGATAAAAAAACCTTTCAACTATGGCAGAAGTCAAGACAAATGTAAAGGCAGTGGAGAAACATTCCGCGTTCGCTTCGTTGATGGATCGATTCAATGAGGCAGCAGACCTTATCAACCTTGATCAAAGATTTCGTGACATCATTAGCTCCCCCGAACGTGTCATTAATGTAAATCTTCCAGTGAAGCTGGATGATGGAACAACCCGCGTGTTTGAGGGCTATAGAGTGATTCACTCGACAGTCATGGGCCCTTCCAAAGGTGGGATTCGATTTGCCCCCTTTGTAGATCGCGACGAAGTCAAAGCACTGGCAGGATGGATGTCCTTTAAGTGTTCCCTGGTTAATCTTCCCTATGGCGGAGCCAAAGGCGGGATTACCTTGAATCCCAAAGTAAGAAGTATTGATGAATTGGAGCGAATCACTCGCGCCTATACGCGTGCTTTGAAGGATGTGTTCGGAGAGGATTCTGATATCCCTGCACCTGACATGGGAACCTCTTCCCGCGAAATGGCCTGGATCTTCCATGAATATTCCAGAACCTATGGCTATACACCAGGTGTGGTTACAGGAAAGCCGCTTGACTTGGGAGGCTCCAAAGGAAGAGTGGAAGCGACTGGTTGGGGAGTGATGTTGACCACTATGCTGGCTATAAAGAAACTCAAGATGGATGCCAAAAAGAGCACAGTTGCCATCCAGGGGTTTGGAAATGTAGGTAGCTGGGCAGGACAACTTCTGGAAAGAGAAGGCTTGAAGATCGTTGCAATCAGTGATCATACAGGTGGATATTTCCGCAAAGATGGAATCAATATTACTGATGCAGTCACCTATATCAAGGATCATGGAACCCTCAGTGGATTTGATGGAGGAGAGCGAATTTCTAATGAAGATCTTCTCGCGCTGGAGGTAGATATTCTGGTGCCTGCTGCAATCGAAAATGTCATCACCGAATCCAATGCAGAGAACATTCAGGCCAAACTCATCGTCGAAGGAGCCAATGGCCCGGTTTCGTCAAGTGCTGACTCTATATTGGATAGCAAAGGAATCCTGATCATCCCTGATATTCTGGCGAATGCTGGCGGGGTAACTGTCTCCTATTTTGAATGGGTCCAAAATCGTCGAGGACATTATTATTCCGTTGATGAAATCCGAGAGAAAGCCACGCCCATCATGACCAGTGCTTTCGAGCGTGTCTGGAAGACTCATGAGGAAATGAATTGCTCCATGAGGATTGCCGCTTATATCGAAGCAATCAAGCGATTGGCCACAGGGATCGACCTCGAAGGAAACTTCTAGGAAAGATTTTTGTCGAAACCATAAAAGACCTGCCAGGTGCACAAACCTGGCAGGTCTTCGTTTTTACAAAAAAAAAGTGCCTGCCATTGGGGAAGTAGGCAGACACCACGTAAAAATAGGAAGTAAATGTATCGTATGTACAATGCGGAGGAAGGAGTCAATTAACCTCTTCCACTCACAGCTATCTTTTTCGTTTGGGTTCAGGAGCTTTGCCGAACACGATATTCATTCCAGCTCGAATGTTGACATGCTGGCTACGTTCCGGAAGGAAGAATGTCAATAGGTTATCACTGGAAAGATAGGTCATGACAGGGCCAAGTTTGAGGACTCCATATAGTCCCAGATTGTCATAGCGATGATTTCGAATAGAGTAGGTGATGCCGGTGCTGAAGACTTTTCCCAGATCGGCACTGGCATTGAGTGCAAGTGATTTGAAGGTTTGCTCTCTGTAGGTTTCTGAATGGAACAATGCGCCTACCCGAAGCCAGTTGAGCAATTGATAAGAACCACTGAGATAGATCTTGGGAGACAAATAGGTCGTGTAAGTTGTGGCGCTATCTGTAAGATCAATATTTCCCAACAGAGAGTCGACCATGGCTTGGGTGTCTATGGAATCTGACGAAAGGATCTCGGCTATGTCCAGGCCTTCAAAATAGACACTGCCAAAAGCCCGGTAGCTCTGTGCCTGATCCTTCCACCGGATATACCCAAGATCAGTGACACTGGCAGAGAGAGTCAGTTTCTTGATTGGGCGAATTTGTGCGCCAAGATCGATCCCAAGGCCTGCATTTCCTGTAAATGCTTGAAACTCGCCTGAAAACGATGGCTGGTCAATATCTCCGAAATTGAGCACACTCGTTTGAATCTGATAATCCAGCGCGAGATTCACCGGAAAATGATCTGAATGCGTGGTAAAGGTAGCCAGTTTGTGTCCTGTACTTACATCTGCAATCCCAATTAGATATTTGACTTTTGCGCCGAGTTGTAGTCGATGTCCAATGTTGAAGGCACCACTGATGCCGAATTCATGCCAGGCTTGTGCATGAACATCTGGCGCAATATCCAGTGTCTCACCAATAAAGGCTGCATTTCCGTACCAGGCCAATTCCAGCAAACTCTTTGGATATCCCAGATAGGCATTGTATCTGGTCTGTGTGGATACTCCAATTTGTACCATTGGTAACCGTACTCCAACGGAGAGCAGATCTATCTGCCCATTTACCCGTAGGTGATTGATTGGATTCATCCGCTGAAGTGCCTGCTCCAAATCCAGCGACAACGTTTTGTTGACTTCATCCAGGGTCGCGAGCTCATTGAGACTGAATCCTGTATGAATGCCATTGAGATACATTCCAGGTAGCCCAATACTGATGCGTTGTTGTTGAAGGATCGCAGGATTGGTCAGGTTGGCCTGTGGTGCTCGCTGCATAAAGTGCAAGCCAAGTTCTTGTTGGGCGAAGGAAGAGAAAGGCGAAACCAGAAACAGAAGGAAGGAGAATATAAAAAAACGAGACATGGATGTTGAATTGATGGATGTAAGGTCTGGGGCTGAACATTTGTGTGTCAAAAAACAAGGCCTAGAGGTTCAGTTTTCCTTTCACACCAAGTTTGATGCCCAGACTATTTTCTGGATAAAACTTAACAGGAACCTGACCACCTCCACTCGTACCCAATCTGATGTGAAGCCTGATTTGATGAGTGGGAAGCAAAAGAGGAATTCGATCCTCAGACACCTCAATGTCTATTTGTTCTTTGGCTGGTGCAATGACAGATCCATCACTGCTGAGGCTGGGCGAAGCCAGAATGGGACGTGGAGCAGCAAACAGAGAATCTAAAATCATCCCCTGCTCATCCATGAAATATGCTTGTAGAAATACATCCACGGGGATGCCATTTTCTGTAACCAGGGCAATGGTAGCTGTGGACACGCGCTCCAATTCTGTGAGATCAGCCTCAAATTCGGTATCAAAAGAATAGGAGGTTAGACTTCCATGAAGTGGAACTTCGGCCCATAGATCAATGCGAAAGGCACTGCTATCAGTCAAAAATCCATGTTCTTCAGGATCTGAATTGGGATGCGTCTGGATGCCAAAATCCCAATCAAAGGCGGTAGGTCTGCCAGACAAGGCCTCAGGCAACTGAGAATTGTCCTTATTCAAATATGCCGCTGATACTTTGGTTTGCCCAACTTCCTGTAATCCAGGATAGGCAATGATCATCCCTTGTTCGAGGCTATCGGTGAGTAGCGAGACCGTTCCGTATTCCTGGGTGATAACATCGAATTTCTCAGACTGTAGTTGTATGGGAATCCCCATGCTATTGTAAAAAATCATCCCCAAACGAGGATCTTCCAATCGGAATCCGGCATCTAGCAATTCACTTGTGATATTGATGGCTGTCGAATCACTCCCCAAGCTCAGTGAGATGGTCCCAAAGTGTCCATCCACATATTGCTGCTCAAGTGCCTTCATGTCATATTGAAAATCTTGCAGATTGAGAACACTTTGATCATCTCTGTAGATAGCTTCGTACTGAAAAACGATGGCATCATCTGTCAAGTCCAGAACATATTCTTCCAAATCTACAGAGTCGTGATATGTGCCACTTCCTTGAAGCAGAAGTGTGCGAGAAAAGGAAGTTCCATATTTGTAGGCATCAGGGATGCGAAGATTCAGTTCTACTGGTCGATCATCTGGGAGGCTAAACCGGTACGTCAGTTGACCTGATTTCAACTGGATTTGATTGAGATCGCCTACCGGAAAAGGAATCGCAACTTCCGGCTGAAACATGGGGATCGGAATATCTGGTATCACAAATATATCTTGCCCCTCAACCGTGATCAGCTCCGTCTGGTAGGCAAGAGTGATGACCTCTTCTGGTCCAGAGGTAATCAATGTATCAGGAACACCTTCCTCGATCAGTAATTGGAGCGAAATGTCGGAATCTACCAGTGGGATAGCAATTTCTGGCGCCCATTCTGGGGTAATAAGCTCTTCCGTATTGTTTATCAGATTGCAGGACGAAAGAGTGATCAAGAGCGTAAGAGAAAAAGAAAGAAGGAGTGTTGACCAGTTTTTCATAGACGTTTCTTCAAACTGATACTCAAGAAACGTCTATTCGGATTAATTAAAAAAATTAAATTACGAAAAAAATAACATTACAATTTATGTTTCTTTTGGGCTGGGAAACAAAAAAAAGGAGTCGCTCAAGCTGAGCGACTCCTTTTTTTTATGATAACTAGTGAAAGTTTCTTAGAACTTCACATTCAGGATGTAGCGGTCATCGTTATCATCTGGCGTAACGACGATATCAGTAACCTGAATCGCAAATGTAGTTCCATCACTTTGTACGAGGAATTCATCACCAATGATTACTTTGTCACTCTCTGCGATCTCTGTACCGGCATCGAAAGCAGTCGTGATTTGATCAGCAGTTTCTACTTCGTCAAAGGAGAATCCCATTGCTGGAACCTTGAGAACAGAATTATTAATAGGAGCGATCTTCTGAATCCAGTTGAGGTCATTAGAAGGAGCACCCAAATCGATTCCCTGATCACGGAGATCCGCATTGGTGTCGGAAGCTTGTGTACCGGTACTTTCTCCCGTATGCAAGTCTACCCCACCTGTACCAGAAGGTCCACTTTGGTTCTTCAGCAATACCATGGTCATGACACTCAGATCAAGCGTAGAGACTTCAACTTCTACAGTTTCTGACTTGCCATTGTTATCACTTACAATGATGGAGTAGGTGAACATCTGTCCCTTCTCTGCAGGAGCAGTGATCGTCAGTACAGAAGTAAATCCAGCAGTATTTGGAACAGTCTCTGGATTGGCTGTAGCTTCAGTTCCGTCAATCTGTAGACGTGTTACATCCAGTGCAGTACCATTTTCCTGAACTTCAATGGTGGTCAATTCACCAGCACCTGGTGTAACTTCGATTTTGACATCAAAGGTCAACACTGACAATACGTTGTCCCCAGACTTGACAAATCCTTCTTCTTCCACAACTACGATAGCAGGTTTGGCTTCTACAATATTGACTTCGACACTGGAAGAAGCTGTCTTGCTATTGGCATCTGTGACCATAACAGTGTAGTTCGCATTGGCTGATGCTTCAGAAGGAGCGGTAACTGTGATCACCCAGGTAAAGCCTCCACCCAGAGTTTCTGCGATAGGAGAAGGATTGGAGCCAGCTGGATCTCCATCAAACAACAATCGACCAAAATCAACGGCTGTACCGTTTTCTTGAACTTCAATTCGATTGATCAGGCCATCTCCGCCTGTTGCGGTAATTTTGATTTGGAAAGTAGATTCAGTGAATACATCATCTCCATCAGAGACGAAATTTCCTCCCTGCTCGATAGATAGGGTAGGACTTACTGGATCTACTGGATCTGGTTCACATGCTGTGAATAGGACGCTCAGCACGGTGAGTGCGAGCATAAGTGAGGTTAATTGTTTCATAGTGAATGAAGCGTTTTTGTTTTTCGGCTGCGAAACAAAACAAAAATCTTGAAATTGTAAAAGAAATCGCAAATAACTTCTCAGTAAATAATTGTTAGGGAGAGAAGCTTTGTATTTAGATAAGAACGTTGGAAAAAAGTCACCTGGACTTATAGATTTATTGATGTTGTGAGCTTTCTATAGAGAAACAGGCTTAATCAGAAAGACAGACTTTTTTTTTCGAAAGATGCATGGGATTCTACAAAAAGAATGAAACCACAGGCATAGCAACGGCATTTACTTTTCTTAGGTTGTCCACAAGGTGATATGAAACAGAAAAAAATTATATGCCATGATGGTATAAGAGAGAAAAAACAAAAAAAAGGTGGCTTTTATTGCGTTTATCAAGGGTTTTTGATCGGGGAACAATCGCCTTACCATCAAGACTACATATAGAAGAATTGCAGGAAAAAAACTGATCCCATAATTGAGTCTTCCTAAAAAGGCATTCATCTTAAGCCCCAGGAGTGAGATTTCGATTGAGGACAGACCGATGAGGAGTAAGGGAATGATGATCGCCTGGTAGAGCATAATGAAGCTCAAAAAATGGGTAACAATAATCAAATGCTGGGCAAAAAATGGTTTGGAACGAAAGTAAAATCCCCACATCAGCAAGGCCAGAATCGGTAACATCAGAATGACCAATGTTTTGCTCAAATTGGTCATTCGACTCTGGAATATTGGTTCATATGCCCAGATTGCTTGTTGATGGTCTTCTTGTGATATGTCAGGAGATAAGGCAAGTTTATTCTCTACCTTATTCATGGCATAGGAAGCATATGGAACATGATAAATATGTGCAACCAGAGGATAATCAAAAGTGTCGATCTTGCTCAGGCCGGTAATCAGGAAAAACACCACATTACAAATCAGAAAAAATTGCAGGGGCCGCATGTATGGCCTTCTTCTGCCTTGAAAAAACTCCTGAGACATGAAGCCTGGACGAATAATTCCCTTCACGGATCGGACAAACCGTCCGTCCAGATGTGTGAACCTGTGGAATAACTCTTGTAGGAAGCGGGACAGCAAATACTCATTTTCCTGGATAGACTTTTCTCCGCATTGGCCACAATAAACGCTGTCTTTCGTAAACGCAGTTCCACAGCTTGGGCAGTTCATTCTACTTGGAGTTTGGGAGATCCTTCATTGTCAGGATATGCGCAAACTGCCACACATCCTCAAATGAATTGTATAAGGGAACCGGGGCGAGGCGAATGACATTGGGCTCACGCCAATCACAAATTACGCCTGATTGTTCCAGTCGATCAAAAGCAGCTTTGCCGCCCTCATCTGTCAACAAAGAAAGCTGACATCCTCTTTGGTTGGGATCAGATGGGGTGATTATGTCAAAAGAAAAGGGAAATGTGAACTCCTTCAGCAGAAATTCCAGGTAGGCCGTAAGCGCGCGCGATTTTTCCTGCAAGGCCAGCATCCCTACTTCTTCAAAGATCTCAAGCGATGCACGAAGAGAAGCCATTGGGAATATCGGGGCATTGCTCAATTGCCAGCCTTCTGCGGTAGGGATTGGCCGAAAATCTGGCCCCATTTGAAAACGACTCGCCTTGTCATGGCCCCACCAGCCAGCAAAACGTGGCAAGTCTGTCCGACTAATATGGCGTTCATGAATGAAACAGCCTGCAATCCCGCCCGGACCAGAATTGAGATATTTGTAGGTACACCAGCAGGCGAAGTCCACATCCCAATCGTGTAACTGCAAGGGGACATTCCCTGCTGCATGTGCCAAATCAAATCCCACAAGACATCCTTGCGCGTGACCTGCCTGTGTGATGGCTGGCATATCGAACAGTTGCCCAGTATAATAATTGACCCCCCCTAACAAAATCAGCGCAATGCTCTCCCCTTCTTCCTCGATAATGTGCAATAGATCTTCTGACCGAATACAGTGTTCTCCTTCTCTTGGAGATACTTTTAAGATGGCTTGCTCTGGATCAAACCCATGAAAGGACGCTTGCGATGCGACGGCATACAGGTCTGAAGGGAAGGCATCTGCCTCCACGAGAATTTTGAAGCGGGATGTTGTAGGGGTGTAGAAAGAAACCATCATCAAATGCAGGTTGACAGTCAATGTATTCATGACGATCACCTCATCTACCTGACCCCCGACTACTTTGGCCATCGGTAGGGCAACAAATTCATGATAGGGCATCCACGGATTTTTGGCCCTAAAATGTCCCTCTACTGCCAACGCTTCCCAATCCCTCAACTCTGTCTCCAGGTAGGAACGGGTTGAAACTGGCTGACAGCCAAGAGAATTCCCGCAGAAATAATGATAGGCGTGCCCTGAGTCCTGCAATGGCAAGTGAAAGCGTTTCCGATAGGACCGAAGAGGATCTTGGGCATCCAGTTGTCTGGCATAGGACAAGTGGTGACGAGGGGCATCTGGGTTCATATGAAAGAATACTGAATGATTAGATCAGAATCGGATTTGATACTGTTTTTGAGCCTGATTTCTTGCTTTGTCTCTGGCAAAGATGATGAGGCTGTGCATGCCTGGACTCGGCCTGTCTTTTCTGAGGTCCAGGGTCAGGGTTTTTGCTTTGTTGTCATAGGCAAAGAGTGCCCAGGCACCGTCAATGGTCCCATAAAGCTCTGAATGTTCCAGCCCTGAAAAATCATCTGAAAGTTTGACTTTGAGGGTTCGCTGACCGGAAGAAACTGCTCCATTATTGCGAAAATTGACCGCCTCAATCGTTGGAGCTGTAGTATCTGCCATCAAACAAAATTCTCCAAATTGCCTGATGGCAGTATAGATGTTTTTGCTTTCGCCTACTGTATTTCCTGCATATTCCCATTCTTTCCCAGTTTTTCTAGCTACAACGAGATGGGTAAGCGGAATCGGTTTGGTCGGAGTAAAACTGACCAAATAAGATTTGTAAACAGGAATTCTTTCATCGCCTACGACAAAGATATTGCTGTACATGTCTCGTGTTCCAGCTTTCTTGATGACTTCTATGTGCGAATCACTGAAGAGGGAAGCATATGGAAAGTACAAATCCAGTTCATCCACTTGAATCAGATTGTTGCGGTCGGCTACCACCTGATCGCGAAAGAAAAATTCCTGTTCATACAGGCCATTCTGGTCCTTGATCCGCAGGGGATAATTCGTGTGATCAAGTGGCAAAAGAAACACCAGTTTGTCATCCTTCCAATAAGTTGGCGGCAGGGTTGAGACAAATCCATCGGCACTTTCTACCAACAAACCATCCTCGAAATCTGCATGGGGTTTGATGGCCGAAATAACCAGTGTATTGCGATAGACAGTGTGCGTGACGGTAGGTGAATGAGAGTATGCTGCTCCTTTCGAAAAAAGTGGAGAGGAGAAGTCTCGTTGCAATTTCCCACTGATGACTGATTCATTGCCATGCTCATCACTGAGAACCAGCCGGAAATGGTGGACTGCATCATCTGTGAGTTCGATCACTCCCTGATTGGCAGAAGGAATATAGCCACTAAACACATTTCCAGATTCGATATACGCTCGTTCCAGTCGCTTTTTGGTCTGTTTGTGATGGCCATAGTCAATGTGCACATTGAGGTATCGCGTCTCGTCAAAGGTGAATTTTCGGAGATCGAGTTCATGAATCTTATTGCCGTCGAGGTAGAGTTGAGCATAATTGATTCCGCAATGATTGCCTGCTGCATCTAGCAAATCATATGCTCTGTATTCAATGCCGACCGGCCCTCGTATCCGAATGGTTGACCCAAAAGAATATGAGCCATTACCACCAGAGGGGATGGTTCGAAATTTTTTGAACTCTCCCTGTATGCGGGAATCCGAACGCAGGGGATCAATCCCGATTTCCTGCACAATGGGAGGCTTATGATCGGCCACAAGCTGCTTGTAGTATTGGAGTGGATTGAGAATACGTTCATCGGGGTCCCGGATTTCAAAATGCAGGTGAGGACCGAGTGAAGAACCGGAGTTTCCGCTAAACCCAATGATATCTCCTTCATTGACAGGAAATTGTTGGCTACCCAGAAAGAGTTCCTGAGCAAAAGACCTCTTCTTGTACTGCTGGCGATAGATATAATCCTCCACCTCGGAAGTGAACCCATCCAAATGCGCGTAGACAGAATAGTTCCCATTTGGATGCCTTAGATAGACTGCATTCCCAAACCCAAATGGACTGACTTTGAGGCGGGAGATATAGCCATCATCTACTGCCCGGACAGGAATACCAATCTTGCCATAAGCTTTGATGTCTATCCCGGAGTGAAAATGATTGGGCCTCAGTTCTCCAAAGGTGCCGGACAATGCATAATGGTTGTCCATGGGATAGCGATAGGTCGTCTCTGTGTATCGAGAGCCTGTGAATAGGAGCAGAGATAGACTGAGGAGTACCCCAAGCGGCCAATGCTTATTTGACATGAAAATTCAGGAGTTTTTTTCCTTCCAAAAATCCTTCAATATGATCACCAGCAGACAAAGGACCTACCCCAGCAGGCGTCCCGGTGAAAATCAAATCGCCTTTTTTTACAGTAATAAAGCGCGAAATATAAGTGATGAGTGGTGCGATTGGAAAAATCATATCAGCTGTATGTCCTTGCTGTCGCAAGTGTCCATTGATACTGCATGTGAAGCGAACATCCTGAAGATTGGGATAAGCTGATGGATCGAGAAATTCAGATACAGGCGCAGAGTCATTGAACCCCTTGGCCAGGGTCCAGGGCCATCCTTTCTTTTTGGCTTGACTCTGTATGTCTCGGGCTGTCATGTCAATGCCCAAGCCAACACCATTGATGTAATCCGACACAAAAGATTCTTCGATATACTTGCCTTCCTTGCCAATTCGGACAACAAGTTCACATTCGAAGTGAAGATCTTGTGTGAAATCCGGGTAGTAAAAATCTTTGTTGTCTCGGAGGACGGCTGTATCTGGCTTAAAAAAAATCAGAGGGCTTGTTGGAACGGGATTATTCAGTTCTTTGGCGTGCTCCCGATAGTTGCGACCAACACAGATGATTTTCATAAAAAGGACAATTATTCGTCGCAAGGACCCTTTACAAGGATTTTTCCATCCAGAGGTGCTCGCATAGTGATGCTATTTTCTCCACCAGTGTATCCTTCCTCTTTGTTCCACAAGACATATTCCTGCTCACAGGATACAATGGCTCCATGTGGCCATTCAGCTTTTTCAAAACTGATGACCCACTGATCATTTTCCATTCGAAGAGAGAAGGCACCATTGCATCTCAGGTTCACTGAGTTGCGAAATGCACCTTGCTCGACAGACCGATTGACATAGGTGGAGTCAGTCAATTCCAGTCGATATTTCCACCCTTCACAGTAGGTGCCGATAATCCGGGATCTAACCTCAGCCTCTGTAGGGGCGGTAGGGCCACAGGCGGTGAACAGTCCAGCTATTCCAGCCAGAAGGAGAGAGAGATGGAGTTTCATAGGGGCCGAATTTACATAAATTCTTTCAAGGTCGGATAAGTTTCTTCTTGATTTGCCTGAATTAGCGGGCAATCTGATGATTGAGAAGAAATTTTTCTGTGGACAGTTCTTCCAACAAATGGGTGGCTGATGGTGATTCCAGGACAGTGCCAACCACAATCAGGTCAGCCCCGGATTCCCAAATTGTTTTGGCATCTTTTCCGGTTTTGATTCCTCCTCCGACGAATAATGGAATACGAATCCGATCTGCAACTGCTCGGATCATTTGAGGGGAGATGGTGCGTTGTGCCCCACTTCCCCCATCCATATAGATATGCTTGAGTCCAAGTTGCTCTCCGGCAAGTGCAGTGCAGGCTGCAATCTGGGGTTTGTTATGAGGGATTGGGAAGGTGTTGCTCATATAATTGACCGTCGTGGGCGAACCTGCATCAATAAGCATATAGCCGGTCGGCATCAGTTCGAGTCCACTGGCCTGGAGAAGGGGAGCCGCTTCTACATGTTTGCCAATCAGTAAGTCTGGATTGCGCCCACTGATCAGGGAGAGCAAGAGGATGGCATCCGCCTCCGGGACGATGTGCAGAATGCTGCCCGGAAACAACACAATCGGGATGTGGGTGTGTGTTTTCAACCAGGGAATAAGATCGTGGATCGATTGATCGATTGTCAGACTTCCGCCAACCATGAGGACATCAACCTTGTGTGCCTCTGCTTGTCGAATCAGGTCTCGCGCATCCTTGCGCGTGATGTGATCAGGATCAATTAATATAGCCAGAGCTTTTTGGCCAGAAGCTTTAAGGGAAATCAGGTGTTGTGTCAGGCTTATGCGCATGAGGTGGATTTTCGGCCAACAACAAGACCGTTCGAAGCGAAATTAACAAAAATCCACACATGCTCTGCATAGAGATTGGGCTATACGAAATTTCACAAAGGAAATAGAATATCGTAGCTGCAAATCATGAGCTACTCTTGATAGAAACCAAATTGGGACAGCTGGCACGACCCCATGCAGATAGACTCATTCCGAAGAGGAAGAAGGGCAGGATTATTTCAGAATCACGAAGGTATGATGTACGATTTTTTCCTCTACCTTGACACTGATCCGATACCTGCCTGGAGGCAAGGTGCTGACATCTATCCCCTTGCCTGAATGTCCGGCTTTTAAGGTACTGGTTCCCCGTTTGACGATCTTACCAGCGGGATTTTTGATCATATATTTGATTCCCCTCTTTTGGTGCATCAGGAAAGCAATGGGGAGTTTGGTTCCTGATTTGACTCTGGATTTTGGAAAATCAATGCTTTCAGCCTTGGGCTTACTTTCTTTGACAATTTCTGTGTTGGCAACAGACTCTGTATTGGCGATGGGCTTATTCTCATCAGTTGTTTCATCAGGCTTGCCTACGGGCTTGGCCTGGGGACTGTCCATGCTGATGGCCTCTTTCTGCTCTGCATTTGTCTGAGTAGGCATCATTTCTGGTTTAGGAGGGCTAGCAGCTTGAGCGACCGCCGGCGGATTTGTCTCCTTACTGATCTGATCCTGTTGGGCCTCATGGATAGGTTGTTTGGCGGATGGCTTGGATTCTGCCAGAGGAGTATTGGATTCCGGTGAATGGGGGGTGGCTTCCGTTGGGGATTCTGTGTGTGCAATTGCCTGCTCCTTTGGTTCTGCATAGAGTTTTGGGCCTGCCGGAAGAATATTGGGATCATCCTTTGGGCGGAATCCTTTGAGTCGTTTGGGTTTGGAGCGCTTCATACTGATAAATTTTGGCTGCGAAATCTCGCTGGTCGTAAAGGTGATCCTGAATGCGGGAAAATTTCGGCCTGCCATGTCTTTGAGAGAGTCCGAAATCTCGAACACATAAGTCGTATTTGGTGCCAATACATGTAAGGGCTCTACGGTAATATTGAGGGGAATCTGGCTGCTGGCAACAAAGGATTTGATCAAGGAGGTGGGATCATGTTGAGGATAGAGTTTGATGTTTTCTTCATTTACTGTCTCGATATCCAACCCGAGCCCATCTTTTCCTACGTCCAGACCAACTGCGATGAACGCATTTCGGATGATCCCTTCTGCTCCATCTCGTGGCATAGAGCCAACGATTCGTGGGGAAACTTCTTCATGAAAGCTCATTTGTGCGAATGAGTTAGGTCCCAATCCCAGAAATACTGCAAAGGAGCCAACGAAGAGAATGGAGGCGAAACGTTGCGATAAATACTTGTGTAATAATGAATTGATGCAAGGTAGAAGAGGTGGTAAAAAATTCCCGATCACAATTCCGACTTAGTCTTAATGATTGAATTTTTGAAAAAGAAATAATCCATTCTCAAAATATTGACCAATTCTCCCATTTCTGGGCAGAACTTGTCTTACATCCTACATGCGAAAGTTTTTGGGAGAAATCGGGAAAAGCCTAAGAGACTGTATGAGGGTTTTTATGGAATTTGCTAGAGACCATTTTTTAGACCTTCCAGGCGCGAAACCAGCAGCTCGCCAGACTGACCGATTGGAATTTAGCCAAACTAAATGAGGCGTTTTGCAAGGACGCAGGGCTGAAAAAGGGACATAATGAAGCTATGGAATGAAATTCAGCCAATCCTCTACCTGCTAGGCTGGACTCACTCTTCTCATGGAGTGCAACAAGCTGAAGATCCCCATTGCGCCAAATCCCACCAGCTCCATGATCAGAAAAGGGAGGATGCTAAAATCCTCGAAGCGAAAGGCGAGCACAATGCCAAAGGCGAAGTAGAGCATCAGAAAGAGTTCGCCCCATACACTCAGACTGATTTTGCTAGTGGTGTATTTGACATGCTTCCATTTGTCTGACTTCTTAAGGGTATTGAATTTTGGAGTTCGAATGAATGGTGTTTTTTTTCCCCACCAACCTTGAATCACGGCAATGCTATTGTGGAGAGAAAGGCCCATAGAGAAAGACAGAAAGGGGATATAAAACAAAAACAGTCGCTTCAGGCCTCCTTTCCAGCCTCCCTCGCGATGGTTGAAGGTAACCAGATACATCATTCCAAGGATGACAAAACTGGTGAGCAGTGCTGTAACAGGCAGAATCATGAAATCCACCTGCCCAAGAAAGACTTCATGTTTTAACCAGAGCATTGGTACACTCATGGTTCCCAGAATCAAGACAACCAGAAATACCGAACTAGACAATAGGTGCATCGTTCCGTGCAATTTTCGGACGAAAGGTGCGTCAGATTTCCAGACATTCCACAACATTTTACGCGCGACTTCTGCTCCGCCTTTCATCCAGCGATATTGCTGAGACTTGATGGCGCCCATTTCTACAGGCAATTCTGCTGGTGCCCCAATTTCATCGATGTATCGGAACCGCCATCCTTTGATCTGGGCTCGATAACTTAGATCCAGATCTTCTGTCAGCGTATCTGCTTCCCAGCCACCGGCATCAATGATGCATGTTTTTCTCCATACACCCGCAGTACCATTGAAGTTGAGATAGTAGCCACCTTTGCCTCGACTGAATTGCTCGACAGTGAAGTGTGCATCCAAATGGAAAGCCTGTGCTTCAGTGAAAATTGAATACGACCGATTGATATGTTCCCACCGAGCTTGTACTACTCCTATATTTGGGTCCGTGAAATTGGCAACAGCCCTTCTGAGATAGCTGGGACGTGGGAGAAAGTCCGCATCAAATATGGCGATGAGATCACCTTTGGCAAGGTCTAAGCCATAACCCAATGCACCAGCCTTGAATCCTACGCGTTCAGGCCGTCTGACATGGGAGATGTCAAGTCCTGCTGCCCGTAGTTCAGCTACTTTTTTGGCAGCAACCTCAATGGTCTCATCAGTGGAATCATCCAGCAGTTGAATTTCAAAACAATCCTTGGGATAGTCCATGGCAGCCATCGCGTCCAGCAATCGCTCAACCACATATAGCTCGTTGTAGATGGGAAGTTGGATGGTGACAAAGGGAAGGTTGTCGTTGCCTACCAGGGCGGGTTCGGGAGAGACCTTTTTGCGATTGCGGAGAAAGGTCACCACCAAATGAAGCTGGCCCAGGCTATACAAGACGATGGAAATCATCGCTAGCCCATATAAACCCAAAACCACCCATTCAAAAATTTGTAGGAACACAGTTTGATAAATTTGGTGCAAAGTTCTCCTCTTTTTCTACAAACAGCAAGTTATAAGAGCTTGAATATTGTCCAAAGAATCTTGTAGCCCGCCAGGATTGTTCCTTTGATGGTACCTGAGACTTTAGATACACCGATTCTTCTTCTATAATTGACCGGTACCTCTACCGATTGAAGCCCCAATTTGGCGGCTTTGACCTGCATCTCCACCGTCCAGCCAAAGGTGGTGTCCTGCATATCGATTTGCAGGAGTTTGTCATAACGAATGGCCCGAAAGGGCCCAAGATCAGTAAATTCTACTTTGTATAACCAGCGAATCAGGGTGGTCGCCAACCAATTGCCGAAGATCTGCTGTGGTTGCATGGCACCTGATTCCCTATCTCCCAATGCCCTGGAGCCTATGACCATATCTGCCCCGTTTTCGACGATGGGCTGAATGAGATCGGTCATTTCCTCTGGATAGTCTGAATAATCTCCGTCCAGAAAGACGACGATATCCGGATGTTCGTCTTGTGGTTTGGCGGCGATATGAGCCATTCCTTTCAGGCAGGCATACCCATAGCCTTTTCTCTCTTCTCTGACTACAGTTGCGCCAGCAAGACGGGCATTGTCTTCCGTTGCGTCGGTCGAGCCATTGCTGGCGACAATGACTTCTTCAGCCAGGCCATCAGGAATATCTGCCAGAACTTTCTGAATCGACTCAGCCTCATTAAAGGCAGGAATAATCACATGTATGCGTGGGAAAGCGGATGCCATGTCCGCAAGTAACAAAATTCCTGTGGTTTCGGTGTCAGGTGTCTGACACTCGAAGAGAGGACAAGTGTCATCTTCTGTGCAAGATTCTCATTCTCTCCCTTCTTGTATACGAGGCTCAATCTGACTCGGGCCCTTCCTTTCTCAAGATCCCCAGTTTGCCCCCTCACACAGGCAAGAGGAGAAGGATCAATTCATTGCACATCTCCCGCATTTTTTGCTACTTGAGAGAGATTTTTTTTTATGGAATGAAACCCAACCCCCACTCTTTGGGGTAAAAGACAGTATTAGCTGTCCGACAATGTATGATTAAATTGAGAATAGTATCATGCTGATCGCTCCAGAAATACAAGCCCTCGAACGGAAGAATGAACGCATCAGTGCGGTGGCGACAACGATAATTATTATTATCCTCCTCTTGTTGTCATTCATTTGGACGGCCTACAGGAATAGGGTTCCCCCCATAGGTGAAAAGAATTACGAAGTTCTTGGCGCAATTGATTTTGGGGATTATAAGCAAGGCAGCAAAAATGTGAACAATTTTGAAAAAGCTGTTGCTAATCCGACGCCCAAACCGCGGCAGGTGGTCGAGCCAACCCCGCAACCTGTACAAGAGGTAACGGACAATGCGCCACAACCGATTGAACACATTACCAATCCTGCGCCTTCTCCTGTTACAATTCCAGATCCTCCTCCTACGCCTGATCCGGTACCTGATCCGGTTCCTCCTAAGGTAGAAACACCTCCGGTAGAAGAGCCTCCCAAGCAGCCAACCCCAGATCCTGTAAAGGTGGACAAACCAACAGATACCAAGGCGGACGAAAAACTGGAATTCGATCTGAATGACGGAACATCAGGCTCCAATCAGGGAAATGGAGATGGCGTTGGCAATTCGGGTTCCCCGGATGTCGAAGTCATTGACCCCAATGCTTTGTATACATTTGGTACAGGCAGTGATGGTGGAATCAAGGGACGGAGTTGGTTGAATCCTTCTGCCCTCGGAAACTATAACTCCCAAGAAGAAGGATCCGTAACTTTCGAATTCACCATTAGTCCAAGCGGCCGTGTGGTCTATGTTCGACCAGTAGGTGTGTACACAACTCCTGACTTGGTCCGAATTGGAAAAGATAGAATACAGAAATTTCGTTTCAGTGCTCTTCCTCCAGGAACTTCTCAAGTAAATCAGAAAGTTCGCTATACTATCAAATTCAAGTTGAAAGGCTAGATAGAGGAGAGGACGCAAAAAAAGGAACAGGGGGATAAGGTGTTTGAGCCTTATCCCCCTGCTTCTATTTAGGTGAACATAGAATTCGCAGATTCACTCAATCATCACTGAGGCGATTGATCTCATCTCGAAGTTGAGCAGCTTTCTCATAGTCTTCACCTGCAATTGCTTCATCCAGCTGTTTCATCAATTTGCCAATATTTTCCTTGGAATGATCTCTATTGGCCCTGCGCCGGACAGACTTTCTGATGGGCTCATCTTCTTCCTCAATGGGATCGGATTTTTCTACTTCTGCCAGAGAGAATTCGCCAGGTTCTTCACCATACTTGGTCGAATCTGAGCTGCTCTCTTCATCGTCAATGACAATGCCGGCCTCCTCTAGGACACTTTCATAGCTGAAAATGGGAACTTTGAATCGAACCCCTATGGCAACCGCATCACTTGGGCGGCTGTCGATTTCATGAATTTCCCCATCCACTTCCAGAATGAGTCTCGCATAGAAGATCCCCTCCTGAAGGTCATTGATGATGACTTCGACGAGATTGATATCAAAATGTCTGGCAAGGTTGAAAATCAGGTCATGGGTCATCGGACGATTGGTCTTGATGTTCTCAAGCTCCAACGCGATGGCTTGCGCTTCCCCTCCACCTATAATAATTGGGAGCCTGCGGTTCCCATTACTTTCCCCCAACACAAGTGCATAATGCCCAATTTGTGAATGACTGGAAGATAGTCCGATGATTTCTAGCCGAATTTTCTGTTGCACCGATCAATCGTTTAGCTAATTTCTTGAAGATAATCAACCGTAGCCAAGGAACAAAATAGAATTTATCCCTCTGCCTTGATGGATTTGATTTCATTAATGAGTTGTGGAACAACATCAAACAAGTCTCCTACGACCCCAAAATCAGCGATTTTGAAAAAAGGAGCCTCTGGATCTTTGTTGATGACAACAATGTTCTTGGAAGAACTTACACCAGCCAGATGCTGAATTGCACCAGAAATCCCGATCGCGATATACAGATTGGGAGAAATCTGGATTCCAGTCTGGCCGACGTGTTCGTGATGAGGACGCCAGCCCATATCTGCAGTGGGCTTAGAGCAGGCCGTAGCTGCACCAATCAAGTTTGCCAATTCTTCGATCATGCCCCAATTTTCTGGCCCTTTCATTCCCCGTCCTGCCGAGACAACATTGTCTGCTTCTGTAAGAGAAATTCCATCTGATGCCTTGACGATTTCTTTGGCCAGGGCATTCAGACTATTGAAATCCGGGGAGTAAGACACCTCTTCGATGGTGACTTCAACAGGATTTTCATCAATCTTGTACCCATTTTTTCGGACAGTAATCAATAGCTTGTCTCCAGATGCTTGCAAGCTTTGTACGCCTTTTCCTGAATAGGATAGTCTTTGGGCCTGAAAATGATTCGCAGTATCGACCAAGGACATCAAGCCAGGCATCACAGAGGCTTTGGACTTGACAGCCACTCTTGGTGCTATTGCGCGCCCATTATAGGTTTCTGATAAGACAATGACACTTGCCTCTATTTGTTTGGAGACTTTGTGAATCGCACTTGCATATGCTGCATTGGCAAATGAATTGAGTTGTTCATTGCTCACAGAGAATACACGAGAGACACCATAAGTTCCGAGTTTGGCCAATTCATTCTGATCGACCATTCCGACCGAAACAGCACATACATCAGTCCCGAGTGCCTGGGCGAGGTCATAGCCATAGCTGGCTGCTTCGAAGGTTGGTTTTTTGAAGATGCCTTGAGAGTTTTCTGCAAAAACTAATACGGACATGGATATGGATAAGTGAGGTGTTACAAATAGGAAAAAAGAAGTAAATGGCCCAATAATGTGGACATTTGCAATCAGATAAGGCCTTTGTCGTTCAGTGCTCTGGCAAGAGTGCTTGCATTGTCTGGTTCAAAATATCGGCATGCTTCTTTTGCTGGAGGAGGACTGAGATTGATTGTTGAAGCAGTGGGGCTAATGTCGACCGGACTGACCACAGACAATGGTTTTTTTCGCGCTGCCATGATCCCGCGCATGTTGGGAATTCGCCATTCAGAAATGCCTTTCTGGCAGCTGATGACTGTTGGAAGCTTGACATCCATGATCTCCATCCCGCCATCTATTTCCCGTTTTACGATTGCTGTTTCGTCTCCTGTCATCTCCATATGGGTAGCAAATGAGACAAAAGAGTAGCTCAACATTTCCGCAATCATGCCAGGAACCATGGATCCATTGAAGTCTATTGATTCTTTTCCTGTAAAAATGATGGAAAATTCCTTGTTTCTTGCATATTCAGCGATTTGTTTTGCGACGAAACCAGATTCTACCGGATTGGCATTGATTCGCACGGCATCATTGGCACCGATTGCCAATGCCTTGCGGAGTGTGGGCTCTACTTCTGGTCCACCTACACAACAAGCTGTAATATGGACGGATTTTCCTTCTTCTTTCAATCCAATCGCTCTGGATAATCCGTATTCGCAATAAGGATTGATCACGAACGTAACGCCAGAAGTATTGAGTTTACTCCCATCAGCCTCAAATTGAATTTTTGTAGTAGTATCTGGAACGTGGCTTATGCAGACAAGAATTTTCATCATTACAAAAAGATTATTTTTTTCGCGAAATTAAGAAGTAACGGCCATTAAAAAAACCATGAATGTAGACCGACTCCAACAACTCCTCATTTTTTTGGAAAAATTTCCACTAGATTCCTTTACCTTATACTCTGTTGCATATGAATACATGCAAGCATCCAATTGGAATAAGGCAATAGAATATTTTGAGAGATTGCGCCAGCATGATCCGTCTTATGTAGGCCTGTATTATCATTTGGGAAAAATTCAGGAACATCTCGACCAGATCGAAGAAGCTTTCTCAACCTATGAAAGTGGCATGCAAGTGGCTAAAGACAAGTCAGATACACATGCTCTCTCCGAACTGGAACGTGCCTGGAAACGACTCAAGGAAGAGGAGGAGTGGAGCTGAAACCAATCATTCAGAAGAAGAAATAAGAGTGACCTTTCACAACAAAAACAATCTCAAGATCAACGATGGCTTCCACTTCTACACATAAGCGCTACTGGCTACTAGGCTTGCTGTTCCTCATATTCTGCGGAATCGGATACTGGATGTGGGGACGCCCGGCGGATCCGGAGGCCGAATTGAACCAACTGAATGATTTTTTTTCTCATGATGATCTGATCTGGTGGGGGCAATATTTGCCAGTGCCATTGACTGGGATGGATGCGTACAGCATTCGCGAACCCCAGGTAATCAATAAGCGCCTAGCCAGCAGGGAGCAACACTATCAAGAACAACTCAGAGAATTCCAGACACTGAGTGCCCAGGAAAAAAATCCACTCATCAAGGCCAAATTGGAGACCATGAGTTGGTATATGGACTTGCAATTGAGAGGTAAACCATTTCTCTATCACTCTTTTCCCCTCAATCCCTTTTCTGGAAATCAAATCGCTTTTCCCTTGGAAATAGAATTGCGACATCCTATCCGAACAGGAGATGCCGCTTTGGAATTTGTCAATCGAGTACCAGGATACGCACAACAACTTCTTCAGATCACCCAATGGACCACTCAACAAGCAGATAAAGGCTTGCTTCCTCCCATTCCCATTTTGGACAGAAGCATACGCCAACTGGAGAACTATGTGGCTGTAGAAGCCACCCAACATCCCTTGTATTTTGCTTTTGCACGAATCCTGACAGAACTCCCCTCGACCGAAATCAATGAGTATACAGCCACAGACCTATTGATCCAGATGGCAGGGATGTTGGACAATCATCTATACCCTGTCTATCGACAATTGGCCGCACATCTTATTGACTTGAAAGCACAGGCAAAAGTCGAAGGCGGAGCGGCAAGTTTGCCAGATGGAAAGAGTTACTATCAATATTGTCTGGAATATTATGTTGGGCAAGAGGCCGATCCAGCATTGATTCGAACCTTTGCACAAAGAGAGGTGAAGGCGCTCAGGCAGATTCTTGATCAGTTGTCAGAGGAACTAGACCTGAGGACTCCATCTCAGGTGGATAGTCTGACAGCAGATCAAATAGATGCCCGAAAACAAGTATTCAAGCAGACGACTCGTGAGATGCGACGAAAAACAAAAGGGATTTTCTCTATCGTCCCAGCGTATGGGCCTGTTATTTCTTCTATGCCTTCTCTTCTGACCGAAGCAGGATGGATGGTTCGCTTTCAACCTGCAAGTACTCTTTCAGCCGAAAAGTCGAGTTTGTTCCTGAATTTGGAGACAAATCATGGATATACAGAAGGGAATATGATTCCCTTGGCTTACACCTATGGAATCCCCGGAAAGTATCTTGCCTCAAATTATTTGTCCCCGACAGATATCCGTCATCGAATTCGTATTCCCTCCTGGGAAAATGGTTGGGCATTGTATGCCGCTTCCCTCCCCGTTACAGATTTGCGGATGCTTGAGGATCGACCTCAAGTGTATGCCGGATATCTTCAACTCAGATTGAGACATGCCGCTCTTGCTTTGGTCGATGTACAGTTGAATACCCTTCAATGGACCAGACAAGAGGCAATTGACTATTTGGTAGCCCAGGTATATGTACCAAAGGATGTTGCTGAGATGGAAGTGGATAAATGTTTGGCTCTTCCCGGATTTGCATGTTCTTTTCTCCTGGGCGAAATGAAATTCCAGGAAATTCGTTCTGATATTATGGAAGGAATGGAAAACGAACTCTCCCTCAAAGACTTCCACGACTGGATTCTGGAATTGGGACCTATGCCGTTCGATCTGCTGGATAATTACGCGCAAGACTTCATCCAGAAAAAATTGGCAGGTTAATTGCGGAATTGTTCGAAAGTCAAATATTTTAGTTTTAAATTCTTCTTGTAATTCGCTTGTTTGGGAAAACACTATGCGCCTGAAAAGTATTGATATCATGCATCAAGCAGAGCTGGTCTTCAACAGATGCCCTCGTTCATTCTTTACCTATACTTTTACTTTATTGATAACGAGTGTCTTATGCTGTTCGGCCTCTTCAAGTATTGGGCAGAACCTGGATGAATGTGAACGAGATTACTCCCTTCTGCAAAGAAAGGTCAGAACACATTGGGATGACCTTCATCACGGAGCAAATTTTTTTCTCAGCCAAGAGTATATTCAGACGATCAGACAAGGAGTATATGATTATTCCAATTCACAATTGATCTTTTTTGACTATTTGCGACCAGCAACTCGACAAGAACTTCGCCAAGGCAAGGTGGAAGAATTTCAGCGAGAAGCTGTCGGAGTCGATGGGAATATCTATGTGGCAAAACGCGCATCAGGAAAGGTGCATTTTTTCCAACCCAATGTTGCTTTTGAAGGATACTTTCATGCCGTAGAAGGAGATTCATTGTTGCTATTGCCTGTTGGGTTGGACCCCATTGATGTGGAGGTACTGGAAGATATGCCCTTAATTCTCCAGGAGCGAACTGCACAGTATCTCCTGTTTGATCTCAGAGGAGAACCCATTGTATTTTATATAGGAACTCCTTCCATTTCATTTGTTTTTGAAAATCAGGCATCTCGGGATGCAATTGCTGACAAAGAACTATTGGCCAAAGCTCTGGTCGGGAAGACATTCCTGATTAGAAGACAGTCAGAGTTGCGATTTCGTTCTTCTCCAAATGGAAATGATCAAACCCTTGAGATAGAAGAAGAAGAACTAAGTATTACGGTAACCAATACCTGGGTAGATCGAGACAAGGTCCTTCTGATTACCACCGAGAGACGGCCCCGATATTTTGTTCTGGATGAGGAATCTGACTTTTTGATGTTCGATGAAGAATGTGTGGAGGCAAAACGCGAGCACCATCGAAAGTGGATGTTGGCTGATACAGAAGACGCTGAAACAAATAATAGGTTGAATGAAATGCTGATGGATTCTGTCTCAAACGATGATTGGCGGCTCGATCCCTGGGCGGTAGGAGTAATTTCTCAACGCTTCATGCTGAGTAGATCTCCCGGAAATGGTCCTTTGCCATATACCTATGTCCTGGATGAGGAAAATCGTCAAAAGGAATCATTTCTTTCTGCGACAGTCAATGAACAGGGACAATTCTGGCTGACCTCGCAGTATTCTTCAGACGAAGGCCTATATCATACCCGCATCATTGTTTATGTAGGAGAAGATTCGCTGTTTAGCTCTCGCATCTCAGCATTGGACAAGCGAAACCAACGAATGTATGAGCAAGGAAGGGTCATAGAGAGGTTGCGATTGAATGGAGAAAAGGACCACTTGATCATTCAAACCATTGCTCGGACTCAGGAAAAAGACATCCGCATTCGCTTCACTTCTGGCGGTTCATTTTATGATGATATATATTTGTCAAAAATGGATCATCAGACCATCAGGGATGTTTGGATGATGAGCCAGATGATTCGGCAGAAAGAAGCCATGTCTCTTCGGGAATAGGTCCTAACTCATACAATATTGATTGAACAACTTGGTCGGTTTGGATACCTCATCTGGCAGGTCCTTTTGAGCCTAAGATTTGCCATCAGAGACCGGCGAAGAGTTATTTACCAGCTGGACCATGTTGGCGTCAATTCTATCCCACTTGTATTACTGATTGGATTATTTGCCGGAGCGATCATAGCTTGGCAAGCTGCTTATCAGTTTCGAGGCATGATCTCGCTCTCTGTGATGGGGGGGCAGGTTGTCAGAGTGGTGATGATGGAAATGGGACCTGTCCTGACAGCTTTGGTAATCAGCGGGAGAATTGGCGCTTCCATGACTGCAGAAATTGGCTCGATGAAGATCACTGAGCAGATAGATGCCCTCAGGACCATGCCGATCGATCCAGTCAGGTATCTTGTCATGCCTCGATTCTTAGGACTTGGACTCATGATGCCAATCCTGACTTTCTTTAGTATTCTGGTCTCAGTTGTGGGGGCTTTGCTGGTTTCGGAATATTTTCTGGATCTTACTCCACAGGTATTTTTTCAGTCTGTTAGAGATTTTTTCCAGTGGGGAGACATGATTGGTGGCCTGATCAAAGGAACGATTTTTGGGATGATAATCGCACTTATTGGTTGCTATAAGGGGCTCCATGCTTCTGGAGGAGCGCAAGGAGTAGGGCAGGCAACAATCTCTTCTTTTGTGATTTCAGCAGTATGCATTTTGGCCGGAGATTTCTTGCTTTGGATTATTTTGTTCTAGATGATTGAGTAAGAACGGGATTTTTTCTATGTTTGTGAGTGGACATACCCTTGCTTAAGAAATTTCGTTTTTGTGAAATTATGACATCCACCCCTATGAAACCATATTGTTTCCAGTGGCTTGCAGCTTGTCTCGCACTTGTTTTGACCCTGAGTCCAGCTGTGTCTCAGGCGCAGAGTAAGAACGATAAGCTGATGAACAAAGCTGATCAGTATTTCCGTAGCGGGAATATTGTGGGCGCAAAGGATCTGTACCAGACTGTTTTGGGACAAGATGATACAAACTTTGATGCTGCATACCAGCTTGGCCGCACTAACTACATCCTCAAAGATTACCGCGAGGCTTTACGCTACTACCGCAAAGCCAGCGAAATTGATCCCAACCGCAATGATACTGTCTATCTGCGCATTGGCTTGACCTACAAACTCCTGAATAATTACCGGAAGGCCCGGGAATCTTTTCAAGAGTTTATGCGGAGACACCAGACTCAGGATGACTACTATGAGAGGGCACAAATGGAAATCAAAGGATGCGATCTTGCCGAAGCATCTCTTTCCGCTCTCCCTCCATATCGAATCAAGCCTGTATCTTTTAACTCAACTGCTGGAGATCGCTTGCCAGCCTATCTTGACCAAAGACAAGAAGACAAGTTCCTTGCTTTTGTGTCTGAACGGCCAACTCCCAAAAAACGGAACAAACGAAACAGCGTAACGGGAGAACCCAAAGATGCAGACATTTACTATGTCGTTCGTGAAGATGATAGCACCTTCGGTACGGATATCGTTCCCTTCCCGAAGAAGCGAGTCAACTTCAAGGGCAATGATGGACCTGCCTCCTTTACCGGAAATGGACTGAGTATGTATTTCGCCATTTGTAACTATAAAAAGAACAAAAATGGCTGTAGTATCTACGAATCCAAATACGATCCCATCAAAAAGGCCTGGAGTAAACCCATCTACCTGGAAAGTCTGGCCGGAGAGAAGGAAGTCATCGTCAATTCCAGAGGCAAAACCAAAAAGGTGCCAACAGATGATCGTCAGCCTTTCATCACTCGAGATGGCCGAACCTTATTATTCGTCTCTGACCGAGGAGGTGGAGAAGGAGGGTTTGATATCTGGTTTTCCAGAAGAGTCGGAGCTGGTTGGTCACCACCCCAAAATCTGGGAACAACTATCAATACCCCTTTCAATGAAGCAACCCCCTTCCTGAATAATGAAGGTACTACGCTCTACTTTGCCTCCGAAGGGCATCCGGGATTCGGTGGCTATGACTTATTCTACTCAACAGGCGAGATTGGCTCTTTTGGCGAACCCGTGAATGTTGGGTCTCCTGTCAACTCAACCTACAATGATGTTGGTGGAATATGGATGGATGATGATTCTCTAGCATATTTTACCTCCAACCGCCCGAGTGGGATGGGGAGTTATGACATCTATTGGGCCAGAAAGATTCCATATGGACCTGAAGATTATCAAATTGCTGTCAAGGGATTGATTCGAGACAAGCTTTCCAAGCAACCCATTGAGTTTGCTACGGCGATTCTCTATGAGATGGTGCCAAATGAAGATGGAGATACCACATTGGTTGAGATTAATTCATTCAATACCGATCAGAGTGCCAGATATGAATTTCCGCTCTCAGCAGAAAAACAATACAAGGTACTCGGCAATGCCCCCGAATACCTGGCCAACGAAGTCGAAGTCTCGACCATAGGGGTCATGCCGATGACTGAAATTGTCCGAAATATCGACATTGAATTGGAGCCAATCGAAATCGGGAAAGAAATCGTCTTGCAGAATATTTATTATGACTATGACAAATATTACTTGCGAGCAGATGCCTTGCCTGAGTTGAGAAAATTGCTCAAAATCCTCAATGACAACAACAATATCATCATCCAGATGGGATCTCATACCGATTCCAATGGAGAAGATCCTTATAACAAGAATCTATCTGAGAACCGTGCCAAAGCAGTGGTCAAATACCTAGCTGAAAATGGGATAGATCCTGCTCGTCTGACATGGTTTGGATATGGAGAGTCTGATCCGCTTGTTACCCCCGAACTCACCGACCAGGATGAACAAGCCAATAGACGGACAGAATTCAGAATCCTCTCCATTGATTTTTGATTCTCCTACTGCTTGAAAAATTTCTCTCAAGGGCAAGGTTTTTACAGCCTTGCCCTTGATTTTTGTCCGAAATAAAACAAAATGTGAAATTTTCTCTCTTCAAAGCTACCACAAAGCAATTTTTTTCGTAAGAAAAACAGACGTGTCTCTGTGAAGGGCTGAACAGGAGAGATGGAGGAATTTTCTGCAACAACTTTGATCAGTGAAGCATTGACACTTTTTCCTACACTACGTCTTACATGCTAAGGGGCTTCAGAAGATCATGAATCTTTCATGAGGGGCCTGATGGCTATGCTTCGATTGTTTCGGGAGGCTGTTTTAGATCCAAAAAGAAACGCAATTCTTCGGAATTTGTGGAGAGAGAATATCATGAAAAAACGCTTACACATATGGAGAGAGCTCCAACTCACTTTGCCCATGCAATTGTTGGTTCGCCAACTGAGAAGACATAGGATTTTGTTGTTGTTTTGGAGTTTTTTGATTGCCTTGATAACCGGGGTGGTCGGAAAAGGCTTTGGGGGCATTTACCTATTCATGGAGCCAGAGTATCTGGGAGAGGAAAACTTCTGGAGTGTCTTCATCGTGGGGTCAGCTTTGGGAGCATTTTTGTTTGCATATATGATCACGCTCTATATCAATGAGAGTTATCGGTTTCCTTTCATCGCCTTGACCAAGCATCCTTTCTATATTTTTGCCTATAATAATTTTCTGCTTCCGGGGGCTTTTTTGATCTTCTATCTCTATCAGTTCTTTCAATTTCATGTAGAGACAAATGGAGGAATCAATGTTCTTGTCTGGCAAAAAACACTGGCGATGATCCTTGGAATTGGGACCGTCTTTCTGATTTCTGCCACTTATTTTTTCACGCAAAGAGGATTATTCAACTGGATAGGGAGCAAGTTAGAAAAGCGTCTGGCTCGATTTCCATTTGTCAAAAAGAAGAAAATCATCCTGGGAAAAGCCCGATCTGTCTGGCGAACGAATAACCGGACGCATTCCTATTTGTTATTTCCTTTTCAGCTTGTTCAGGTAGAAGAACCAGAGTCCAGTCAATTTCGGACCATTGTGCGAGCGCTAAGCCAGCACCACGGCAAGTTGTTGTTGATGCAGATTCTGACATTCACCCTGATTGCAACCTTGGGATTGCTGGAAGACAATCCTGCGTTCCAAATCCCGGCGGGGGCGAGTTTTCTGTTGATTTTTTCTTTGGGGATTTTGATCCTGGGAGCGATTAGCTTTTGGTCCAGAAAATCAGGCATGCTTACCCTGATCACAATTTTGGCCTTTCTGACAGCTTACAATCATCTGGAATGGCTTCACGCTCCCAGCCATGCGCTGGGGATGGAATACCAGGCATCCCTGGCCCCTTATACGGAAGATCATCTGGCTTCCTTACATAGCCAGGAAGGATATGAGGAAGACCGTCTCCTGGCCTTGAATACACTCGACAGTTGGTTGGCCCGCTATCAGGAAAAACATGGCTATAACGCCAAGCCCAAGGCTGTATTCGTATCTGCTTCTGGAGGAGGACTTCGGTCTGCCTATTGGACCCTGAGTGTCCTGCAACAATTGGATAGCTTGACAAAGGGGCAACTGTCTGAAGAAATTCGACTGATGACTGGTGCTTCAGGAGGCATGTTTGGACAGACCTATTTTCGGGAACTCTATTTGCAACGCCTTCAAGGAGAATTGTCTTCCCTGGAATCAGAATGTTATCGAGAAAATATCTCCAAGGATTTGCTCAACCGGATCATCTTTAAGGTATTGAGCGATATGTTTTTGCCCAATAGGAAGGTCTTTGTGGGAGACAATCAATACTATAGAGAAACGGGCTATTCCTTCGATGATCAGTTAGGAAATAATTTGCCTGAAATCAGAAACAAACGACTGGGGGATTATCAACTTCCCGAAGCAGAAGGATTGATTCCGCAGATTATTTATACCCCAACAATCCTCAATCAGGGGAAACAATTGTATATCTCTGCCAATCCGATTTCTTATTTGACACAACAGAACAAGATCACGGATCAATACTTGACCAGAACCCGGGGTGTAGAATTTCGCAGATTCTTTGAGGAGCAAGAGCCGGATAGTTTGCTGATTACAACTGCTCTGCGTATGAATGCGACCTTCCCATTCGTATTGCCTGTGGTGGAACTTCCAAGTGAACCAGCCATGATGGTGATGGATGCTGGAGCGATAGACAACTATGGGACACAGACCGCAGTCAAATACTTGTTTGAATTTAAAGAATGGTTTGCTGAGAATACTGAAGGCATCATCTTTCTCCAGATTCGCGACAATCGACGAATCGATCCGATCCGAAAGACCTCCAGCGGAAGAGCTTTTCAGCGCATCACCGCACCTCTGGGAGGGGGCTATTACTCCCTGGCTGAAGCGAAGGACCTCGCCAATGACAATGTGCTGGAATTCATCCATGAATGGTATTCTGGATATGTGGAGGTAATTCCGATCGAGTATCCCCGTGAGACCAGCGACAATCCAGCCTCTCTCAGTTTCCACCTCACAAGCCGTGAAAAAACCAATATCTCCCTGGCTCTGTCTACTCCACAGAATGAAGCCGCTTTCCAGTTGATTCAGGGATTGTACCAGGAGGACTTGATTGCTTCGAGTAGAGGGAAAAAATAAATAACTGAACTATTTGAGTATTTCCGGGCAATCATCCAGCCATTCACTGACCAGATTCTGGAACCGGTGGTCGCAGTCCAAAGGCTCATGGTCGAAATACCAGTCATACCAATTGAAATAATGGCGAGAGTAGACATGACTTAAAGAACAAGAATCGAGTCTGCTTTGTATTCCAGTTAATTGCTCCAAAAAGGGAATGATCGTTGTTTGGATCTCGGAAAAAGCCATGGAGTCATCTTCTCTCCTCTTCCCAATCTCTGCCAAAGCAGTCCCAACAATTTGATTTGCATCGCAAAACTGTGTTCGGATTCGCTCCTCTTCTTTGACTTGAATCAAAGCCTTTTTGATCAGATAGTCAAACATCTCCTCGGCCTGGAATATTTCCCGCTCATCTGGCAAGGGATGATCCTCTCCCATGAAGTGAATGCGCATATCTCCAATCTGATTAAAGACCAAAATAATCGTTGGCTCATGTCCTTTGACCCTCAATTCACAGATCGCATGGGTATAGAGAATCCCATACTCTTGCTGTGTTGGTTTCAGAGAAGGAAGCTTTTTTAGGCAAAATCTACGAAAATCCTCCTCGGAAAACTGAAATGCTGTTGCTCTATGCTTTTTAAAGTTGTGCATGCTAACAGCACCAGTTCTGTAAGAAACCAAGTTCCCACCAATCATCCAGGGCTCCACATGAAACTGGAGAGATTCAATGCTGCGCGGATGGGACAACAAGGCTATCAACTTGTCTTGAGCAGGATGAGGTTGATGGCAGGAGAAATGAAGGAGTGGAAGAAGAGCAAAGAGGAAAAAAGGAAAATGCTTCTGGATCATGAATCTTGTTCTGTACCAAAATTCTTTGGGTCAAATGTCTCAGGGACCAGTAAATCAAAGGTTTCATCACTGATTTGCCCTACATATAAGCCCTTCTTTTTGGCGAGATTTCGGATCGATTCTGGTGCATTGACTCCTACGAGGATACCATAGAGAGCTTTGTCTTTGTGTGCAGGATAAAATTGAGGGAAGTCATCCAGAATTCTGAGGAGTTGATCCACATCTTCCTTTTTGAGGTGGGATTTGATTTCAACCACTACAGCAGTATTACGTTTCCCATTGCTGTATCCAAGTATATCGATTTCAAGTGTGTGGCCATTGAGACGAGCTTTGGCCCGGGGAGAGACATGCGTCGCGCCAAATTGTTGATAAAGAATCTTCTGAAAAGAGGGTAAAGCCATTCCCTCTGTAAAGGAACCGAATTTATTTCCCAGATCTCCGATTTGTTTTCCTACTCTGGAGATGAGCTTTTCTGCCTCTTTGAATCTGCGATCCAGTTCTTTGGTTCGCTCTGCTTGTTCCTTCGCTTCCTTGGCTTTTCTTTTCTCTTCTCTGGCCCATCTTTTTTCTCTTTCTTCTTTCTCTCTGGCTCTTTCCTTTTCTTTTTCTTCTTTCTCTCTGGTTCTTTCCTTTTCTCTTTCTTCCCGATCTTTAATATACTGCTCATCTCGCTCCTTGAGCGCAGCCATGTCTATCGCAAACTGTTTTAATATTTCTCGAATTTCTTCCATGATTGCTGTTTGAATAAAGGTACGAAAAGTCTCTGAAAAAGTGACAGGCTTTCATTCCCTTATTCCCGTCCCCAAATCCGATTCCAAAAGCGATCAATCGCTCCCTCAGGAAAGTCTTGAGGAGGCCCATTTTCCTGGCTAATCTCTACGTATTCGTTGTTCTCCTTGACAAGTTTGTACGAAAACAAAAATTTGGGAGGGCCAACGACCTCTTCATCCCAAAGGTTCATCAGGCCAAATCGTAGGTCGTGCCAAATCAGGGTGCTATCAGATTCCTCCAGGGCATAATAGCCTTTACTCACCCATTGCAGGGTTTCTACTACTTTGTTGTCGTCCAATCCTTGAATCAGCTGATGATTTTTAGGAACATAAGTATAGGCGATTGGGCTGTTATAGTCCTTCACAAGAGAATATAAGCCTACATTATAGCCGCTGGGTTCTTCGGCAACGACATACCACAGAATATTGTTTAGGGGAGTAGGATAGGTGGAAAATCGTTCTACACTCTTGCCCGCCCGATGTAACGAATTTGTAAAAACAGCATCTACCACAAACTTATTGGTCACCGTCAAAACCAAATACAAGCTGCTGATCACAATCCCTGCCCAGTTCCATATCCTTCTTGCCCGCTTCTCCTGTCGAAGGAACATGGCAACCAATAAGCAAAGCAAAAAGGGGACAGTGTAGGCAGGGTCAGCAACAAAAATCGTATTGAAGGCTACTCGGACACTGCTGAACGGATAAAACAACTGTGTGCCCCAACTGGTAAAGCAGTCCAGCAAAGGATGGGTGAGCAATGCCCAGAAAGCCAATAATGACCATCCCTTTGGGCTTCCTCGATTCTTTTTATAGATCCGATGAATCAAATGGCCAACAATCGGGGCCATCACAATACTAAATGCAATAGAATGTGTTACCCCACGATGAGCAACCAGAGCATCCAGTTCTCCCATCCAGACATTGGCCAGTACATCCAAGTCGGGAATGGTTCCGCAAATTCCCCCCCATAAGGCAGCTTTATTGCCAACTTTCTTGCCAAGAACCGCTTCTCCAACCGAAGCGCCTAATACGATTTGAGTGAGGGAATCCATGTTGCAAAGGTACCACTCTTGAGAACTAAGATCCAATCAGAATTGTTCAATCTGCATGCAAGAGCTGTAGCAAAAATCATTTTTCAAACACCCATTTTTTACGCTTATTCGTAAATATATTTTTGAAAAAAATACAAGTATGGGAAATATGAAAACATGCATCTTGTTCTTGGGATTGGCTTTCTTTTTTGCATTCCCTTGTGCATCAGGTCAGTATTCCTATCATATCGAATCCAAAAGTGGAGGAAATCCTGGAGGATTGAATACAGAGACAGATTTTGACCTAACCGGATGGACGACTCTCCTGACAGGCGGGCAGACAACAAATATGTGGTCTAGCACCTTTACGTTGCCCTTTCCATTCTCATTTTACGGGCAAAATGTCAGTGCTTTCAAGGCCAGTGCGAATGGAGTCATCACATTTGATGTATCTAATTCGGCCATTCCCGGAAACAATGTGAACCTCCCTACCAATACGATTCCCGATTTGTCGATTGCCTGCTTTTGGGAAGAATTCGCCAATGCTCCTCCAATTGGAACCAATGATCTGATTCAATACAAAGTGTTTGGAACAGCTCCCAACCGCCAATTCTGGATTCGTTGGTATTCTTATGAATGGGGACCGACCAGCTTTGTTTATGTAGCCACAGTTTTGGAAGAAAGTAGCAACCATATCTATCTGGTGGATATGTTCAGCAGCCCTAGCAGTAACTGGATCACCAGTACCATCGGGGTGCAGGAAGATCACACCTTTGGAGTACAATATGGAAATAGCAATACAAGCCTTAGTCAATTAGGGTCAGGATATGCAGATAATCACTACTATGAGCTAACTCCCTTTCTGATCCCTCCCCAGGATCTGGTGCCTGTCGAATTGGTCAATCCTGCTGCCAATGCTTGTGGAATGGGCCTTGAAAGTGTTACTGTTCGGATCAGCAATATCGGCCAACAAACCGCCACCAATCTGCAAGCAGCCTATAGCATCAATGGCTCACCCATTTCTGGAATGGAGTCGGTGCCCGGCTCTGTGGCACCGGGAGATACCCTGAGCTATACCTTCGTTACCAAAGCGGATCTTAGCATGGCAGGAGCATATGATATTCAGGTTTGGGTCAATGGAAATGGAGACACAAATTCGACCAATGATACCATGCAGCATACCTTGACCAACATTCAGGAAATTTCAGTCTTTCCCTATAAGGAAGACTTTGAGGCAGGAAATGGTGGGTGGGAAAGCGGAGGAACTTACAGCAGTTGGGAATGGGGGGTTCCTGCCGCTACGACCATATCAGGAGCTGCCTCAGGTCAAAGGGCCTGGTCAACCAATCGACTGGGGACCTATAACAGTTTCGAATCTTCCTGGATCATCAGTCCTTGTTTTAACCTCAGCAATGTCTCGATAGATACATGGGTAGGGATGAAGATATGGTGGGAAACAGAATCCAGCTGGGACGGACTTGTGTTGCAGTCCAGCATTGATGATGGTGATAGTTGGCAGGTGGTGGGAGAATACGGAGCACCTGATTGGTATAACTGGCAGTACATCAACAGTTTTCCCGGTGGGCAGCCAGTAGGGTGGAGCGGGTGGAACGCCAACAATGATGGCTCTGGAGGATGGGTAGCTGTAACCCACCAACTCGATCCAGGGTTGATTGGGCAATCATCGGTTCGATTTAGATTGGCTTTCTCAGCTGGCGGAACACAAAACAGTGATGGGATAGGCTTCGATGATTTTGTAATAGGCAGCCCTCCCACAGTGGTATTCGGGGATGATGGATGGTATTGTGAAGGAGATTCCATTCTGGGAGGCACGGACCCACAAGTTGATTACCTTTGGTCCACTGGTGCGCAAACCTCAAGCGTGCGACTCCATAATCTTACTGGACAAACAATTATTGACAGCATCTTAACGATTGTTGCGACCAATGATATAGGTCTGTTTCGACGAGATACGATTCACTTCTCTATGAAATTGCCATTGGAGATTCACTCTGCGATTGCCACAGCAGCCCGTTGTGGTGGAGAGGCATCTGGTGCGATTGATGTTAGTGTGGCAGGTGGGCAGGCCCCATTTGCCTTCATGTGGAGCGATGGGCAGACGATGGAAGATCCGACACAGCTGATGGCTGGCGAATATGATGTTCTGATCTCTGATGCTGTTGGATGTAAGATCCAATCAGAATCGATATTTATTGAAGAGCCTGATTCTTTGATCCTGGAAGGAATTGCCGCACAGATATCCTGCTTTGGGCGGGCAGACGGACAGATATCATTGGCTGTGAGTGGCGGAACATCTCCTTTGAGCATTCAGTGGGATCATGGACCAGTGACCGAATTCCTGGATTCCTTGTTGGAGGGGAGATATCAGGTAAGGCTATCAGATGGCATGGGATGCGAAGATTCCCTGACATTTGAGATCCAGGAGCCAGACAGCTTGTCCTCTGTGCTTGTGTCCATTCAGGATGCTTCCTGTCAGGAGACTGCAGATGGATGGATAGATCTGCTGGTAGAAGGAGGAACAGTGCCCTACAATTTTGCCTGGAGCAATGGAGACACGACGGAACAGTTGATGGAGGTGAAATCAGGAATCTATTCCGTTCAGATATCTGATGCCAATGGGTGCAGTCTTCCTGAGCAGAGTTTCACGATTGAACATGATGACAATGGACCAACGGCACAATTTGACTACCACATACAAGGTGGAACCGTTTTCTTTCAAGACGCTTCCAGCGGGGGAGTCAGCTACCAATGGACCTTTGGAGATCAAACAGATGGAAGCACAGAGACTGATCCTGTTCATGTATTCTCCAATAATGGAACGTATGTCGTAAGCCTGATTGTCAGCAATCCATGTGGGTCAGATACTTTAACTCAAGAGATCTCTTTGGTTTCTGTAGGGAATGAGCGAATGCTGATACATGGGACCTTGACGCTTTCACCCAATCCAGCCCGAAGCTTTATTGGTTTGAACTTTCAACAAATGGAATTGAAAGATGCCAGTGCAGCTTTGTACAGCCTAAACGGGAAAGAGATCCTATACCAGGAATTAGGTGATATTCACGGACAATCCCAGATAAGCCTTTCATTGCCATTGACTATGCCTGCCGGAATATATCTCCTCAAGGTTCATGCGCAAGAGGGAAGTCTATATCGAAGAGTGGTAGTTACAGAATAGAAGGAAAGTTTTTTGAGGAAATAGTTATCTCATATAATTATTCCTGGATTCGATTCATGATTGACATGAGTTCTTACAGGAATATTTAGATACAGTGAGAAGGAAAGTCTCACATCGAATAACAAAGAGCTTGTCGATTGTTTCGACAGCATGGGGCGATCACCTGACAATACCAGAAAGAAGCTGATGCAAAAAGGAGAATTGATTTCTTTCTGAAGCCATAAAAAGAAACGAGAGACACAAGTTTCTACCATAAATGGATGGCAGGAGGACTTGTGTTTCTCCATGGCCGAGAAATTTTTCGAGAGATCCTTCCCTGTTTTTTTTCAATCAAGCTTACTCCATCTTGGTTAATCATGAGTGGTGTAAATATTTTTTATCTTGTCTATTTTGAACATGTGTAATTGTTCTGCTGGGATCTGGCAGATTCTCATCCCTGCGTTTCGGACTTTTGGAGTGAAATAAACTCCTTAAGCCACACCTTATGTTTGTCATGCGCCTTTGGTGCCTGCTCTTTGTGATTTGTCTGTGTTCGATTGTTCTGGGGAAAAAAATACCCCCTCCAGATCTAGAACTGAAAAGCTATCCTTCCCAAGTATATTTTGAAGAAAATAAAGGACAATACGATCCTCAGATTCATTACAAAACCTTTGTGCCTGATCATTTGGTGAGGTTTCTGGACCAAGGAATCAGTATTGCGCAAGTCCGTGAAATCGAAGCCCGTGATCCAAGCCGGGAACCCCAGTCCGAAAAACATGAAAACTATCAGTGGCGGTACGCCCGGGCTCCAGAATATGAAGGCTTAATCTGGAATGTAACATTTGTCAATACCCTGCCAGATGTTGTTCCCAAAGGAAAAGATATGCTCCCAGGCTACACCAACTACCTGAGAGGCAATGATCCCTCTTCATGGAGTACGCATGTCCGAAGATTTCGGGAGTTATGGTATGATGAGATTTACAAAGGAATAGATTTGCGCTATTATGGAAGTGCAGAACATCAGTTGAAATATGATTTCATTCTTCAAGCGGGAGCCGATATGGAAGCAATCCTGATGGAGTGGGATGGGGTGGATCAATTAAAGATAGATGAGAAAGGCAACTTGCGGATATTCACCCAATGGGGAGAAGTGAAAGACATGGCCCCATATGCCTATCAATTGATTGATGGGGAAGAGATTGCTGTTCCTGTCCAGTATGTACAGCATTCCAAAGACAAAATAGGATTTCGAGCCCCAAGAGGATACAATGAGGCCTTGCCGTTGATCATTGACCCGCTGACCTTGACCTGGTCCAGCTTTTTTCATACCAGTACCTCGGATGACTACGTGATGTCTGTTTGCAGAGATGCGCTTAATTTTGTCTACTTCACAGGATATACAAAAGTGACAAACTTCCCAACGACTGCAGGTGTGTATCAAAACACCTATGCAGGTGGGATCGATGCCTATGTAACCAAATTGGCGGCAGATGGCACTTCCATGATGTTCTCCACCTATTTGGGAGGCTCAGATTGGGAACTTGCTTATGGAATCGGTGTCAATGCTTCCTTTGAACCCTATGTTGCAGGTTTTTGTCGGTCCAGTAATTTTCCAACAACCAGCGGGAGTGTGCAACCAACAAGCAATGGCGGATTGGTAGAAGGATTTCTAGCCAAACTCAGCGCAGATGGAAGCAGTTTGCAATATGGTACCTATGTCGGAGGCTCAGACAGGGATTATCTGTATGATTTGGAAGTTTGGCCAACAGGGGAAGCTTTTATTGTAGGCTATACCTTATCGAGTGATTTTCCGACCTCTTCAGGCGCTTATATTGGTGGGCCTCGTGGCAATGGAGATGTATTTGTGAACAAATACAATTCGACAGGAACGGTGCTGGAATATGCTGCCATGTTTGGAGGGAGCAATTATGACATTGCCAATGGCCTTGCAGTAGATACAGACGGAGAGGTCTTCGTTGTTGGCAATACCGGCTCTACTGATTTCCCAGCCACCTCAGGAAGCATCCAAACAGCGGCCAATTTTGGGGCGGCAATGAATCAGGAAGACGCCTTCATTGCCAAACTGAATGCAAGCGGAAATGCGGTAGAATACATCACTTATTTGGGTGGCACCAATGGCGATGTGGCCCACTCGGTAGATGTCAATGGCAGTGAGGAGGCATTCATCACAGGCATTACCTATTCCTCAGATTTTCCTACAACTGCTGGTGCCTATCAGGGGGCTGTAAGTCCCGTTTCCACTGGAGATGCGTTTGCCGCTCGAATCAATACTGCAGGAAGTAGCTTGGTATACAGTACCTATTTGGGAGGATCTGGCCTGGATTATGGTAAGTCTATCCGAATAGATACCTTGACCAATGTCGCGCATGTGCTGGGAGCTACCCAATCCAGTAATTTTCCTGTAACCTCAGGAGCCAATAGTTATGTAGCCCAGTTTGATGCCTTCGTCAGTGTACTGAGCGCAAACGGGAGCACATTGGAACATGGCAATCTGTATGGAGGGACCTACAATGATTATCCACGGGCCTCAGGCTCGATCTTTTTGAGAGATGATAAAATCACCCTTGGCATCACCACTCACAGTGGGGATGTTCCCATGACTCCGGGCACCTATCAGATCAGCAAGACTAATGGCGTGAGCGATGCACCCTGGCTAGTAGGGATTGAGGTGGACGTAGTACTGCCAATCTCTTTTTCTGCCTTCTCTGCACGATGGGAAAACGAAAAGCTGGCGACGCATCTGGAATGGGAAATCGATCCAAAGAATCTTGCAGGACATTCATTCCGAATCGAGCGGAAACAACTAACAGGAGAGTGGCATCTCCTCGGAACCGTGGCAGGAAAGGCGGGGCAGTTTCATTATACATGGAAAGATCTCGACAGCAAGACCTTGCAGGGAGAAACTGTCATCTATCGTCTGGTCTTGATAGATGAAAACAATGAAACGAATGTCAGCCAACTTATGGAAGTGAAGATCCCCCCCATCTCTTCCGCTCGACTTACTTTCTCTCCAAACCCTGCCTCAGACAAGATCATCCTGACGTATCAGATTCCAAAAGGGACACAATCCTATATCACGATTCAGGATCTTGCAGGGCGACTCATTTTCCGCTCCCCAGCCGAAAAAGCCGAAGACAAGCCAAGGACGATCGAAAAAACAATTCCGATCAGAACCTGGCCTTCTGGAACCTATATGTTAGGACTGCACGGCAGTAGCCAACCAACTCATTTCCAAAAGCTGGTTGTGACCCACTAAGCTGTTGCTATCGGGACCTGTCGGAGATAAGTACTGGGGAACAGGAAGTCTTACTTTTTCTCGCTACTTTTTGGGAGAACCGTCCGGGACTTCTACCTTTGATAAATGTTGGAGACAGATAGTCATACGTACATAGAGCGATCCCAGCGCTGGGTAGAGTCAGTAGTAATTGGGCTGAATTTATGTCCATTTGCTGCGCGGGTATCACGGGCGGGCCAGATCAGGTACCAGCTCAGTCAGGCAAAAGAGTCCGAAGAGTTGCTGGAAGAATTGAATAGAGAGTTGGACCATTTGTTGACTGTATCCCCGGAAGAAACGGACACGACAGTGCTGATTCACCCCCATGTCCTGAATGATTTTCTGGACTATTGGGATTTCATTGAAATCACTGAGGCATTGTTGGCTGAAAAGGAATTGGAAGGCATCATCCAGATCGCCACCTTCCATCCAGCGTATCAATTTGAGGGAACAGAGGCGGATTCCGCTGAAAATTATTCCAATCGTTCCCCCTATCCAATGCTACATCTGTTGCGAGAAGACAGCATGAGTGTTGCGATTGATAGTCATCCCGACCCTGAGGGAATCCCGGATGAAAACGTAGAACGACTGAGGGGATTGGGCCGCGAATATCTAACTCAACTCAGGGACGAAGTGATGAAATAATGCATAAGAGTTTTGGGTAAAGTGAATCCGAAGTATAGATTTTTTCGTTATATTGAGTACGACCATCGTCAAGCATGCTATCCACTATGAATTATTCCAAAATACTCCTATTCCTTGGCCTTACATTTGGATTGAGTATCCTTAGCTTGTTCATTCCTGGAATGATCCTTGAAAACGGCTCCATCCTGGAACCAATTCTCAAGCTAATGTTGTATTGTTGGGCACCAGCTGGAGCTGCCATTCTTACTCAAAAATATATCTATAAAGGGTCTATGGCCCGTTATGGGTGGAACCGCAAAAGATTTAGCTTTTCCTGGATTGGATTGACTCTATTGCTTCCTGTAGGAGTTGTTTTTGGGACGGTCTTGACCGTATTCATTATGGGAAATGTGTTGCGACTTCCTGGATTTGGAGAAGTCATCATGGGAGCCGGTTTGATGCCATTTGGCAAGGCTAGCATCTTTACAGGCATCGATGGCTTAGTGGGAGATGTGATGCAGGTCATGCTCATCCCCGAAATCCAGATGCCGGCGGAGATTGTGCCCTTGTTCGTCATGATTTTGATTGGTGGAATCATCGGTGGGACGACCATCAATTTATTATTCAATGTAGGAGAAGAAGTTGGATGGAGAGGATTTATGCTCTCTGAGACAAAATCTATGGGTTTTATGGGGAGTAACCTGATTGTTGGGAGCTTGTGGGGAATGTGGTATATCCCTTTGCTATTTGATCTAAGTTCGCTTAACTCTACGGCTATTTTGGGAGATTTGCTGGCATTGGTTGGATACTCTGTCAGCCTTGCTTATGTGCTCGCTTATCTCAGCATCAAAACACGAAGTGTGTATGCCTCCGCCACTTTTCACGGAGTGCTGAACAATATCTCTCTTTTGAGTTTCTTTTTCATTTGGGGAGAGAATCCCCTCTTTGGCAGCATCAAAGGCTTAGCCGGGATGTTTGTCTTTCTCTTCCTCACTTTCCTCATTATCCGATTTGACAAACCATTTATTGAGAAATATCGCGAGTGGGTGTACTGATCCTCTGCGAGCTTTCCTCATTCAACCTATCAGATACAAGAACCTGGAATTATTTCAGGTTCTTTTTTTTCTAAAAAAATCTGGTAGTAGTTCAAATGCAATGCTAATCTTCTGACAGAATATTTGTAGAGATGATCGGCAGACCATCTCTCGCTTTGCCAATCGTAGATAGGAAGGCATCCGCTTCAATAACATCCCACCTAGCAATGGTCTGCCGATCATTGCTATGTGCCGATGACAGCCTTACATGTATTGCACTACCAAAAATCTTACCAGGAAAAGAGGAGGACCAAAACTGTGATCAATGCAATGGCGATCCCCATGGCGACATACAACTTGAAGTTGGAGAGGGGTTTTTCACCAGTGATTTTTCCACTTTGGCCATTGATCATAAACTGGAATACTTCTCCTTGATAGACATAGCTCCCAACCCAAATGGGGATCAATACATGTTTGAAGGCAATGCTGAGTTTCTCTGAGGTAATCTTTAGCTTTCTCACATCATCAGCGATGATCCGGTCAAGGGCTGCTGTCATGATTTCATTGTCCATCAACATATTTGCAGCTTTGAACCCCTCAATCTCTGGAATCTGGTACAATTCTACTGTCCAGTTGTCCTGTAAGAACCGGGTATCATAAGGCACCAGATATCTGTAGTTATATGGCTGAATATCTTCCATAGTGAGGTCATCAATCCCTTCAGAAATCTCCACATCCAGATTCTCAAAGAAATGCTCATAATACCCTGTGGTAGGGTCCCACATCATTCTGGATATCTTTTTTCCTTTCTTTTCATCCATAAAACTCAAGCCTGCCTCCCCAAACCAGGTACTTCGGGTTAATCCATCGAACAAAAAAACGGGCAAATACACCCCCCGCATTTTGGGTGGCTCAAGAAGGCCAAAAATATCTTCAGGAAAGAAATTAACGCCCAGCACAGTAAATCCGAGCCATTTGCGGAGTTCCTTGAGGGCATGATCCTGAGAGACTGTAAATGGGATCATGCTATAAGGTTTGAATACATCTTTGTCTCGATCACTTGGTTCCAACTCATCACTTGTACAAAATGGGCAAGTGGTTAGTGGACTATCCTTGTGCATCGCGATCTCAGCAGTACAGTTCAGACAGAAATATGCTTTCATGGGAAGCCCCATGCCTTTGACAAAGTGATTGAGCTTGACACCCTGATGCAATGGTTGGTTGACTACCTGATCTGTATCTTTATTCAGAGCCCGTGAATAAGAGCATTTGGTACATTTCAACTTCTTGAAGGCCCCACCATCATACCGCATCTTGGACCCGCATTGCGGACAATGATTGTGGATAAATAACTCCTGGGCTTTCGATTTTTTTTGCTTGGCAGCCATATATACAAATTGAAAAGGGAGCTTGACAAATGCAAATCAGTCTCTAAGAATCTGTGCAAACAAGTTGTTCGAGTAAAAAAGGGCTTGTCAAAACTCAAAATCTACCCCTTCTCTTTCCTATTCCAATAGTTAAATACAGTGGAACATAAGTTTCTTATATTTTTTCCTGAACCCCCCTTTTCGCCTAATATCCCCCCTCAAGAGGTGGGACAGGCGATAATCTTCCTGCTTTTCAGCAGAAAAGGCCTTGTGCGAAGTCCCATTTGTAAGGGGACGGGCCAGTGCGAAGGGGTTCAACAAAACATCAAAAAACTTCGGTTACGATGTATTAAACAGTGTCAAAACTGATTCACTATCCCGATGTGGATTCGTCCTCTTGACGGTTGAAATGGAATGTCTCGGGTACTCCCGATCGCATAGACAATGGAGATAATCCCTGCTTTCGTTCCATAATTCATCCCGAGCCCTACCCCATAAGGAAATAATACTTCCTCTCGAACCTGATCTTCGAGATAGGCATAATCTCCAAAGAGAAAGAGGTAAGAATCACGCTCCAGTTGGAAGCGATACTCAGCCGTAAAAAAGCTATAAAAATTTGTAAAAAATGATTTCTCATTGAATCCTCGGATGCTCTTGCTGCCTCCGACTTGCAACTGATCATTGCGCAAGTAGTCCTTCATCCCCAACCAATATGTATGATTCCCCAGATGAAGAACTTGTCGTCTGAATAGTTGGCGATACCATTTGACACTGAGCTCTGCTTCTCGTATGGGTTGCTCAAGATCCCTGCCCTCGTACAATTCGGGTGAGATAAACCGATTGGGGAGGATGGTACGTCTGCCGATAGCCAATCCCAGACGGGCTTCAAGTCCACGACTGGGATTGTTGCGATAATCCAGCTGTTCATACACCAGGCCAGCACCTAACAATTGGCGATTGCCGTCCAACTGATTTGCAGAGTTGTTGTTTGTATCTCGGAGGGTCGAATCCAACACGCGGCTATTTCTGGTTCGGACAAAAAAACTGGCTGATAGAAATGGGTTGATCGCATAGAGTAGCATCGCCTCTGTATTCAGATTGAGAAAATCCTCTTCCTGCTTCTGCATCTCAAAACTTCCCTCAATCTTCAGGGGGGTTCTCAGGATGTAAGGCAGGATCAGACGTGCCTCTGTTTGTTGCGTACCTGCTGTCAGGTAGTCGAATCGAAATTCAAGCAACTCGCCCTGCCGCAAAGGACTCACAAGAACAATGTCCATGGTTCCTGTAAATCCAAGCCGTTGGGTATTATTTTGAGGAGGCTGTAAGCCCAAAAGCAAATCAAATTTTCCTGCTCGCTTGCGTTCTAAATTAAGAATGACTTTTGCTCCTCGCTTGGGGTGAAATCCCACCCTTGCTGGCGAGACATTTTGATAATAAATGGAATTATTCAGGATGCCGGGAATGGCTGCAATGGTTTTTTGATTGTACAAATCTCCAGGTTTGAGCCGGATCAAGCTATAGATGAATGGATCGCGCTCCCGATGATTGCCTGTGATGTCGATACTGTCTATATGGGTCAAAGGGCCAGCATCAAAGAGATAGTGGACATCTACCCATATACTGTCCTGGCCTGAGGCTTCATAATTTACTGCCAATTCCCGAAAACTGGCAAAAGGATACCCTTCTTCCTGAAACAATTGTAGGCAACTGTTCAACCGCTGTTCCAGATCATCCCAATTGACAGGGGCATGTTTGTCAGCCAATCGGTCCAATTCAGTTTTTTGACTATAGAGGGGCGTGAGTCCTTCCAACTCAATGGTGCGATAGAGGTAATGAGGCCCTTGTTGAAACTGAACTTTCCAGGCTTGGAGATGAGCTTGGATCGCGATGAGTTTCGCCTCCAAAAATCCTCTTTGGTGGAGAGTCAGGATATGGATATCTGCTGCTTGTTGCAGGCTGGCAGAATCCTCAATCTGACTCCAGGCTTGTTCCAATTGCTTGAGCTGTTTGGCTGAATGCAATCCACTAATCTGTATAGACTGGGTCAGTCCGACATTCCACCCCAAACACAACAAACTACTCCAAAAGGCATACCCCACCAAACGGATTGATGGGGTAGCAAGGATTAATTTGTATGAAAATACAGAAAGAATCAATTCTCTTTGGGTGATGCCATCAAATCTACAAATCGAGATCGAAGCGTCAGATTCCAGGTAATAAAGGAAACGCCCATTCCTGCAAACAAAATGTTGAACCAGGCATCGCCATAAATATTGGAATCAATGAAAGAGCCAATAATCAATGGAGCAAATGGAAGCATAAGCGTCCCAAGAGTCAGAGAGATGACCTTCCACTGATGCGTGCGTTTGGTATTCTTTTGTCGATATCCTTGATAGAGGAAGAATCCAAGACCTGCCATCATGAGCATGAAGACAAACTTTTCTGGATAAATATGAAAGCTCGCATCCAGGATAGAGGCTGTCAGAGCGATGCTCAATGACCATAGGCCACCGACAATCAGCGCACCAAGGAAGCTTTTCCAGTTAGTTTTGAGAAAGGCTTGTAATCCCAGCCAGAGCATAAAGCAAATGAACACAAGGGACTTGAGAAAATCCGCATCCATGATAGCGAATGATCGCGTTTTTGCTTGAGCGAGGTTGGAAATATTTTCCCTCAACATCTGCTCATACATAGCAAAGTCAGCAATCTGAAGTGGCTGCTCATCTCGATAAGCTTCGAGAATCTCGTATGAAGATAATGGGATTGTAAAATCAGTGTACTTGGCAAAGACAAACAGAAATTCCTCGATCAGTTGTCGGTTTTTACAAGAAGAGTAGGGGAGGTTTTTCTGGATCACCTCATATTCAAAATATTCTCCTTCCAATCCATAGTGAAGCGTCGTATACCACTCCATATTGGTAAACCGATAGTCATTGGGAGATTGAACCCCGTACTTAAACAACTGACTTCCAACTTTCAGGGTATTAATATCTCGGGCCAACTCACTTTCTGTAATTGTTTGATCAATCCTGTTGCTTAGTTGGTAGCCATACATCAGCGGAATGCTGATCAATGATGCCAGAACTCCCAAATGAAGCAACTCATCCCTGAGACTGTTGAGTCGCCAGTTCTTTCCCTGAAATTGTTCCAGACGAAAAAAAGTAAGATGATAGACCCATAGCCCAAATCCAACTGCTACAGGCAACAGCAGGAGAGCAAAGTAGTTTTCAGGATTGGGCACACTATGGAGGCTGATAGGACGAATGAGTGTATACAGTCCCATTAACAAGGAGAGGATGCTCCCATAGAAGGCAACATAGTGTAATCTGGTCGCCCAAAGGCCTGGACGATGCAACAGGAGTTGTCTGTCAATTCTCTTGAGAAGAGGCGGAACAAGGAATTCAAGTCTTCGCAACATAGGATTGAAGTGGTTGTGAAAGAAAGAAATATAGTACGTCTGAATTTACGCTACTAAATATACACAAAGATGTGGAAGGGAGAAAACGATTATTCTCGAAATAACTTAAGCGTTGAAGTACTGATATCTCGAAAATACCCAATTTGTACCTGTGCACTTACCAAAGCTCCCAAAATGACATTTCCTTCCAGGTCAATGGGGGTACGAATAATCTGAGCAGTCCCTCGATCTTCTATAGTGACACCCTCCAATTGAGAAAGTGCTTCCTTGAGAATAGTTTTTTCGGTTGTGGTGCTTAATTCAAAGATGTTTTCCTGGCGATCCTGCCCAAAATCTTTCATGCTTCCATTGTAAAGCGCTTCCCCATTTTTGATAAAAATGATGTTGTCAGCAATCGTTTCGAGTTCATGAAGATGTTGAGAACTGAGCAAAATGGCCATCGGATGATGAACGGATTTTGCCAAATATTTCAGATCCTGCAAAAATACTTCCTGGGTATTGATATCCAGATTGGCGAGCGGCTCATCAATGATCAACAGATGTGGACGACGGACCAAGGCGCGAGCCAGTTCGAAGCGAAGCTTGAACCCGCTGGAGATCTCACTCCATAGCGCGTCTTCATATTTCGTCAAGCCCAGGCGGTGAATCACAAATTCTACCAGGGTTTCATTTTGATGGCCTTTGATTCCGTGAATAGCTGCAGCGAAGTGGAGATTCTGTTTCAGATATCCTTGCCAGGCAGGGAGGTGTTGAGGAATGAAGGCAATGTGTTGCTTGATTCGGTACCAATCTCCTGTTTGTACAGGAAACCAGGGATAGGCAACCGTTCCACTACTCACGCTCAATTCACCGGCAACAATCCGAAGCAATGTCGTTTTACCATTTCCATTTTCTCCTACTATACCAGTGATCTCTCCGAGTCTGAGTTGGAGGTCTAGATTCGGAAGCTCGAAGGTATGTTTGGGTGTGACAAAGCGTTTGCTGATTTTTTTGCCATCAAACACAATGCTATTGTCCCGTAGCTCTACCTGATCCAATACTTCTTCTGTCAGCCAGCTATCACCAGTTGAGAGACTATCAGCATTGTCTTCACTTAACTGTTCCTGCAAAAATGCAATCAAATCATTGGCTTGATGATGGAGACGAGCAAGTTCTTCAGTAGATCTGTCAGCTTGTTCCCGAGAAATATGAGCATTGTAGGCCGCACGGAGGGCGATGGCTTCTCCCCGAATTTGTTCACCAGCAGGGACATCGGCGAGAAAATCCAGTAAACGTCTGCTAAGTCGACTGAGATCTCCTTCTGCTAACAGGTCTTGCAGCTCAGCGAGCCGTTGAGTATGAAATAATTGCTGCATGTGTTAAGATTATCGTGATTTATGAGTTTTTTACGTAGAATGTTGTGCCAAAGATGCGTTTTTTCATTTGGGTGTTTAACCTCTTGTCTGTAAATTGAGTATTACAGGTAGGAAAAAACATCCTGCGAACCTGCTTACAAATGTATTATGAACACAAAAAAACTAAGTATCCTGTTAGGCTTAGGCTTCTTGTTAGTGTTGCTTGGTTCTGGAATTGGTGCCGGAATTTATGCGAATTTTTTTGAGAAAGACTATGTGTACCTGCCCCAACCGGCATTACCAACCACTTTCTCAAGTTATACAGAAGTAGAGGTGCCTCCTCAACCAAAACGGTCGGAAAGTCTGACAGATGCTACGATGGATTTTGTTGTTGCATCCGAGATAGCCCGCCCGGCGGTGGTTCATATCAAGTCTCGATATGAAGTGAGAAGGAACAATAGAGAAACAGATTTCTTCAGCAATCCTTTCAAAGATTATTTTGAAGATGATCTGGATAACAATCCTCAAGGAATGGCTTCAGGCTCAGGGGTACTGATCTCTCCTGACGGATATATCGCGACCAATAATCATGTAATAGATGAGGCCGATAAAGTGGAAGTAACGCTGTATGATAACAGGACATTTACAGCGCGTGTCATCGGAACAGATGTGGCAACAGATCTGGCTTTGCTGAAACTCGATGCCGCGGACCTGCCTCACTTGTCCTTTGGTAATTCGGATGAAGTGAAGGTTGGGCAATGGGTACTTGCAGTTGGCAATCCCATGGATCTTACCTCAACAGTAACAGCAGGAATTGTGAGTGCGAAAGGCAGAAACATCAATTTGTTGCGAGCAGATTCGGAATTTGCCATCGAATCATTTATTCAGACAGATGCAGCTGTAAACAAAGGCAATAGTGGGGGCGCATTGGTCAATATTCATGGGGATCTCATTGGAATAAATACAGCAATCGCCTCTCGAACAGGCTATTATGCGGGCTACTCATTTGCTATTCCTGCCACCATTGCCAGAAAAGTCATGGAAGATTTGCTGGCCTTCGGGGAAGTGCGGCGCGGATTCCTGGGAGTATCGATTCAGCCCGTAGACGCGACCCTGGCTGAACGCTTTAATCTCAGCGTCCTCAAAGGAGCCTATGTAAGCCAGGTCAATGAAGACCTAGGGGCAGCCGAAGCAGGAATTATCAAGGGAGATGTGATTGTCTCTGTGAATGGAAAAGAAGTTAACAGCTCTTCTGAACTTCAGGAGCAGGTAAGTCGATACCGACCTGGAGACCGGATACGAGTTAAGGCCTTTAGAGGAGAGACCGAAAAGGAATTTGTCGTGGTCCTCAAACAAATTACCAGAAACAGCTTCCTCGCTTCTGATGAATCACCTAGAGAACTGGACTATAAAGGAAGTGTCTTCAGACCATTGTCAGAAGAAGAATATCTGAGATTGGATATTGAAAAAGGCGTCATGGTGAATGTTGCAGGAGATAAAATGGCCAAAGGAGGGATCCAGGATGGATTTGTGATTACAGAAGTGGATGGGAAAGAAATCAAGGATCTGGATGAGCTGGAGGAAGCGCTCAAAGCTTCTGGGGAATATATCACCATCAAGGGACTATACTCCAAAGGAATGATCGCCTCATATAGTTTCGGCTGGTAGCAGCCCTTCAAAAAAATATCTTTTACTCTGGCGGGCTGAATAGCCCGCCTTTTTTGTACCTTGCGAGTTATGATCGTGAACAAGAAGAATAGCGATTGATTCCCGTTGTCTAGTCGAATCGGTGATTCCAGAAGGATATATTACCATAAACAGATCCGGGGATAGGAGGAATGCGAGTTGTGGAACCCCTTGGGATTTTTGTTAAGATGATTGTTTCTCTAGCAGCTATTGTCCACCATTCAAGAGTTTTATTTTGGTACAGTTAAGCGTAAATCTCAATAAAGTCGCACTTGTGCGTAACAGCCGGGGACACAATGTTCCTCATTTGGCACAAGTAGCAAAAGACTGTGTCCGTTTTGGAGCAGATGGAATCACCCTCCATCCACGTCCGGATGAGCGTCATGCCCGAAGACAGGATATCTATGATCTGGCCCCAATTCTGGATGTGGAGTTCAATGTTGAAGGATATCCATCGGAAAGCTTTTTACAGATGATTGAGGAGGTGAAGCCTGCACAGTGCACCTTGGTGCCTGATCCTCCTGGTGTCCTGACTTCCAATGCTGGCTGGGATACCATCCAACACAAGCATTTTTTGTTGGACATCATTCTTCGCCTTCAGGCCGCGGGTGTTCGTACGTCGATCTTCATTGAGACAGACCTGGATCAGATTGGTATGGCCAAAGAGATTGGGACTGACAGGATTGAATTGTATACTGAAGCCTATGCGAGTCGGTATCCACTGGATCGTCAGGCAGCTATAGCTCCTTTTGCCAGGGCGGCCGCTTATGCACATGAGATTGGATTGGAAGTAAATGCCGGACATGATTTGAGTCAGGAGAATCTTGCCTGGTTTGCCCAGCATTTGCCGATGCTAAAGGAAGTGTCGATCGGCCATGCCCTGATCTCTGAAGCACTATATCTCGGATTAGAGGAGACCATCAGGCGGTATCAGCGAGCTTTGGGGAAGTAAATCCAAAAAGAGAGCTGCAAGGCATTCTCTGCCTTACAGCTCTTCGATGAGATGGTCTGAGGAGAAATGATCAATGAAATATCCTAGAAATACTCATGCTCTGCGTCTCCTCCCGCAATCAGATATGCAATCAGGTCGAGCAATTCTTCCTCATTCAAACTATAAATCAAGCCGGGAGGCATAGGAGATACCTTTGAGGGTTCTCGTTTGCTCACATCACTCACAGCAATATCTGTCAACTGATCTGGCGTGTATGGATTGGCACAAATACGGATGATGGATTCATCCTCTTCAACCACTCTACCTACCCGCAGACTGCCGTCAGAGAGTGTAAATGCAGTGTAAGCATATTGATCTGAGATTTCCACACTGGGAGAGGTCATGGCCAATGCCAGATCGTAGACAGAAAAACGAGTTCCGATCTGAGTCAAGTCAGGTCCGATAGGATTTCCCTCTCCCCGCATCGTATGGCAGGAGGCACATAGAGTTGCTGCGAACATCTCTTTTCCATGAGCAAAATCGCGCACTTTTTCTGCTTTCAAGGCATCTGACCAAAGCGAGCGCACCTCTCTTGGATTATAAGCTTTTCCGGGACCTTTGGGTTTGGGAAGATCAGCCAGGAGATCCTTGGGTTCAAATTGCCCGGATAACTCGGCGATAAATTCCTTTTCGTCTTCGGGTATGTTCTTCATGGCTTCATTTCTGATGGCATCAATGAAACCGCGATAGCTCATGCCTCCTTCCTTTCCAAGCGCTTCAAAAAACCACTGGAAATATTCTTCTCGTGAGTCCTTCGTCCATCCTTCTGTCACCTGACTCAGGGCAAGAGCATAGGCAATTTCTTGAGTGGGAGGCATATTCTTCAACATATTGATGACATCCTTGCCATATCTGTCGCTCCGCTCTGCCAGTGCTTCAGAAATCGTCATGGCATGTTCTTTTCCGGTATCTGTAGCTTTCATCAATCCGAGCGTCTTGTCGATCACACTAGGGGCATTCAGGGCAGAGAGGAGATAGGCTAGCTCTCGGTTAAGGGGAGCTGTGCTGGCCGGATAGGCAGCATCCAATTTCTTGATGAGCTGATTTTTTTGTGTGCCTTCCGGCTCTCCTAATCTGATCGCCACCAATCCATAGGCACGCAAGAGGGCAAGCTGCCCTGCTTCGTTGAGGGAAGACCAGGAAACTTTATTCAATGCATTCATGGCCATGTCCCGATCGGAAGAACTTCCCTGATGCGCGAGGGCGATTGCAGCTTCTGTGAGTGCGTGTGGATGACGCTCTTTGGCGAGGCGTCCCATCCAGGATGAGACGGGGAGGCCTTCAAGTGCAGTGCGGGCTGCGAAGCGAATGAAGCGGTCTTTATGACTGAGGTTGACCCAGATATCAGCGAGGGCTGAAGGATCTGGATTTCCATGCAGGGCTTCCATTTCCCTTCTGATGTCTCTGGCTTTTTGCTGAGAAGAGGGCAGAGGGGCAGGGCTGGTATCCTCACTTCCCGTATACGTAATCCGATAAAGACCAGATGCCAGTCTGCGGCCACCAGTAGCAAAGTACATGGCGCCATCGTCTCCAATCACTCCATCTGTCAACGGAAGCGGGACGCCGGACAGAAATTCTTCCACCTCGCCCTGATAGGTACTGCCATCCTCTTCAAGATTCACGAAGTACATGGTGCCAAAGCTCCAGTCGAATACGAAGAGTCCATGCTGGAACTTGGCTGGATAGGCAGCTCCTGTCCCAATGATTACGCCAGTCGGACAGCCTTGACCAATATTGGCGATGGGGGGGAGATTGTCTGGATAATATTCTGGCCATTTGCCTGATCCCTTTCTCCATCCATATTCACTTCCACTCGTTACATGACAGACGCGGACAGGTCTGTACCAGGGCATACCGAGATCCCATTCCATATCAGAATCAAAGGTGAGGAGTTCCCCATGTTCATTGAAGGTAATGTCGAATGGATTTCGATATCCCACGCTGACGATTTCCCAGAAACTCCCCACAGAATCGGTTCTGGCAATCCATGTTCCCGGAGGGGGGCGATGGATAGCATGGCCCCTTGGGTCGGGGATGGTCGGCATCAGATTATCTGTGTCCCAACTTGGGATTCTGGAGGTATAGTTTTCTGGCAATTCTGTATGGTTGCCCCCAAGGACATAAAGAAACTTGTTATCTGGGCTGGGAATCACGGCATGTGGGCCGTGCTCGCCATGCCCATCGAAAGTCTTGAGATGCTGAAAATCATCGAGTTCTCCATCTCCATCACTGTCAAATACGCGATAGAACCCACTGGAATTTCCTTCAATTCCTTTCCCCTCATCGGCATTCACCACAACGTACAAGCTATTATATGCCCACAATAGGCCATGGGCATGACCGAGCGGGATCTTCATAGAATCTACCTGGATCGTGGCTGAAGGATCTCCAATAGGAGGAGGCGTGATGCGGTATAGCCCTCCATATTGGTCCGAAGCGATCAGTCTCCCTTGTTCATCTTTATTGAGAGAGACCCAGGACCCCATGCCTTCTTCGCTTGGACTGTAGAGGAGTTCTGCCTTAAATCCGGCTTGAAGGTTGAGTTGTTCTCCTTTGAGGACAATGCCTCGGTCTTTCTCATCATCTGAGACACGAGGATCTGTAGGAGGTTGTTGACAGGATGCTACTACCAGGATCGAAACCATGACAAAGAGGATTCGATGGAGTAGGGGAGAAATAGTAGTGTTCATTGGTATGGTTTGAGAATTAATCATCATATGGCAGACTCAATGTACAAGAATTTGTGGAAAAAATGACAGAGCAATCATTTTCTCTTTTTCGTCAAAAAAAAGTCCCGCACAGCGTGCGGGACCTTATAGCAAAGAAAATAGTATTCAGATTAATGTGCAGATACCGTTTGGGTTTCTGCTTTTGGCTGATTCCTCATATAGTAGTACAGACCGCCGAAAAGCACGATCAGAATACCTGGGAATAAGACCATTGTTCCTAGAGTTGCTTGTCCAGTGAACAATTCAAGCGCACCACCAGTCAAGCCATCTGCTTCTCCCGCAGCTCTATTGCCATCGATCCACGCACCGATAATGGGCTGAAAGATCATAGAGGAGAACATCCCCATGGCACCAACAACGGACATCCCGATCGCACCACTTTTGGGCACATAGTCAGCAATAAATCCAATCATATTGGGCCAGAAGTAGGCGATACCAAGGCCATAGACAATGGCTGCAACATAGGTCATGAAACCAATCTGTGTACTGAAGAGAATCAATCCAATGGTGGAGAGAACGGCAGATCCAAGAAGAACGCCAGTTGTATTGAATTGCTTAACCACATCTCCTCCGAACCAGCGTGCAACTGCCATCAAGCCAGTTACAAGGGCAAGGATAACCATAGGCTGTGCTCCACTTTCTGCCAATGTCAATTGTACCCACTGCTGAGGACCAAATTCTGAAATGGCTGTCAGAGCCATACAAGCAAGCATAAAGAGGAACAATGGAGTCAACATAGCTTGCAGGTTCTTATTGAAGGAGGTTGCTTCAGCAATTTTTGCTTTAGGCCAATCTTGTCCCCAGAACAGGTAAGCATAAACAATTGTAGGAATCATGATCACCCAAATCTGAGCTTGCCAGGCCAAACCAAGACCACCAGGTCCCATGAATTGAGAAATCAAACTTCCAATTACTATTCCACCAGGGAACCACATATGGAAGCGGTTCATCATTTTGCTCATCTTTATCCCATCGTAGGCATCCGCAATCATCGGATTACAAGCTGCTTCTGTACAACCATTGCCCAAGCCGATCAAAAAGGTCGAAATCATCAACACTGCATAGCTTCCTGCATAGATGGTCAGGAGAATCCCGATGGCATGGGCGAGGAAGGCAAATTGCATGATTCGCTGACCACCAACTGTATGATAAACCAAGCCACCAATGATCATGGAGATTGGGAAGCCAAAAAACCACATGGAGTTGATATATCCCAATTGGGTTGCATTCAGTGAGAGTTCCGTTCCAAGTTCAGGAAGGACCCCTGCTCTGATACTGAATGAAAAGGCGGTTGTGATCAAGGCGAAACAACTGCCGTAAAATAATCGTTGTTCTTTGCTCATTGTTAGATAGTTATTTGTAGTAGATAAATAGTATAGTATGGGTTTTTGTCTGGAAAGAGATCAGTGATAAGCACGAGAGAGAATCATCATTTTGTCAAAAACCTCTGCCTTTCACCTAACATTGACCGATTGTTTATAGTCATAAATTACACAAAATAAAAAAGAAATCAATTGCTCCCTGTCGTGGAAGCCTCTTGTTCAGGGTCAATCGCAAATGTCAAATTAAGAACTGTTGGCTCATCCTGACTCAACATCAACCTCCCGGAAAAATTGTACAAAGTTCCCCATTCAAAGTGGCGCTTTTCTCGTTCGACATCCTTGAACTTGCTGCTCGTCTGTATATCTGCGCGTCTCACCATCCCATCATACGCCATTCCCAGACTAACTTCAGCTCCTGTAGGTCCTCGTGTGATGGTGAAAGAGCGCTGGAAACCTGAACGATTGCCAGCTCTTTTGACCTCCATATATTCTGCTTGCTCTTCTATCTCAATGTCCATACCGTTGGACAATCGTAGGCTGTACATCGCTGTAAAGGAATTTTCAAGCTTTTTGTACCCACGCCACATGACCTTGGGTGTTTCTTCCTGACCATTGATTTTGACCCGCCAGTCGTGCTGCTGAGAGAAAGGCTTGTTGATAAACGGAAATCCATCAATAGCAGGTTGCTCCCCGCTGATGCCCGTATATATCGCTCCTTGTAATTTGACTTTTCCTTTCCATGCGCGATAGATATCTGCGGATACAGGATTGTAAGCAAGCCATATATCCTTGTGGAGAGCTACCACGACTGCTCCGGGAAGATCATCCACCACAGTCTTGAATACCCATTGGCTGAGAGGTCTCTCAATCGGAGGTTCTTCTTTGTCTTTTTGGGCAAAGCTCGTAGAGGGTATTCCCCAAAACAGAAAGAGAAAAACAGGAAGAAGAAAGGATCTACGCATACGATTATAATCCCAGGATTTGGCGATTGGTCTCCTCATCTACTCCTGCATCTGCGAAATCATCAAAAGCTTTGTCTGTAACTTGTATGATGTGGTCAGCAATGAAAGGCGCGCCTTCTTCTGCTCCTTGCTGAGGAGATTTGATACAGCATTCCCACTCCAATACTGCCCATCCGTCATATCCATATTGGCTCAATTTGCTGAAGATGCCCGCAAAATCCACTTGTCCGTCTCCAAGAGAGCGAAAACGACCAGGCCGCTCTGTCCAGCCTGCGTATCCACCGTAGACCCCTGCTTTGCCAGTTGGGTTTAGTTCGGCATCCTTGACATGGAACATCTTGATGAACTCATGGTAGAAGTCAATGTTCTGCAAATAATCCAGCCCTTGCAGCACATAATGACTTGGATCATAGAGCATATTGCATCGAGCATGCTTACCAACAGCTTCGTAGAAGCGCTCAAAGGTTAAGCCATCGTGGAGATCCTCTCCAGGGTGGATTTCATAACACAAATCAACCCCTACTTCATCGAAGGCATTCAGGATGGGCGTCCATCTTTTGGCAAGCTCATCAAACGCTTGTTCGATCAAGCCAGCAGGGCGTTGAGGCCAAGGATAGACATATGGCCATGCCAATGCACCAGAGAAGGTCACATGCGCCGTCAAACCAAAATTCTTGCTGGCTTGAGCTGCCAACATCAATTGATTCACAGCCCATTCTTGCCTGGCAGAAGGATTGCCACGGACAGCTTCTGGCGCAAATCCGTCGAACATTTTGTCATAGGCTGGGTGTACAGCTACCAATTGTCCCTGGAGATGGGTAGAAAGCTCAGTGATTGTGACGCCATGGTCTGCAGCAAAGCCTTTCATGTCATCACAATATGCTTGGCTGCTTGCAGCTTTTTCCAGATCGATGCACCTGCTGTCAAAAGTCGGAACCTGCACACCAATGTAACCGAGGTCAGAAGCCCATTTGACGATGTTTTCGAAGCTATTGAACGGGGCTTCGTCTCCCATGAATTGTGCGAGAAATATTGCGGGGCCTTTGATTGTTTTCATTGACAAAATAGATAGAGATAATGAGATAAGGTAAAAAAGACCTAAGGTCTGACTTATGATTTCATGGGATACCACTTCTGATCACTGGCACTCGAAGCAACGACAGTCTCTATAAATGCCATGCCTCGGACCCCATCATCTATGGTTGGAAAGTCCAGATCTACCGGATTTGGGCTGCGACCTTCTATGTGTGCTCGGACTGTACGCCCAAAGTTGCGATAGATATTGGCAAATGCCTCCAGATATCCTTCAGGATGTCCCGCAGGAATTCTGGTATGGGCTTGGGCGGATGCAGACAGATTGCCTACAGCCGTTCGGAGAATTCGGGTCTCTTCATTGGTTTTGTGAATCAGGGTATTGGGCTCCATTTGGTGCCATTCCAATCCGCCCGTCTCACCATAAATGCGAATGTTGAGGGAATTCTCTTCTCCCTGAGAGATCTGACTTGCGTGCAGGACTCCTTTGGCACCACTGTCAAAGCGCAAGAGGACATTGCCATCATCATCCAGCAATCGACCATCTACAAAAATGCTCAGATCTGCACAAACTTCTGTGATTTTGAGACCGGTAATATATTCGGCAAGGTTTTCGGCATGGGTTCCAATGTCTCCCATGGCACCGGCCGCCCCCGATTTGCTTGGATCGGTTCGCCAGGCAGCTTGCTTATGATCTCCACCTTCCAGATAGGTGGATAACCATCCCTGTGGGTATTCAGCAACAACTTTTCTTACGGCTCCAATTTTGCCAGACCGAACCATATCACGCGCCTCTTTGACCATGGGATAGCCCGTGTAATTATGCGTCAGGGCAAATGGCAAGCCTGTTTTGTCCACCACTTCCTTGAATTCCTTGGCCTGTTCCAGTGAAAAACACAGAGGCTTATCACAAATCACGGGAAACCCATTTTCCATTGCGATTTTGGCTGGAGGAAAATGCACATGATTCGGTGTCACAATAGAAACAAAATCCATGCGCTCACCTTCAGGAAGTTCTTTTTCTTTGAGGATCATTTCTTCATACGATCCATAAGAGCGATCTGGAGGTAGAAACAGATCAAGGCCAGAAGCTTTGGATTTTTCAGGATTGCTGCTGAAGGCGCCACATACAAGGTCGATTTCTCCGTCGAGGGCTGCTGCCATTCTGTGAACAGCGCCAATAAAAGCCCCCCTTCCGCCGCCTACCATCCCCATTCTCATTTTTCTGCTCATAGTAGGAATTCAGTCTAGTAGATTAGGTTGATTGCTTGAAAATACAATGGTGTAATATAGAAATTTTTCGCCTTTTCTATACATCCTGCATTCTTGTTTCAGGTATGGGAAGATGGAAATCGACTGCCCAGAAAGCAATTTTTCCTACCTTTGTGGCCGATTCATATTATATTTTTTATGATAAAAGCTGCTTTTCGATTAATCTTCAGGCTATTGGGGTGGAAACTCAATCCTAATCTGCCGCCAGAAGTATTCCAAAACTGTGTGATCACAGCTGCTCCGCATACAGCCTTAAGGGATGCCGTATTCATGATCGGTGCTTTCTCAATCGGCAAAATTCCAGCCAGATTTGCCGTAAAGAAAGAGTCTAATACGCTTGTGCTTGGGCGGATTCTTGAATCTGCCGGGGGGCTGTGGATTGATAGAAGTCCCAGAGAGAAAGGGGCAGAACGCAAAAGCTATATAGAGGCGATGCAGGAACTGTTTTTGTCCCATAACCCAACAGCCATGATCATTGCTCCTGAAGGCACAAGAAGTCTGGCAAAGGAATGGAAGAGTGGATTCTATCATCTGGCAAAAGCTGCTAATGTTCCCATCGTTCTGGGGTATCTTGACTATGAAAAAAAAGAAGCCGGGGCCTATCATGTGATTCACCCTTCTGATGATCAGGATGCTGATATGCAGCAAATCATGACTTTCTATAAGGACATCAAGGGAAAATATCCGTCAAAATTTATCCTGGATCAACGTTATGCTTCTTGATGAGTTTGCTATTGGAGGGAAAGACCGCTTTTGGGATGCGCCAGTAAAAGTATTTCTGGCTACCTTGTTGATTTGCTTACTTGCTCCAATCGAGATCAATGTTGTCTCTGCATTGCCTGTAACCTTTCAGACCCTGGTCATCCTGACATTAGCGATGATCCTGGGGCCCAGCAAGGGGGGGATAGCAACTTCTCTTTACTTGGTCATGGGAGCATTGGGCTTGCCAGTATTTGCCGAAGGAGGGGCTGGTTGGGAAAAACTGATTGGTCCTACAGGAGGGTTTTTGTTGAGTTTTGTCCTGGCTTCCTTCTTGGTTGGGAAACTTTCGGCTGGCGTCTGGGGAAAACACTGGATGGGGATTGCGCTAATCCTGTTCCTTGGTCATATCCTGATCTTGTTGATCGGCTTTCTATGGTTGGGAGTGCTTATTGGTTTTGAGGGAATGTGGGAAAAAATCTTACCACTTCTGCCTGGTATGGGCATCAAAATTCTGTTGGGGACCTTGATTGTCGGCTTGGCAAACTGGGGGATGAAAGAATTGATTGAACGAAACAAAGCCAAGAATCTTCATCAATAATGCCATCTTGCGCGATAGCCTCGACAATCCAGATGCAAGAGGCGTTTGTTGCTGTTATATCTTCCCAATCCGCCTTTGTCTGTTACGATTTGTTCATGTAAAATTTTGTAGGCCAGGTCTACATCTGTCTGATTGGACCGACCATCGGAATTCAGATCCTGAATGAGGATGTCAATGGCCTGACCGTGGAGATGTCTGCTTTTCGGTTTTCCGCCTACTCGCTTATTATAGCTGGGAGGTCGAAATCCTGAGCTGACCGCGAAGGCATTGGGATTCAGCCCTTGTTTTTCCAGCGCCTGCCGAAACGAGAGCAACTGTCTGAGCACTCGTTTGTCGATGAGAAGGTATTGTGTGTGGCCCAATCTGGGAAGTCGGAATCTCCAGATCCGCATTCCAGGAAGAAATTGATGGACTCGTTGGTTGCCAACGAGATATCTATAGCGATTGACACCTGAAATTCTGATAAATTCCTGATCCTGATAGTGCTTCATGCTAGAAAGTCCATCACCTCGCGCAAGATCAGTACGGACTAAGCGCTTGTAGGATAAGGTCGGTAGGGCTTCCAGGGTTTGGTCTAATTGCTCAGAAGTATGAACGGCTTTTTGTCTGCTGAGGCGATCATAGATCGGCCCAAGAAGTGGGTCAAATATCCATCGAACATATACACTTGCGAGGAGGGAGAGGCCAATACCTATGAGAAGGATTCTTTTGACCCACTTCCAGGTGAAAAATTTCCGCATCATATGAGAATGACGCTGCCCATCGAGCATGGTTGGAGAATCCTGCAATATGAGGACTGCCACATGCCGATCGATTCATTTTCCTATCTGAAAATGGATCAAGTATGTCTCTGAAACAGGGTTTGTTAGACTTCTTTTCGAAGTCTGGCTACCGGGACACCTAGCTGTTCGCGATATTTGGCAACAGTTCTTCTGGCAATATTGTACCCACGCGACTTGAGTTGGAGGGCAATCTTGTCATCAGACAATGGCTTGCGTTTGCTTTCTCCAGAAATGATCTCCTCCAGGGCTTTTTTGACTTCCCTGTTTGACACCATGCCATCCTCGGTTTCTATTCCCTCGGTGAAGAAGAACTTGAGTGGATAAATTCCGAACTCTGTCTGAACGAACTTGCTATTGGCGACTCGGCTTACAGTAGAGATATCCATGTTGATCTCTTCGGCAATATCCTTGAGAATCATTGGCTTTAATTTCTTCTCATCTCCTCCTGAAAGGAAGAACTCCCTCTGTTTTTTTGCAATGGTCTCCATCGTATTCAACAAGGTGAACTGCCGCTGTCGGATGGCATCTATGAACCATTGGGCGGCTTCGATTCTTGCTTTGACAAAATCCAGTGTCTCCTTATTCTTCGGATTTTTTTTCGCTTTATTCTTGTCTATTCCCTTAAACTCAGAATACATGTTCACATAATTGCGACTGACTTTGAGATCAGGGGCATTTCTGCTGTTGAGGCGGATGTTGATTTGTCCGTTTTCCGTGGTCAGAATAAAGTCCGGGATGATGTATTCGTGCTTGATCACGGATTGCGATTCCCCAGGCTTTGGATTCAGTTTGGTAATTGTCAGGTAGACTTCCTTGAGTTCTTGCTCAGTGATTCCCAGACGAGATCGAAGCTTGGTAAAGTGCTTTTTTGTGAATTCGTCAAAATATTTCTCAATCACCTTAATGGCAAGATCGACAATTCGAGTGGAGGGCTTGCGTAGCAACTGAAGCAATAGACATTCCTGCAAATCTCTGGCACCCACACCGGGAGGATCAAGTCGTTGAATCTTTTTCAGAACGGCTTCAACTTCTTCCGTATCTGTTGTGATTCGATGACTGAAGGCCATATAATTGCGGATGGTTTTGATCGGGTCTACAGATCCTCTACCGCGCAAATATCCATCTTCATCAATGTTCCCAATGATATGTTCACCAAGTAAGCGTTCGTGATCGGTCAATTTGAGGAGAGAAATCTGTTCAATCAATTGATCATAGAGGGTTTTCATTTGAACAATGGGTGCCTCATAATCATCATCATCATCATCCCCGCCTGATGGAAGTCTGGTCCGATAGTCATAGCTATCATTGGCTAGATAATCATCGATGCTGATTTCATGACTTCCTCCATCTTCCTGCTCATCGGCTTTTGTATCCTCTTCCTCTTTTCTATCAAGATCATCATATTCGTTTTTGGGTTGTTCGTCTCCAAACCCCATTTGCTGATCCTCGAGAGCAGGGTTCTTTTCCAGCTCCTCTTTGATTCTCTGTTCCAGAGAAGCCGTAGGTACCTGCAACAATTTGATAAATTGAATTTGTTGAGGTGAGATCTTCTGGAGCAGTTTGAGTTGCTGGTTCTGTTTTAACATGTTTCTTTTCGCGTACTATTTAATGACTAACATTACTTGTCCGGGGACGAATCTCAATATTCGTTCGCATATCAAGAAGAGCTCCCTTCTCAATGGGGAAAAATCCCGTATCAGTGGACTGTCTGGGTTGCGTAGAAAGCTAAAAATTAGGTATTTCCGCCCAAAAAAACAACTCCATAAGCAATAATTGTGCCAATTGCCTGTGTCTTAGGAATTTCTATTTCGTGAGTGGGAAAGATTTTGGGAAGAAATTCGGATGAATTTCGTCGAAAAAAAGGATTTGAAGGGAATAAATCGCGATTTGCGCGAACGGTTACACTGGAGAAAGAGCTGCTTGCGTCTCACACGAAAATACTTGTTCGAAATGTGCGAGGAGACGAGTTTTGACTTCAGCCATATCCAGTTCTCTCCCCAGCTCCCTTTGAAGCGAGCTGACCCCTTTGTCTGCGATGCCACAGGGAATGATGTGGTTGAAATAATCCAGATGCGTATTCACATTGAAGGCAAATCCATGCATGGTGATCCATCTACTACATCGTACACCAAACGCACAGATCTTCCTTGGCAGGGGGCCATCTGTATCCAGCCAGACACCCGTTGCGCCAGGGATTCTGCCGCCTATCAGGCCATAATCATTCAAGAGACGAATCATTACTTCCTCCAGAGAACGTAAATACCACCCAAGATCTGGTTTGAATTTTTCGAGATCCAGGATAGGATACCCTGTGATTTGACCGGGGCCATGATAAGTGATGTCTCCCCCTCGATTGATTTTATAATAGGAAATTTCTTTTTTTTCTCTCTCCTCCTGATCAATCAGCAGGTGAGTGTCCTTTCCACTTTTGCCCAGGGTGTAGACATGTGGATGTTCACACAAGAGCAAGTGATGCTTGGTGGGAATGCTGTGAGGATTGGCATGTCGACCAGCTGCGAGTTTGAGCCCGACATTCACTCTCAGTAAAGATTCTTGTAGATCCCAGGCCTCCTGATAGTCCATAGGGCCGAGATCCTCGACTCGAACGATCTCTGATTGTTTTGCTCCACTCATAGCCTCGATTTGATAGGTGAAAGATACACACGTTTGAAATATGTATTGTGTGCCAGGCATCCTCTGCGCTTATCTCCTGTTCACATAACATGGTTCTCCACGGCTGTGACACGCTTGATTTCAGGAACGAGATTGGTCAGCAAAGGTTCTACTCCTTCCTTGAGTGTGTTGACAGCATAGGGACATAGGTGACACGCACCATGCATACTGAGGTTGAGGACACCATCTTCATAAGAATCAAAGAGAATGTCTCCCCCGTCTTCTTGAGCAGCAGGTCTGATTTTTTTGTCGAGGATCTGTTTTACCAGTTCAACAATACTATCCTCACTTGCTGGGTGATTGAGTTTTTCAGATCCGAGGTATAAAATCGGTTTGTTGGATTCCAGGTGTTGCTGAATCCTGTTCTTGACAGATGCAAGAATATCATCCCAGGGAGGGCTTTGATCGATTTTTTTTACGACCGTAACATAATTTCGATTCAAAAGAACCTTTTCTACATACGGCCAGGAAAGCAGCATGTGGGCGAGAGGAGACAGGCCTGCTTCTGCCAGAGAATTGTATTCATATGGTTCATCTACCAAAATTCCATTCTCTAATACAAACTTCATTGCGTTTGGATTGGGTACCCCCTCTATATACAAACTTGCCCTTCTTTGCATATGAATATATTTTTGAAGCAATAATTGTTAGACAGTTGAGAATCTCCTGATTGGGATTCAGACTACAAAGATATAGCTTCCCGCTTGATGCTCAAAATCTTCCACTCCGATCGTTTTGTTCCTTCCCTGCCCGAAGGCCATCGCTTCCCTATCCAAAAATATCAGTTGATTCGAGAGCAACTGCTTTATGAAGGCAGCATAGACGAGTCGCAACTGGAAGAATCTTTTCCCGTGTCAGAAGAGGATATATTGTCTGTCCATACTGAGACCTATTGGACTGCCATGCGTGAGGTTCGGATTGGGCCGAAAAAAATGCGAAGAATTGGCTTCCCACAGTCCGCTCAGTTGGTCGATCGGTCCCGCAGATCATGTCAAGGGACTGTGTCCGCTGCCTTACACGCCTTAACACATGGAATTGGGATGAATATCGCTGGCGGCACGCATCATGCCTATGCTGATGCCGGGGAAGGATTTTGTTTGCTGAATGATTTTGCGATTTGCGCCCACCATCTTTTTCGCAATCAACTGGCTCAACAAATATTGATTGTGGACCTCGATGTTCATCAAGGGAATGGGACTGCCAAAATCTTCGAGCAAGATTCACGCGTGTTTACCTTCAGCATGCATGGCAAAGACAATTATCCGCTTCACAAAGAACAGTCCGATCTTGATATTGCCCTCCCCACAGGCACCGATGATGAGGAATATTTGAATCAACTGAACAGGACATTTCCTGACTTGTTGGAGAGCGTACAACCCGACCTGGTCCTGTTTCAGGCAGGAGTAGATGTCCTGGCATCGGATCGACTCGGAAAATTGGCCTTGAGTCGGGAAGGTTGTATGGAAAGGGATCGAATTGTACTCGACCTATGCAAAGAAAAGGACATTCCCCTTGCAGTAGCTATAGGAGGAGGATATTCTCCACGTTTGGCGGATACAATTGAGGCTCACGCCAATACATTTCGATTGGCAGCCAGGATGTATGAGGGCTAAAGAGAAGGAGAAGATATCGGAAGAATTGAAAATTTATGTTTGCCATGCAGCATTCTCTTTTTTGTTGTCGTTAGAAAAGAAATGCCCTCAGAATTTCTGTTGCTGGATTTAATGGCTCATTATATGAAGCGGAAACTATCTGTACTTTTCATTTTTTGCTGTTGCTGGTGGACAGCTTGTGAGCAGCCAAACGAGATTCCCATCACTTCCTCAGGACTTAAGGTGTACCAACCACAAGTGTTTGCCTATAGAGGAGACCAGACAGTTGATCTGAATTGGGGCTGGTATACCTGGGGAGAGGATGAAGCAGAACGGGCTGACCCAGAATCATTCAAAATATTGCTCTCTGAAAATGGCGGTCAAGATTGGTTGGAGGTAGAACAACTCTCAGGTAATATCAATCAGTATCAACTCTCTGGCCTTGTCAATGGACGTTCCTATCTGTTGATGCTCAAAGCAGAAGCGGCAGGATCTGTGTCCAGTTATTCGAACAGGATTCTGTTTGTGCCAGAAGAAGAAGGGGCTTTCAAGGATTTGTTTGATGGGATACCTGGAAGTCGACATTGGGGCAGCTATGGCCTGAAGGGAACGTATATCAGCTACTCCAGAATTGTGGAGAACCAAAGCTATATCTATCGATATGCTCTCAATCAGGGGGCAATTTTTCGAATTGCAGAGGGAGAAGATTCGGATTGGAGTCCGATTGGAGATCAGATTGCCTTTTTAACCTCCATCAAGTCCATCGAAGGAGATGAGCCAGAGACCAATTCCATTTTGCTTCATTCAGAAAATGGTCCCAGAATCCTTTTTGGCGAGAATAGCCATCAACGAGAAGTTTCCTGGTCTCATGATGGCAATTCACTGGTGATGTTATCCAATTTGGACCAGGAAGATGGGAGTGGATACGGTATATGGACCATAGAGACTGTTGAGGGAGCTACGCCCCGCCTGGTATTGCCTCGGATGGAACTTCCCATTCTGCTTACCGACCCATTGGTAAGTTCGCCCAGAAGACCGATTTGGGGCCCTGATTCAGAAAGTATTATCTATTCTCGTTTCGTTCAAAAGGATTCCTTCCTGATCCAGGATATTTTGTCTGTGCCAGTAGAAGGAGGGGAAGAAAGTATCGTTATTTCCTCACAATGGAATGACTTTGCCCCTGCTTTGAGTCCTGATGGGAATCAACTGGCATTTGTGAGTGATCGATCAGGAGTGGATGCGATATGGATCAGGGATCTGGAGACCAATCGAATGCGTCAGTTGACAGGTTCTTCCAAAATCGTATTGGCGGCTGAAGGTCAGAAACTGGATTGGCACCCCGATGGAAAAGCCTTGTTGTTCACAGCCTGGAGAGACAATGATTCTCAGACCATCATGAGGATCACGGTGGACAACTAACAAAAAAATTTAGTAGTAGTTTGGATCATAGCTGCTGAGAGGACTTCCATGTTCTCTCAGTTTTTTTATCTCATAAAAATAACTAAAGTTGCAAAAGGCCAAAGGCTTGAAACCTTCTCTACTGGTTTTTCGCAATGATGGAAGGACAGAAGCTTTACGATGAGGGCAATTATATGTGATATATACCTATTTATGACTCTGACCTTTCGCAAGATTTGCATCATACACCATAGATGATCCTGCTTATATGATCTCTTTTGTTCGCTTTTTCCTGCTAGGGATTTCTGTATTTGTTTGTGTGTCTCTCTCTAGTCAGTCAGTTGGTCTATTTGATCAAGCTGAACTGATGGAAATGAATCTTCGAGCAGAGTGGGATACCTTTTTGATGGACCGAAGTGATACCGCAGACTATCACCGTGCGAGTTTGTCCTTCATTTTCGGAGAAGGTCAGCAGGTGCTTCCTGTAAAGATCCGAGTACGGGGCAATTTCAGGCGAAGGGAAGATATCTGTGGATTTCCCCCTATTCGTCTGAAAATCAAAAAAAAGGTAGCAAAAGAAACAATCTTCGCTGGGTCTACACGCCTGAAGTTGGTCACCCATTGCCAGGACGAGGTCCTTGTCTTGAAAGAATATTTGGTCTATAAACTCTATCAAACCATGTTCGGAGAAGGCTTTCGGGTTCGTTTAGCCAAGGTTCATTATGTAGAAAAAAGCAACAATCAAATGCGAGAAACCCGCTTCGCATTCTTTATTGAATCAGAAGAGATGCTTGGAAAGCGTTTGCAAGGACAGATTTTGGAAGATACTGTGGCACTTCAGGAGTTGAATCGGAAGGCCCTGACTCAGCTAATGGTATTTCAATACATGGTCGGAAACACAGATTGGAGTGCGTTGATGAGTAAAAATATCCGTTTGCTTCGGCGGGAAGATCAATCAGGTCTTCGGCCTATTCCCTATGACTTTGATTGGAGTGGGCTTGTCGGCGCTCCATATACTGGTTTGGACGAAGATTTTGATTATCGATGTGTACCTCCCTTTTGTCGGACAGTAGAGGAATATGAAGAGGTAAGAGCCCTGCTGCTGAGTAAAGAGCGAGAGGTCTATGCGTTGATTCGCAACTTCCCATATCTGGAGTGGGAGCAAGCTCGTCCGATGCTCCAATACCTCAAGAAATCCTATCGGCTGATCAAAAAATCAGGAACAATCAATGGGATCTTTCAGGATCCTTGTCAGGAAGGGAAGTGATCCCGTCTTGGTGATCTGCCGCCGATTCAGTCGAGGAAAGTGGCGGTGTAAGCATGCCTGTCAATTTGCTCCAATCTTTCCATTGGTACAGTCTAGCCATGAGCAGAATGAAAATGACAGAACCAATCAACCACACCAGTGTCATAATTTCGATAGGGTATTCTTTCAGTGTGAAGATGGCGGGAGTCTGTAAGGCCGAAGAGGGAAAGGTGATAATCAGTGCACCATAGAGGTTGTTGCCAGCATGAATGCCAAGTGGCAGTTCCAGTCCCTCATCCATGATTGTGAGTACGCCCATCATCAGGCCAAAGCCGATGTAGTACAAGAGGAGAATTGGGCCAAATTTCACGATTTCGGGATTCGCAGCATGCAATAGACCAAACATGATAGAGGTTGAAAGAAGCGCAACCAAGGGGCGTTTAAATTGTTTGCCGATTCCTTGCATGAGATAGCCCCTGAACAATACCTCCTCCATTGAAGTCTGCAGGGGGACGAAGATAAGCGCAACAATCAGGGTAGGAAAAAATTTGGCCGCATCGAATGTATAGGTGTAGTTCTCGGGATTCATAAACGCCACGATGAGTTCAAACACAAGCGTAATTCCGATCCAGACACCAGCTCCAATTCCGACTTTGCGCCAATTGAGCTGAGAATTCCCTGTAAGAACACTGGTGAAAGATCTCCGATGGATATACTTGATCGCTATCCAAATCGCAAATAATCCAGCGGCAAATGGAAGAAGCAACAACATCAATCCCAGGGCAGGTGGCATCCCTAAGCGCTCAGGTTGAAGCAACTCATTCGGTGTTAGGGAAGAATAGTCATCGACGAAAAATCCGGCAACAATGGGATAAACAAATGATACCAAAACATTAGCGAGTATGATGAGCAATAAGCCAATCACATACAGATATCCTCGGGTATCTCCTTTCCAAGCCTGGTAAAAAAAACGATAACGATGGTGCATCTTGCGAATTTTATAAAAAAAAACCTCAATTTTTGTAACAAATGGAACCTCTGCTCTTTCTCTTTCCGTATAAAGGCCTAAAAAATTGAGTGAACTTACAACCTTTTGGTCTGAAAAACATCTATTCTATATAAGCATTTCACAACCTAACCTTATTGAATTCACAATCAAACTTGCTACCTCAAGGAATTAAATCTGTTGGCTATGAGAAAATACGTGTACTTGTTGATTGTGAGCATTGCTTTGGGTTTCACCATGTTCTTCCTCGCTACACCTGTTCCTTCTGTATCTAATTCTCTGTTATCCTCCGTCCAATCAGTCAAGGACATTCCACACGCTCCCAAAGTAATCCTGGACTCTCTCCCCATCAAGGGTGCTCCCCTTGCTGGAGTCGTCAAAACACCAAAACCCTGGTTTCAACTGCCTGAGATTCCCTTTTCACCCAAAGAAAAGGCAGAACCCTATATGATGGAAAATGATGACTCACATTCTGAACTGGACTTAAGCATCCTTTCTGGCATTTTGGGCATGTTCCTCTCCCTCTATAAATAATCTTTCTTTGTCTCTAGTCAGAATATGACAGGGCTTAACCTTGTTCTGCAGACCGAGCTAACCTTAAATAGGGTTTCTTTCATTGTTGTTTGGAGCTAAAGACAAAGACTGCGTAATTCGCAGGCATGGCTCTTATTCATTTCTCTCATGCCAATGGCTTCCCGGCCGATTCCTATCAGCATTTTTTTCAATACCTCTCGCCTCATACGATTCACTACGTCCCCGTCATGGGAGTCGGCCAATATCAGGTGCGCAAGAGTTGGCGACCATTGGCCCAGGAAATCATAGAAGACATAGAGGCCAACTGTACCGAAGCCGTTGTCGGATTGGGACACTCAATGGGAGCCGTCGCTGTATTTTGGGCAGCGATAGAGCGACCAGATCTTTTTCGACAAATCATCATGATGGATGCCCCAATATTTGGATGGAGACTCCGAACCATGATGGCAATTAGCCGCTTTCTGAAGATTCAGGACCGGATTGTCCCTATCATAAAAAAGGCAAAAAAACGTCGCGACCATTTTGACTCGAAAGAACAAGCCCTTGCCTATTTTCAATCCAAAAGGCTCTTCAAATATTTTGCTCCTACGTCCATTCAGGAGTATGTCGATTATGGACTGAAAGCCTCCCCTCAGGGAGGATTGGAATTGGTGATTCCGAAGACTCTGGAAGCAAAAATGTTTTCCTGTTCTCCGATCAGAATTGGATCCACCAAACTAGAGGTTCCCAGCCATTTTTTGTATGCCACCAAAGGTGTTCTTCCAGCCAGGGCCCTTTCAGAGCATCAGCAGAGATTTGACCGAACTACCTTTCAGGCAATAGAAGGGGGACATATGTTCCCATTGGAGAAACCTGAAGAGCTAGGAGCCTTGATTCATCAACTAATCAAGGACAATCAGCCCGCTTAAATTCACAGGTAAACAGCCTCTAGGAAGTAAGCAAATGACTCTGTAATGGCAGGCCGGAAGTCTGATTGAATTCTTCAAATGGAATTTCTTCTGCATACCAGCGAGAGAGCAATGCTTGTAGGTCCCGAAGATGATGTCTGGAGAGCAGACAAAAGGAGAACGAGAGTTTTCTGTCTCGAAATTGAAAAGAAAGCTGATTGTTCTGGCCCGAAAAATATTTTCCTTCTCGCCGAAAAGCCCGCTGATAGCCCGAATACACCCACCGAATCTGAGTCAGCTGAAGCAGGGGAAATTGCTCAATTTCTCCCGAAGCATGGAAGATCGAAATGGTTTCTTGCCCCACAGAAAGTTTGTGTGTTTGCCGCTTGTCCACGCTGAGGTAGACAATCCATCGAACAAGCAAAAGATGGAAAAGAATAGAACTGATAGGGATGCCAACAAAAAGGATTGCCAACCAGTTAGGAGGAATATGGTGCCAACTTAACATCATTAAGCATGCACAGCCAAGCAAAAGAAGTGGAGTCAACCATCTGGAGAGTTGATAATATCTCTGAATCCAGGAGCTTGGTCCAGGAAGGAGGGGGGCGGAGAATAACATTTGGTCCTCTTGCCAGTCCTGCATGCGTGTGAATTGTTGGATGAATCCTGCTACAAGATAAGAAATTTCTTCTGCTTCAATAAGGCTTTCAACTTAGCTTTTCTTATTGATTAACTCCACAGATTCTGTTATCTTTCTATGGCTTGAGGAAAAAATCAGAAGTAGGCCTTCCAATGAAAGAGGAACAGAGTTGTCTCCTAAACCTGAAACACATAAAAGAACAAAAGGTCATAGCTTAAATCAGAGCCTCTCAATTCCGATCCTCCAGGCATTTATGACCTTCATTCATTGTTGTTTAGAGACTGTTTTGAACATCTGTCACTTATTTTTTGTATGCGTCTTTTTTCCTCATTCTGCGGCTTTTTTTGTTCTCATAGCACCACTATGAGAACAAAAAAGAGCCTTGTCTGAGAAAAAAATACGCCATAAACATTATCAGCACAGATTCCAAAACAGTCTCTTAGTTTTCGTTCTTGTTTGATCAGCCTAAATTATCCTCTGTTTATGAAGTTGTTTTTACCTTTTCTTACTGGTATATGTTTATTCGCTCATATAGGATTCGTACAAGCTAAGATC
>JBCCGK010000050.1:0-78238 GCA_039029315.1 Bacteroidota bacterium | reverse complement strand
AGAGACTGTTTGAATATTATCCTATGGTTTTGTTTTGCCCCTTTTTTCGCCCTTCTGCGTTGAAAAAATCCTCATGTAGCTCTGCTACATTCCGGTTTTTCCGCCTTGAAGGTCAAAAAAATCACCTATAACAAATTCCATCAACAAAACTCAAACAGTCTCTGAGAAAAAACTACACCATAAAAATTCTCAGCACAGATTCCAAAACAGTCTCTTAGCCATTTTCTCCTTTTATCTTCAACGGCAATGTATATAGCCGTTGTCCGCTGGCCCGAAACACCGCATTGGCAATCGCGGCCCCTACAGGTGGAACAGAAGCTTCTCCCCCACCCATCGCCGGTTCATCCGGTCGATCAAGGATGGCCACTTCTATGTCTGGCATATCGCTATATCGCAACATGGGATAGCTTCCAAAATTGCTGCTCTGAATGCCAACCTCATCAAATCGCACCTCTTCTGCCAAGGTCCAGCTGGCAGCCTGAAGCAACCCACCTTCTGTTTGGTTGCGCAGTCCATCGGGATTGATCACCTCTCCTACATCTACAGCAGTCCACATCTTGAGGAGGCGAATGTTTCCAGTTTGTTCTTCCACTTTGATCTTGGCCGCAATGGCGCAATAGGCTGCATAGTTCTTATAACGGCAGAAGGCAAAACCGATCCCTTCCCCTGAATCGACAGGAGTATCTTTGCACATGTCCTGAACCCGCTCAAGAACAGCTTTCGCTCTGGGATCAGTCAAATGTGTCAGTCTAAATGCTACCGGATCTTTGCCCGCCCGATCTGCCAGTTCGTCCATAAAGGACTCGATCGCAAAGGCGTTGCCATAGGCAGCTAGGCTTCTGAGAGAAGAAACCCGAAGTGGCCCATCGAAAAAATGGGCTTGTACCCGAAGATTTGGAATATCATAATAGGGATCTGCATTTCTATGTCCACCATTCAGATAGCCACGCCCCTGCATCGGCTTTGCATCCGCCAGATAGCGTGCAGTGAGCAAACTGCCTGCATCTTTATTGGGGCGAGTACTTTGAGAATCCGTCCAGACATCGGTGGTCCACTGTTGGATTTGTCCTGATTCACCCAAATCAGCTTCAAGTGCTACGATCATGGCTGAACCATAAGGTTCCCAGCGCATGTCATCTTCGCGAGACCACTCCAGCATGATATGCTTTTGTGGGTGAGCAATCGCCATAATTGCCGCATCGGCTGCCGCATCATCCGAACTCGTATGTCCAAAGACTCCTGGCCCTGGCACACTGATGATGTGGATCTGCTCGGAAGTCATACCCAACATGCTTTTGAGAGCTTCACGCAAGGGATAAATCCCCTGGCTATTGGTCCAGACATGCAATACTTGGCCATCATACATGGCGACAGAACAAGCTGGCCCCAAAGAAGCGTGCATATGATAGGGTTTGAAATAGGAGGCTGTGAGGGCATTGCTGCCTAATTTGCTGATGACTCCTCTTTCTTTAGCAATTGTTGGAGCCTCTGCGCTTTGTTTGAAAAAACTGGGCAACTCTTTTTGTACGGGCAAAAAATCTGGTTCAGACCATTCTGTAAATTCTTCCAGCACCCTAATCGCTGTTGTCGCTTCATAGCTACTTTTGCAGATCACACCAATGAAGCTCCCATCCACAATCGTCTGAAGGACAGATGGAGCAGCTGCCTCAAAAGCCTTTTGATCAAAACTCAATAATGATGATTGATAATTTTTGGGCCGCAAGACTTTCCCATATAGCATTCCGGGGAATCTCAAATCCTGTACGAACATACCCTTGCCCATCACCATGGCCATCAAATCCCCTCTGCGGATAGATTTTCCGACATATTGGTAGTCAGATGTAGGTTTGAGAGGAACAGGCAATTGGATTGCACCGGTGATTTGTTGACCCTCCAACACTTCTGCAAAACTCAGGCTAGAGCCTTCAGGGGTGAGAATGTTTCCTTTGCTGATGGTCAATTCTGCTACTGGAAGTTGCAGGCGGGTTGCAGCCATGTGTAAGAGCTGTTCGCGCGCATAGGCAGCAGCATGTCTCACAGCAATGGCACTGCTCTGAATCGATCCACTCCCAGAGGTATAGCCTTCGTTGGGTGTACGCCCTGTTTCTGCCAATACCACTTCCACCTGATCCAGATCCATGTATAGTTCCTCCGCAGCTACCTGCTTGATGGCAATACGGATGCCCTGCCCGAGTTCAACTTTTCCACTGAAAACACGAACTCGACCATCTTCCAGAACCTCCAACCAGGCATCTACCTCAGATGTCCGTCTAAGGCTTCCTGGAAGCTTGACTTGAGGACTTTCATCTGTATCGCTAGTTAGGCAGCCTCCCAAAAGTGGGAAACCAATCAGAAGACTTCCACCGATGGTGAGAAATTGTCTGCGGTTATGTGTGGTCGGATTGGCAGCGTTTGGCATGGTATGAGGATCTTGTTCAAGCGAAAATGGACGAGGATGCTTTGTTCATATATGTCTTCACTATTCGCAAATAGTTACATATAATGAGGCTGAGAGACTGTTTGAATATTATCCTATGGTTTTGTTATGCCCCTTTTTTCGCCCTTCTGCGTTGAAAAAATCCTCATGTAGCTCTGCTACATTCCGGTTTTTCCGCCTTGAAGGTCAAAAAAATGACCTATAACAAATTCCATAAACAAAACTCAAACAGTCTCTGAGAAAAAAATACCCCCTAAAAATTCTCAGTACAAATTTCAAAACAGTCTCTGAGAAAAGGAAAATATCATAGATTTCTTCTACATTAGGGCTAACAAATTAACATACGAAGATGACCAATCTGATCCGTTTATTTATTCCCTTTTTGATTTTCCTGATGTATTGTAGCCCACAAGCCGGTCAAAAAGAATCTCAAGAGCCAGAAACAGAGACCAACACTCAATGGGTATCCCTATTCAATGGTCAAAATCTCGATGGCTGGATCATCAAAATCAAAGGCTATGAAGCAGGAGATAACTATGGAAATACCTTCTGGGTAGAAGATGGTATTCTGAAGGTGAGTTATGATGAATACGATTCATTTGATCAAACATTCGGTGGCCTCCACACGGCCAAATCCTACACGAATTACCGATTGAAGGTCGAGTATCGCTTTGTAGGGGAAACCGCTCCTGGCGCACCTTCCTGGGGATTTCGAGACAGTGGTATCCAATATCATGGACAAGACCCTACCTCTATGGCCAAAGATCAGAATTTTCCCATCTGTCTGGAATACAACCTCCACGGCGGAAATGGGATTGATGAGCGAGCTGTTGGACAGATTTGCGCGAATGGCACTCAAGTGAAACTAGAAGGCGAATACGCCACGGACTATTGTACGCCTCCACAAATTGAAAGGACACTGCATGGGGATCAATGGGTAACAGCTGAAATCGATGTGCGCGGAGATACCGTCAGTCATTGGGTGAATGGAGAGAAGATCCTCACCTTTACCGAACCGCGTTTCAATGCCGAACATGAGCTGGGAAAGACCTTCATCCGGGAAGGAGATACCAAGCTTCGATCGGGGCACATTTCTCTACAATCCAATAGCCACCCCATCGAGTTTCGTCGGATTGACATCATGGAGTATCTGGAGGACTAGATGCCCGATTTTGGCAAAAAGACACCTGTTCAGTATCTTTAGACAAATGAAGAGAGATGGGAGAGGGAGAGCAAGCATTGTCAACCTATACCTATGAAGCCTATTTGGCACTAGAGGCTGAATCTGAAACCAAATATGAGTTTCATGATGGTTATATCATTGCAATGGCTGGAGGTACGCCTGCGCATAGTCAGATTTCTGGAAATGTAATTTGGTCTCTAAATGATGTGATAAGGCGATCTGGCAAAACATGTATTGTCCACACCAGCGACTTGAAAGTCAGGATAGATAGCACAAGGCGAACCTATTATCCAGATGTATCCGTCGTTTGTGATTCTCCTTCTTATAGTGAAAAAGATCCAAATGCTCTCACCAATCCGATCCTGATTATAGAAGTACTTTCAGAAAGTACTGCGGCTTTTGATCGGGGCGCAAAGTTTAGTCATTATCGACAGATCGCTTCTTTGAGAGAATATATCCTGGTGAGTCAGGAAGAGGCCGTTGTGGATACCTATTTCCGTACGGAAAGTGGCTTATGGGATATCCAGACCATTGAAGGAGTATCTGAAATTGTCGAATTGAAATCGCTGGATTGCACCATCGCCATGCGTGACATCTATCGACTGGTTCCCAATATTCCATAATTCCTCTCACTGATTTGTTTCGATCCCGTATTTTTCCTCGGGCAAAGCGCCTTTCACCAGTTCCATGATCTTCCTCTGTATCAGGAATTGTTATTGAAAGCTGGAGCGCTAAATTTGATCTTTTGGAAGATGTGGGGAAACCCGAAACATTTCCCCATCTATTATCCATTTGGCAGAAGCGAACAAAGGCTTTATTGACACTCCTGATCGGCTTGCATAGACAATACCTCATACAGTTTCAGGGTCTCAACCATTTCTCCCGCCATATCTTCCTGCATCTCCATCGTCGCAACAATCTCAATTCTGGCAGGAGCAAAAACTTCCAGCTTGAGTTGGGTATATGCTTCCCGTAAGAGCTTATTCTCCACCTGAAAGCGACGATCTGTCCCACATTCTTTGAAACTTTCTGTATCGTAGGCATAGACATATTGGCCTGTATATTTTTTGGCTGGCACTAAATCAATAGCAGAAACCTGCCGCAAGGCTTGTCGGATATATGCTCGATCCTCTTCTGATTGAGGGTCGCCAACCTCTTCAGGATAATGTTCCCATTCTACTGAAGGGGCTTGATCAGGGATGCTACCCTCATACATGAAGGTTCGCGCCTGCGCATGAAGAAGCTTGTTTTCGTCATAATAAGTTGCGTCTTGAGAAATTTCATGAGAGCCATCATCATAGTGGATGATGGCTTGCTTGAAGACATGCAATGGCGTCTCCCGTTTTGGGAAATAGATGGTTTGATGAAGCTCTTCCGGGCCTACAAAAAGGCTCCATGTGAGTTTGACAATCTCATCGGCTTTGCGGTAGACGATATAGCGAAAATCCCCATCACCTTCGTGATGCCAGGCCACCTCAATGCGTAAATTTGAATCTTGATCTATCGATTTGATCTGCGCCTGAACACTGTCGAGTTTGTCAGAGTGGACAGACGCTTCGCACAGCGAAAAAGATGTACTAAAACCGCAAAGGAGGAATAAATAATGAATACGATTCATCTCTATTGTGAATTCATGGTGAACATTCCTTCAGGAAAGGAATAAAAATAAATGAGATGATTGGGGGAAAGAGACAGATGTAGATACGACCCAATGAGCAAGTCGGTTTCATCTTTCTTCAAAAGAAGAAACCAAATCAAGATTTCGCAGTGATCCAGGAAAGTAAGGGGGATGAATGTTGTCAGAGGCCTTGCCAATAGCCTCGATAGAATGAAAGGATGATATTCAATGAGGGAAACACCTTGGATATAGCTCCACGACTCCCTGTGATCGTCTGATTCTTCCTGAATTCTATGGCATCTGTATTTCCAATGGAATCACCACAAACTCAGCAGGTCTTAGCGGTGCGAATCCAATCTGTATGATCAGTTTTTTATCTGCAATATCCTGGGCAGTCATGGTCTCCCCAAGTCCACACTTCACAAAGAATGCCTGCGAGGCTTTGCTTCCCTGAAAGGCTCCTTTCCGATACAGCTGTGTAAGAAAGTTTGTGACCGATGCTTGGACTTGTGTCCAAAGAGGCTCATCATTGGGTTCGAAGACAACCCACTCCAATCCTCTGTACAAAGATTCTTCTATCATGAGACCGAGCCTTCTCACTGGCACATAGCGCCATTCAATGTCTTGGCCTGCTAAGGTCCTGGCTCCCCAGACCAAAATGCCTTTTCCAGCCAATTCAGCAATGATATTGATGGATTTGCCATCCGATGAGCTATTGGCAGCTGTTTGTTGAGAGAAATTGAGGAAATGACTGAGTCCATCCACCCCACGAAGGCTTACGTTCGCCGGAGCTTTCCAGACCCCTTTTTTCTGATCAATATGCGCATATACACCTGCTATAGCTCCTGAGGGAGGCACAGAAATTCCTTGCTTATTGACCAACCAGGGATAATAAGTTGCCCCTTTATCGGGATTTGGTGAAGGAGTATTGCTGCGAAAATTCTGGAAGTCTTGACCTTCATTCCCGCTAGGCTGGAGGGTGTTGAGAATGGCAAATCGATCGCCCAATTGCCCACACTGTTGCAACATTTGCTCCTGAATGGTATAAAAATCAGCTGCTGGAAGCGCAACAGCGTCAGGAATCAGTAAGAGTTGGACCTTCAGAGATGTGCTGATGGCAAGGCCTCGATTGAGTGCCTTCTTAAGAATCGGAGAAGAGCTCAACCCAACGGAAATGATATAACAACTCTGCCCACCATTCTCAAAAAACAACTCTACAGATTCTGCCAAATAATAACCGACAGTAGCTGATCCAAACATCTTCTGATAGTCAGCAAAGGATTTGATCAAGACAGCAGACGCTTTGCTGGACTTGCTTGTGCGGACCACTTTTTGAGTGTATCCGATGAATGCAGGAATCGCCGTTTCAACCTGTGCAATAGATCGAACTCCCGAGGGAATTTCCTGTACATACACACCAGGAGTTGTATGTGTTTGGCTGAACAGGGCTAGAAGAGAGAAAGAGAAAAGACTGAGTGAGAGGAGATTTTTCATACGTTGCTGTTCTTACACTTGGTTACATGGAAGGAAGAAGATGTAATGAAAAAAGGGTATAGCAAAAAAGAATTCTTCTTTGCCATACCAGGTTGATAATTCAACGGGTTAGCTTGTCTGATTCTCATTGCTTGACAAACCTCTTGCCTTGCCTGCGCCCATCTTCCATTGTAATCATGACCACATACGTTCCATCAGGCCAATCTTCCACATGAATCGTTTGTTGAAAACCATCCATCGATTGATGCAACACTTCTTGTCCCTGCATGGTATAGATAGCCAGATTCGCTTGATTGTCGAAGACTTCCTCCAATTCAATGTTCAGGCTGGTATGAGCTGGATTGGGAAAAATCCTGAAGGCATGTTCCGGGAGCAAATCAGCAATCCCATCGCTTGTAGGCCCAGTGCCTTCTGAAATGGTGAGGTCTTGCAGACACCCCCAGAAAGCATCTCCCGTGGCATAATCAAAAGAACTAACATTCGCATCTCCCCCGTGCATCAGATCAAAAGAAACGGAACATACTTGCTCAAAATCCAGGAATAACCAGGCTTTTTGTGAATCTACATCATAAGACAGTTGGAAGTGATGCCATTCATGTGGAAGATATTTCGCAGGACAAGTTTCGATATTGGAATTGTTGTATTTGATCGCAAGAGAACTGTCAGATCTCAGATAGAGGCCCAACCACCGAAAACTGTTGCCTCCGACCAATACTGGCTGCTCAATGGCTACGGGCGTGTGAAAGAGGCCGCTGATCGAAAATCGATCAAAATTAAAACCAGTGATATTGGGGGTTTCTATTCCACTGACCAAATACGTTCCATTTGTACAGACACCGCCAATGAATGGTGTATTGGTGAGCAGCATATTACCATGATTACCAGTTGCATCCTCCTCATCTTGCAAAAGAGGATAATGCGCGATGAGTTCTCCCAAGGTGTCTGCATCGAAAATCTGGAGATCCTGAATCATGCCCCGAAACGCTTTCCCAACAGAAAAATCTGTGGTGCCGATGTTCTTGTTATTTCCGTGATTGAGCACAAAGGCTTCTTCGATGATTTTTTCCCCATCTATATATACTTTGCCCAGATTGCCATCATAGGTCATGCTCACCCTATGCCAATCTCCCGGTTGATATGTGAAGCTACTATGGCTAAAATCAGAATTGTTGTACTTGAGGCTGATGGATCTGTTCTCCATGATATACAGTCCCATCCACCGCAAGGAATTTCCCCCAACAAGTACAGGACGATGTTCAATCTCAGCGGCTTTGAATCGAAAATTGATCGCAAAACTATTCATGTTCATAGAATCGAGCTGAGGGGTGATGGCCTGACTAGCTCCCGAAAGTCCACCATTGATATAGCGACCATTGCTATAGATCCCACCAATGAATGGCGTGTTGGTCAGGACCATATCAGCTTGAACGTCATTGCTGTCCTTTACATCGAATTCCAAAGGATAATAGGCAGCCAGATTGCCTCCTGTAGCAGCTTTATAAACCCTTATGCTCTGTATTTCTCCTTTGAATGTTTCGCCAGTGGAGAAATCTGTGATACCAAAATTGGGATCATATCCATATTCGATGACATAAGGCTGACTGATGATTTCCGTTCCATCAACAAACATTTTCCCTTCAGTCCCATCATAGGTCAGCACTATTTCATACCAGGTATTCAGTTTGTATTTGCTTGTACTAGATGCAAGATGAGAATTGTTGTACTTCATCTTGAAGGTACTGTCTGCTTCAAGATAAGCACCAATCCATCTGAAGGAATGGCCTCCCATCAGGATAGGAGCATGTTGATACACATGGGTTCTGAATCTAAAGGATACTCGGAAAGAATGAATATTAAGTCCAGCAAGGACAGGAGTGATGGCATGCGAAGGATTAAGAGGTGGATCGAGGAAGTTATGCAGATATATGCCAGTTGCATAGATCCCACGATTATAAGGAGCCTTCATTAGGGTCATGGAGTCATTGATTCCTGTATGGTCATCTCCGTCTGTAAAAAGAGGATAGTGAGCCAATGTTGCCAAACTATCGAATTGACCAAAGGCCGAGTGCAGACGCACCATTAGAAACATCGCAATCAAAATCGTAAGGAGTGAGAACAATGATTTTTTCATAATGTCTTGAAAAAGAGGTGTATGAATGAAAAAATCTATCACCCTAACAGCTTTGGAAACAACATTCTTCTGCTGAAGATGCTTTGACAAAAGCTAATTTGAATAAAAGATAAGCAAATCCTCTATCTTTCCTTCACAAAACCCTCAACAATCAATATGAAGAAACTCCTTTTGCTTCTGACCCTGATAGGATTCTCATCACAGGCTATTTCCCAAATAAACATAGATTCACTACGAACCAATTGGGAAGATTCAAGTCTGGAAATGGAGATGCGCATGGAATCAGCGATACGACTCGTGATTGCCTATAACAATACCTACAGACAATCAGATAGTGCGATTTCGATTGCGAGAGCAGCTTATAAGCTTGCAAAGGCTGAAGACTTAACAAGTTGGCAAGCTCGCTTCCTCCTGAGGCAAGGCTATGCATATCAGAATCTTAGACAAGGGGATGAAGCCATAAAGCATTTTGAACAAAGTATGCAAATCTGGCGAGAATTGGGAGATAGCCTGGAAGTGGCCTACTCTTTAAATAGCATTGGTGTCATGTATGAGGATATGGAAAAGCTGGAAGAGGCGATCCACTATCTGACTCTCAGTGTGCCTATTCTAGATAGCTTGGACCGACCAAGCAAACTGGCAAACAGTCTCATATGCCTGGGACGTGTAGAAATGAAGCGGGGAAATTACCCGCAGGCAATAGAGAATAATTTAGCCGGACTGAAGATTGCAGAGCAAGAAGATCATAAACAGTTGATAGGAGTTGCTTTGAGCAATATGGGGATCATCTATAATATTCAGGGGGATTACAACCGAGCAATAGAACTGTACAAGCGAAGTTTCGAGCTAGATAAGGAAAGGAACGACTCCGTAGGGATGGCAGGAGATCTGGTCAATCTCGGATCAGCATACCAAGAACAAGACAGCAATGAACTGGCTCTTGATTACTACCAACGAGGCCTGGAGATGTGCCAACGGGTGAATCATCCCTACTATCTGTCCAATGCCCTGTCTGGGATAGGAATGACCTATTTTAATCTGGAGAAATTGGATAAGGCTGAGTCTCATTTTAGACAAGCATTAGCGATCAAGGAAAAATTTGGAGACATGGGAGGAGTTGCCTACGCCTTAAATGGATTGGCTCTTGTCGCGAACAAAGAAGAAAATTATTACAAAGCCATTGAACTAGGAGAAAGAGCATTGAAGATTACAAAAGAAATAGGCTATGCGGAGCAAATTGTAGAGTCAGCATGGTCTCTCTTTACCGCATATTGGCACACAGACCAGCCGAGAAAAGCCATGTATATGCAAGATCTTTATAACAGCAAGATGGACAGCATTGCAGGGGAAAAGGCCCGACAAGAAGTACTGAGGCAGGAATACGAATACGAATATGAAAAACAGGCTTTACAGGATTCTTTGGCATTTGTTCAGCAACAAGCAGAAATTGAAGTCGCATATGAACGACAATTGGCTGAGAGAAATTATCTACTGTTCGGAGGATTGGCTCTGGCCCTCATAGGATTTTTATTCTTACGCTATCGCCAGCAACTTCGCACACGACAGAAGGAGCTTGAACTCCAGCGCGAACGAGAACACAAAGAGCAACTCGCAGAACTCGATGCAATCAAATCGCGTTTTTTTGCGAACATTTCCCATGAATTTCGAACCCCTCTTACCCTGATTCTGGGACAAAATCAGAGTTTGCAAGCGACCGTAGATGAACCTTCTTTGGACCCAAAATTTGAGATGGTGGATCGCAATGGCCGTCGCCTGATGGAATTGATCAATCAGGTTCTCGACTTGTCTAAACTCGAAACGGGCAAACTCAGTTGGAATCCTGAGACGCTTGATCTGATCCCATTTCTCAAAAATCAACTGTCCTCATTTGAATCTCTCGCTGATCAAAAAATGCAAGAACTGAATTTTGTTGGAGCTGAAAAAGAGGTGCTTTTAGTGGCAGATCCAGAGAAGCTGGAACGGGTATTTTATAATCTTTTGAGTAATGCCATCAAGTTTACGCCACAAAAAGGCAAGATTGAGCTGCTGCTTGAAAAAAGTGAAGACCAAATTCGAATAGGTGTGAAAGACAGTGGAATAGGTCTGTCAGAAGAGGATTTGCCATACATTTTTGACCGCTTCTATCAAGCGAATGGTGGCGATAGCAATCCTTCTCCGGGAACCGGTATTGGCTTAGCTCTCGTAAAGGAATTGGTAGAACTTCATCAAGGGATGTTGGAAGTAGAAAGCGAAATTGGGCAAGGAAGTACATTTTGGGTCTGTCTCCCGCTGGAACCCGGATTGGTGAAATTGGAAGCTATAAGCTATACACCTGCATTGGAACCACTTGCAGTGATAGAATCTTTGCACGCTCAACCAAAGCAAGTTGTTTCTTCTCCGGATCCACATAAGCATATTCTCATTGTGGAAGACAATCCTGATGTAAGAGCTTATTTGAGAGAGGAATTGGAGGGGCAGGGCTATCATGTGACACAAGCTGTCGATGGAAGGGAGGGCATCTCTCTTGCCAAACAGGAGCAACCGGACCTGATTATCTCTGATGTCATGATGCCCAAAACGGATGGTTTCGAATTGGCTGAAGCGATTCGAGCAGATACCAATAGCAGTCATATTCCTCTGATTCTTCTCACTGCCAAAGCTTCTGAAGAAAGCCGAATAACAGGACTTCAGATCGGGATAGATGATTATCTGACCAAGCCATTTAGTTCCCGGGAGTTGCAGGTTCGTGTGGCCAATCTGATCGAACAGCGACATCGCTTGCGCCAACGCTTCAGCGAATCCCTGACCATCAAGGCTGAGGAAGTAAGTGCTGTGCCCATGGATCAGCAGTTCCTCCAATTGGTCACGTCGACCATTGAGGCCCGCATGACTGATGAACAATTTAGTGTCGAGGGATTGTCCGAGATTGTCGGGATGAGTGTTACTCACCTCAATCGCAAACTCAATGCGCTGATTGGGCAAACTGCAGGGAGGTTGATTCGCTCCATGCGTATGCAACGAGCAGCTGATCTCTTGACAAAGCAAGCCTTTACCATATTGGAAATTGCCTATGAATTAGGATTTTCAGATCCCAATTCATTTACACGAGCATTCAAAAAACAATTTGGTGTGTCGCCGAGACAGTATGTGGAAGGAATAGCAGATTGAGTTCTTGTACCGGGAAGTGAATAGAAGGGAGGTGATGAAGCCCACCTGATGAGCAATTACTTTCTGGCGCCTCCTCCTTTCAAAGCTTCTCCAAAGAAGTTGCCGGTCAACGCACTGAGTCCGCCCATCGCTCCGCCGATGAAGGCCGTTCCGACGACAAGAAGAATCGGTCCGGGAAAAGGTGGGCTATCTGTGATGAGTTGGGAAACCCTCTCGGCAAGAAAACCCGAATTTTGGGCATTGAGATAGAAGGCCATGCCTCCCCAAAGCAGAAAGACCGCGAGAAATCCTGCAAGGAAACTGCGTGCTGGCGGTTGCTTTTTCGCAAATACCCGTCTTCTTCGTTTTTCGCTTAAGATAGCCCCAACCAAAAAAGCGATGATGGCAATGCCCCACCAGGGAAGCCAGAGTCCTGCCGGATACCCTAAGACTAAAATCAAGATGAAACGAAGAAAAAATCTCATGTATGCTTCTTGCTATTTTTTTGGTAAAAAACTCCAGGTCGCTTGTTTGGGTTGACCGGAATCCATGGCTCCTTTCATAAACCAAAGTCGATAATATTTCCCCTCCACCCAATCATCAATGAATTTGTCAAAGTCTTTGCTTCCCGGATTACCAGTCTGCCCGCCCGGATAAATCCCATAGGCTTCCACCTTGGGACCGAGAGAAACGACCATTCGCCATGAGGGACCATGTCTGCCCGAACTTGCATTCAGGATGTGTCTGTACCCATTGGTGGAAATATCATTCCTTGAAAATGGTTTCAAAAGCGGAACCAGATGGGCGATATAGCTATGTTTCCAACTTCCCCAGGCCCAGTCTTCAGAATCGGGAAAATCATTTTGGAGCTTGCCGAGAGTTCTGTGGAATGTCTGATTGACCAGCATCGCCCGAGTCCGTTTGGTCGTATCTCCAGGAATCTGGAAAAAAGAGAAATCAGGCCTTTGCTTGAGGATACTGATCGTAGTACTCCACGAAGGAAGTTCCAGCTTGTAATCAGGCTGGTTGAATTCATTGTTCCAGACCTCTTTGTACAACTCTTCCCACCAAAGCTGGAATACTGTTGGAGTCGTTTGTTCTTTGTTATACTGGTAATCCCATGTGAGTAAAGACTGGTAGATTTCCCTATCTGTGGGAGAAAAGGCATTGGTATCCAAATCTGCTAACATGGTAGGGAGAATGTCAGCGGCCCATACGCCATAATTATCCAATTGATAAGACTTCATATCGGCAATAGTGACTGTATCATCTCCACTCAGCAGGGAATGCAGGCGTCTCCCCCGATAGTCTTCAAATGAACCTGTATAGTAATAGGGGTAATTTTGAGAAGTTGGATGCTGGTTTGCACTACTCACATACCCGGCTTCGGGGTTCAAAACATGCGGATTCTTGTCCTGGGGAACGTAGGTACTCCACATATGATCCCGGCGCGATCCATCCAGGATGAATCTTCCCTGCTCACGCCATTTGTCTACATATCTTCCTTGTTGCCAGATCGCAATATCACCAGTATGGCTGGCAAATACGAAATTCTGGGCGGGGCAGACATAGGTTTTAAGCGCATCGAGATAATCTTCATAGTTCTTGGCCTGATTGAACTTGAGGAAAGTTCTGATTTCATTGGAGGGTTCATGTGCCATCCATCTCAAGGCGAGCGGAGCTGGTTGGTTGCCATAGGTCCGGTCGTACATGACAGGTCCAATATGTGTGTACAGCACCGTATCGATATAACTTTCTTCTCCTTTGATACGAAATTCTTCTTCTCGCCGATTCACAGGAAGCCATTGCCCATCATAGAAATACTCTTGTCTGCGATCATCTCTGAACTGGGTGAGATAGTGATCCATGACATCTTGTCCAGCATTGGTAGACCCCCAGGCGATAGAATCATTAAAGCCGAGTGCGATTCCGGGTGCACCAGGGAAGGTGACTCCGTAAGCATTAATCCCAGGCGCGCTCAACTGAATTTCATACCAGATAGAGGGGAGGTTCAAGCCAAGATGTGGATCATTGGCCAGGATAGGTCTTCCAGTGCTAGACTTGGCACCAGAGACCGCCCAGTTATTACTTCCATTCAATGGATGAGGTTGGAAGTCTGTCATTGCAACACCAGGAGACTGTAAGAGCGTTCTAGGTTGATAATCTTCTGGTGGAGGGGGAATCTTCCGAATGGGTTTCAGGCGATAGCCCGGTCGCTTGGGGAACCACCAGTTGAGGTCATCTGGGACGATGGGCGTTGATTCATCAGGATATTCAGGATAGAGAATATCGAACATTTCCCGTCCCCACAATTTCAAGGCTTGCGTATAGCCAATATCATCTGAGCCACCCGCCAGATCAAAGGCCATATATTTTCCAAAAAGAGCGCTTCGATAGAGAGACCAGGGTTCGGGTTTGTAATTCAGGAGTTTGTATTCAAGAGGAAGATCTGCTGCAGAAAGGGATTGGATATAATCATTGACCCCTGCGGTATAGGCCTCCATAGCAGCCTTGGTTTCCGCATCCTTCATTACCTCTTGTAGTGCGCGTTCCGCCCCAAATCCCAGACCAATCCGCCGCATGTATCGATCTCTGTTCAGGAATATATCATTCTCTCCTCGTCCGACAAATTCGCTCAAGCGACCTGCCGCAGCAATCACTTGAAACTCCATTTGCCACAAGCGATCCTGGGCCAGGATATACCCTTGGGCATAGTAGAGATCTGTGGTGTTGTTGGCAAAAATATGGGGGACCCGTCGTTGATCGTAGACAATCTGAACCTCTTCTGACAAAGCAGGAAGGCTCAGGGTTTGATCGGAGAGAGGAACTCCTGAAGATTCGGCATTTTGCCAAAACCCTTGAAAAGGACTCAAAAAGGCACCTATAGAAAATGGTAAGCCGCCGCTAGGAAAAAGCAGCAAAGCAATCCATAATAAGGTTATGACCAATGTGATCAGAAATTTTACCCAGCGCATATAGGGGTGGGAATTACAGGTTCAACGCAGTGCGTAGCCAATCGCGGGTTCGATAGATCAAACTGAAAAACTCTCACCGCAAGCACAGGTACGCGAAGCATTGGGGTTTGAAAAATGAAACCCCTTGCCGTGAAGACCACCAGAATAATCCAGCTCGGTCCCTACCAGATAGAGAAGACTCTTGATATTGACAAATATCCTGATTCCTTTATCTTCAATGACCTGATCTCCTGCTTGTTCCTGATTGTCAAAATCCAGCTTATACATCAGACCTGAACATCCCCCCCCTTCTACGCTCACACGTAGACCATAACTCTCATCATACCCTTGCTCAGCTCGTAGGGTATTCACATGCTCAAATGCCGCCTCAGATACTTTAATCATTGATTCTTGCATGGCTCTTCTGCTTTGCTGCAAAGATAATGTGTTTTGAGGACAAAGGAGAATGTTTTCAGAACTTTTCTGGGAGTAAAATTCTTGGTATTTTTGCATTACTTATATTTTTAGCATAATTTTTGATCATTCCTCGGTAGATCATTCTTATCCACTAACATTCATGGCAAAAACTCCCATCTACAACGAAGACAGTATCAAGTCTCTGGATTGGCGTGAGCACATTCGTCTCCGCCCAGGTATGTATATCGGAAAATTAGGAGATGGATCTTCTCAGGATGACGGGATTTATATTCTTGTCAAAGAGGTTATTGACAATTCTATCGATGAGTATGTCATGGGACATGGAAAGAAGATTGATATCCAGATCAAAGGAGGGGAAGTAGTTATTCGAGATTTTGGGAGAGGAATTCCCCTCGGCAAGGTCATCGACTGTGTATCCAAGATCAATACAGGTGGAAAATATGACTCTGAAGCATTTAAGAAGTCAGTTGGTCTGAATGGCGTGGGAACCAAGGCAGTCAATGCCCTATCGAATTATTTTCGTGTTGAGTCTGTGCGTGATGGAAAAAAGAAAGTGGCCGAATTTGAAAAAGGGGAGCTGGTCAAAGATCATAGGGTGAAGAAGACAGATGAGGAAAACGGAACGACCGTATTGTTTCGGCCGGATAGCGGGGTGTTCAAGAACTATCGGTTTATCCCGGACTATCTGGTAAATCAAATCCGTAATTACGCCTACTTGAACGCAGGCTTGTCTCTCTTCCTGAATGGAAAGCGATACTATTCCAAAAATGGCTTGCTGGATTTGCTGGAAAACAAAACAGATCCCGAAAGCATCCGCTATCCCATTATCCACCTCTCAGGCTATGACATCGAACTCGCCATGACACATGGCAACTCTTATGGAGAAGAATACTACTCTTTTGTCAACGGCCAGTACACCTCTTCAGGAGGAACCCATCTTCAGGCATTCAGGGAAGCAATCGTCAGGTGTGTGAGAGAATTTTATGGAAAAAACTTTGATACCACTGACATTCGGGCTTCTATCATTGCGGCCATCAGCATTCGTGTTCAGGAGCCGGTATTTGAATCTCAAACCAAAACCAAGCTTGGTTCTATCAATATTGCAGGTCCCAAAAGTCCGACTGTCAGAACATTTATCAATGACTTTGTTGTCAAGGAATTAGAAAATTACCTTCACAAAAATCCAGATTCAGCAGCAGCGCTTCTGAAAAGAATCCAACAGTCAGAACGAGAAAGAAAAGAAATCGCAGGGATCAAAAAACTGGCAAACAAACGAGCCAAGAAAGCCAATCTCCACAACAAGAAATTACGTGACTGCAGGGTACATTTGATGGATAAGAGAGGAGATCAGGAAAAGAAGCTTGGCACCACCCTCTTCATTACTGAGGGAGATTCTGCCAGTGGCTCGATCACCAAAGCCAGAAATGTCGATACACAAGCCGTATTCAGTTTGAGAGGAAAACCACTGAACTGTTTCGGATTGACAAAGAAGGTCGTTTATGAAAATGAAGAATTTAACCTTCTTCAACATGCCCTGAACATTGAAGACGGGATTGATGGCTTGCGATATAACAATGTGGTGATTGCAACAGATGCAGATGTGGACGGTATGCATATTCGTCTGCTACTTCTTACATTCTTCCTTCAATTTTTTCCTGACTTGGTGAGAGGGGGACATTTGTACATCCTGGACACTCCCCTGTTTCGGGTTCGGAACAAAAAGCAGACATTTTATTGCTACTCTGAAGAGGAGAAACAAGCCGCCATGAACAAACTGGGTGGCAAGCCAGAGATCACCCGATTCAAAGGATTAGGCGAGATTTCTCCCGATGAATTTGGGCAGTTTATTGGAGAAGATATCCGCCTGCAGCCAGTAATGCTTCAGAAGGATACTGCCATCAAAAAACTCCTGATGTATTACATGGGCAAGAACACACCGGACCGTCAGAAATTTATCATCCAGAATCTGAAAATCGAGAAGGATGTGGTAATGGCTTGATAATCAGCTGATTTTTTGATTTGCTGCCTTTTGTTGCTTGTAAAAGCATGATTCTCATACAAGCAGTTTCTCTGTATTCCAATAATCCACTTGTCAGGATAGTTTGGCTACCTGCAAAGGAAATCCTACCATTTATTCAGCTTTTTTGACGAATCACGCATATCCATCAACCCTCTTTGATAGATTCCGTATATATAGATATACACATTACGACGAAATGGTTTCTGATCTTACACTCCCCCTTTTTCGTGCAATTTAACCAGTCAAGACGTCACATTTATCACAGCTATTCCTTCTAAATCGTTCCAATTCTCATAGAATTCCTTCAATTCTAGGTGGTTTCTTTCATTTGATATTTCAAGAAATGAAACAATGGCTTAGAATGAACAACAGGATTCATTGGTGGTGAGAAGGAGTTTTGATAAACTGCGTAACAAACAGGAAAGATTGATAATCTCAGGATCAACAGACATGACTACTCGTTCACATATGAGTTTCTGGATAGTGCTGTGCCTACTTTTGGTGGTGTTGATAACCATTTCCCCAAAAGAGGAGCTTCCAGAATATCGCCCAGCGCCCTTCCTCACAGTAGATGCAGGATGGGCTGACTCCGTATGGCACAAGATGGAGACTGAAAGCAGAATTGGAGAAATGTTCATGGTCGTGACAGATCATGCCGATACCACAGAACCAGAATTGACCGCCTTGATTTCTCAGTATCAGGTCGGAGGGGTTTTGTTTCGGGGATATCCAATTCAGGATCAATACAGACTTACCCATGCCCTGCAACATCAGCCGAGACATCCCTTATTGATTGGGATGGATGCGACCAATATTGCGGATTCCTTGATTCAGATTCCTCATGATCTTTCCTTTGCAGCCATTCGGGATGACTCTTTATTACGAGAGATAGGGAGGCAAGCTGCTGTTGAATTACAAGCACTTGGCGTTCATCTCTATCTTACTCCCTCTCTTCAGGCGAATTTTCAGGATGAAAACACAGAACAAATTGTCAACAATCTTGCTGCCCTCAACCGAGGCTTCCAGCAAGCACATGTGCTGTTGAGTCCCACAGAAGTCGTCCCATATTTCCCTTATGAACGAGACTCTGCGCGGATCGAATATTTGCTACATCCTTATGATCAAATGTCTCAGGCGGGATTTGCTGCCATGATGATCGAGTCGGAGGTAATCGATCGGATTCACCTCAATTCTCAAAAGACCCAGATTATTCAGTCATATTTGGAAAAAAATATAGCCTACAGAGGGTTGTTGTTAGGAGAGGTAGAAAAGGAGTTGGGAGATGTAGAGGATCAGGTTCGCAAAATGCTCAAAGCAGGTACCGACTTGATATTGGTTCGTCCTGATCAACTCCCCATAGCAATGGCAACAGCTCGAGACCTTGTCAGCCGCAATTTCTTCTCTGACGAAGAATTGAAAGAAAATGGACATAAGCTCCTGTTGGCAAAATCGTGGAGTGATGCAAGCCGCATGCAATGGACGAGTATTCGGGACACACTCTCGCCACCGTCCAATGATGCACGCATCCGATGGAATAACCGACAACTGGCGCAGGCGCATTTGACTTTGGTGCAGAACAACAACCAGCAAATTCCATTTTCCAATATCAAAGACAAGGCGACACATCTATTGGTCATAGGAGACGAATTGCCAGACCTTCTCTCTACCATGCGCACCTATGGCCCCGTGAGTACGTCTCACATACCATCAGAAGACAATGAAGGTATCAAGCCACTGAAACCAAGGATTCTCGCAGAATTTGATCCTGTAGTTATTGTCCTGAACGAGCAGTCAGAACCCAATAAGATAGATCCCGATTTTATGACTTCATTGGAAACACTGGCAAAGATGACAGAGGTCATTATTGTCAATGTTGGAGAGGACTTATCTCCTTTGACAGCCTTTGAGTCGTATCCAAGCCTCGTGCAGGTGTATGACAACTTGCCCCTGGATCAACAACTATTGGGGCAGTTATTGTGGGGAGGAGTCTCGCCGGGCGGTCGATTACCAGTGAGTTTGTCTGACAGACTGACTTATGATCAGGGACGCTCAACTCCCGTTACCAGATTGGCTTTCAGCCAGCCAGAAGAAGTGGGAATTGCCTCTGGAGATTTGGCAAGAATTGATTCTATCGTCCAGGAAGGGATTCATGCCTATGCCATGCCTGGATGTCAGGTACTGGTAGCCAAAGGAGGAAAGGTTATATATAATCAGGCTTTTGGACATCACACCTATGCACGCAAGCGAAGGGTGTATCCCTCAGACCTCTATGATCTGGCCTCTGTTACCAAGGTGGCTGCTACAACAGTAGCATCCATGAAAATGGATCAGGATGACAGACTTCATCCAGATGACAGATTAAGTCGCTTCTTCCGTGATCAGTTGGTGATCATGGATTCAGTTTCACATACCGATACCTTATTTGTTCACAAGGATTCGCTTCCTGTACTGAAAAAGGATTCTTCTCCTTTTGTTCTTGTATCCCAACGAAGTGCTTCCTCTGCTCAACCTGCTACAGATACGGTTGATTGGGGCGCAGATAGTTTATTGATTTTGAAAACCTGGAAGATGGGGCAAATCAAACGGCGAGGACAGATTTTTGATCTGAAGATATCCGAACTGCTGACCCATCACAGTGGATTACCGGCTGGCTTAGCGATTTTGCCATTCCTTAACTATCGGGATAGTCTGGTAGGAAAATACGATCGCTATTATCATGCCTCTGATGATAGCCTCTACTCGATACAAGTCGCAGGAGATTTCTTCATGCGAGAAGACTATTGGGATAGCCTTTGGATGAAAACGAAGGCAACCAATGTCTCTCCTGCCAAGGCTTACGAATATAGCGATGCCAATATGATTTTGGTCCAGCAAGCGATTGATTCTATCAATCAGGAACCGATGAATGTCTACCTGCAGCGAGAACTGTATCAGGGGCTCGGAATGCAAAATACCTCCTTCAATCCACGTCAGTGGTGTGAGCCAGAACGAATTGTTCCCACGACATATGATGGAGCCTGGAGAGGTCAATTGTTGCGGGGATATGTCCATGATCCAACAGCTGCTCTGCTTGGAGGAGTCTCCGGCAATGCAGGCTTGTTCTCCAATGCGCAGGACCTGGCACATTTATTCCAGATGCTTCTCAATCTTGGACATTATGGCGGAGAGCGATTCATGGACCCCAATGTCGTCCGGGAGTATACCCGAAAGCAAGGTGGCCACAGAGGCTACGGATTTGACAAACCACCCACCTATCGCTCTGAATACATCATTGGATCTCAGGCATCACAAGCTTCCTTTGGTCATACAGGATTTACCGGCACATGTGCCTGGGTAGATCCAGAGGAGGAATTGGTGTACATATTCCTCTCCAATCGAGTCCATCCCAAGCCCAACAACTGGAAGTTGAATGAGCTGAAAATTCGTCAGCGAATTCACGATGTGGTTTATGATGCAATCAGAAACGCTTACCAGATAGAAATCTGACCATAGATCAGACTGATCCATTCATATTTTCAGGAGAGAGTTTGTATCTTGTGGACTCGACCACAGAAACAGACCCTCTTTTATGCTTCGATACATCTTGGTAGTTGTTTGCTTATTGATCTGCTTGTCCGTGCAGTCTCAGGTTTACAATGTCTCCGGATATTCAACCAATCAGGATCTGCATTCCCAGGTTATTTCAGTTCATGAAGACAAGGACCGATTTATCTGGTTTGGGACACATGGAGGAGTCTATCGGTTTGATGGGAATGAATTTATTCACTTCGGTGCAGATGAAGGCTTGGAAGGAACCTTCATGAGAGATATCCTGGAAGACGAGGAAGGAATCTTGTGGATGGCAACAGATAACGGCCTGACATCCTACAATGGGGAGGCATTTGAGAATCTTACGATAGAAGATGGCTTGCCTTCCAATGATTTGACTTGTTTGATCCAGGATCGCGATGGCAATTTGTTAATTGGGACTCAGGCAGCAGGCGTATTTCTCTATGATGGATCGCAGGTTGTGAATGAACCGTTTGAATGGATAGCAGCGCCAGTCAAGCCCCATGTACAAGCCATTCTCCAAAGCAAACATGACGATATCTGGATTGCAACGCTGGAGGGATTGTTTCTCAAGGAAGCCAATTCGTCAGTTTTGGATCGCCCCAAGAATGTCCCATTCCCAAACCAAATGGAAGTGTATGCCCTGCTGGAAGATAGCGAGGAACAAATCTGGATTGGCACAAATCGGGGGCTATATATGTGGGATGGTCAACAATTCACAGAAGTAAGACTGACGGGAGATGAGCTGCCCGATACGGAAGTCCATTGTATGGTAGAAGACAGCAAGGGGCAATTATGGCTGGGAACAAGGAGAGGGATCATCCGATATAATGAAGGGGAATTTATCCCAATGGAGAGCAGCGAGCGTTTTTTGGATTACCAAATGAGATCTACCATTGAAGATTTTGAAGGAAATATCTGGTTTGGTACAGATGGGGGGGGAGCAAGAAAAATCACCGTAGGCGTGTTCGAATCTTACGGAATGCAAAATCGCCTGAGCAGCAATTTGGCAAAATCATTTTTGGAAGATGATGATGGCCATATTTGGATCTCGACCAGAGATCGGGGGATCAATGTCTGGGATGCCGAACAAAAAAAGGTTCTGAAAACCTATTCCAGCAAAGAAGGTCTTGGAGGAGACGGGATTTGTTCGGCATTTGAGGACAAAGCGGGTAATTTCTGGTTTGCCTCCTATAATGGAACGTTAACCAAATACAATGATGCCGGTTTCACAGTCTTTCGCAAGGAAGACGGCCTGCTATGTAATGCAGTCTATGTGGTTCGGGAAGATCGGCTAAATCGGTTGTGGATCGGAACAGACGACGGAATTTTTATTCTTGAAAATGACATCATTACCCAGCACTACCAGGAGGAAGATGGCTTGACCAGCAATATCATTTACTCCCTGATGGAAGATCATATGGGCCGGATGTGGATTGGGATGGCTGGCGGGATTTGTCTATGGGATAAAGGAACAATTTCTCCTTATGACACAGGTGGAGAAGTCGGAGAGAATGTATTTTCAATGGTGGAAGATACAGCTCATCACATTTGGATTGGGAGTTCTATCGGCCTGAGCTGGATCAAGGACACCGCAGAATGGTTGAAGATCAGTGGGGCAAGAGGGGCGGATATTGTTGTCTCCCTCATGATTGAGCATGATACCTCCCTGTGGATTGGAACAGAAAATGGGTCATATCTGCTTAGGGAGGTGCAAGACTTTGATTCGAAAAATTATCAATTCAACCACTATACCAGAAAAGATGGCCTGCCCAGTCTTGAGTGCAATGCTCAGGCCGCCTTCCTAGACAGCAAAGGTAACATCTGGTTTGGTACTTCTGAAGGAACCATCATGAGTCCGGCCGAAACACCACGAGATATCTCTACCCATAAGCCCCCATTGTACATCACAGAAGTGGTCGGTGCTCAGGACAGCAATTGGGAAAGCCTGGGATATACGCTGGATGAATGGGGCTTGCCTATAGACCTTGTATTAGATTATACAGAGAATCGACTTGAATTTGAATTCATTGCGGTCAGTCTGAAAAGTCCCAAGCAGATTGAATATAAGTTCATTCTCAAAGGATTGGAAGGATTCGAAGCCTTTGACAAAGCCAGCTCCACCCGCGAAACCAGAATTTTGTTTCCCAATTTGCCAGCAGGAAACTATACCTTCCAGGTGACTGCCAAGCGAGAGGCAGAATCCTGGGATTATTCCTATACGTCCGAATTTACGTTCAAAGTGCTTCCTCCATTTTGGGCGAGTTGGTGGTTTTTGACCTCTCTGGGGCTGATTTTGATCGTGACAGGATTGGGGATTTATCAAATCTTCATGACGAGAAGAAAGGAACGACAGATCAGAAATCGAGCAGATATGCTTCAACTGGAACATCAGGCACTGTATGCGATGATGAATCCTCATTTCACCTTCAATGCGCTACAGTCGATTCAGTATTTCATCCACCGACAAGACAAGAAAGCAGCCAATAAATTTCTTTCCAGTTTCGCCCGCCTTATTCGCAAAAACCTGGAAAGTACCAAAGTAGACTTTATCAGCCTGGGAGAAGAAATCGAGCGCCTCAAGCTCTATCTATCCCTGGAAAAGATGAGATTCCCTGAGAAATTCGATTATGAAGTAAATGTAGAACCGGGAATCGAACTATCTGAAACTCAGATCCCACCCATGTTGCTCCAACCCTTTGTCGAAAATTCCATCAAACATGGAATCATGGCCTTGGACAAGGATGGATTGATTCTGGTCTCTGTCAATGGCTATGGCGAAGAGTATTTGCTCATCACAATCGAAGACAATGGCATTGGGATCGAGGCAAGCAAAGCCCGGAAAAAGAACCGCCCGTCGGATCACGTCTCGAAAGGCATGCAGATTACCCTCGATCGATTGGCCTTATTTGCAAAAATGACCGGCAAGCAATACTCTCTCGATATTGGAGAAATCCATGAGTCGAATGGAGAGGTTCAGGGAACCCTCGTCAAAATGATCCTTCCGGTAAAGACAGACGAATCAGTTTTGATTGTAGAATAAAAAAGGTTGCCTCAAATGACTGAGACAACCCGATCAACATGAGTTAATTTCTTCCTTATTAATCTATTCTTTCGGTAACCATTTCACCGTAGCCGTTCCCAAGGAATCTGTAATGGAATAAGAGAATGTACTTTCTGTTAAATCCAGAATGGTAGAAGTACTTTCATCTGCCGTACCTTTGTCAATGATAATGGTGGTTTCATCAGCACCAAACTCCCATGGACCTGAAGAGTCATCTGCTAGAGATGAGTCTGGGGCATCGATAAAATAGGTGCCATCCGAATTAAACTTGGTTGTAATTCCGGTTAATAAGATCGTATAAAATTCTTTCAAATCCGGATCAGGATCTGAATGTTCTACGCTGGAAAACTCCCAGGTGTGCTGCGTTAACAACTCGGTATTGGTTAATACCTCTTTGCAGGAAGAAAAGATCAATAAAGCACTGACAACACCTATAACAAATAGGCGACTAAAAGGGGTGTTCATAAACAATGAGTTAAAGTAAGTAATTGAAAATTGTGGACTAATTACTGGAGCCTTGCTATTTATTCCCTTGTATGATTAGAAAGGGAGATAGATTCCACAAAGGAAGGACAAAAAGATGAATGAAGCAGTTGCAGATGCCCACGGGGACAATTGCTAAATATTGGTTTAGTCGAGATAGACGACCAATTTGTTGACATGCATATTCAGAGGAGGAACTTCTGGATGATTGGAGGTAAAGACTTGATTACCAGCAAATTTTTTCTGAATGCTGTTCGGGGTATTGGCAGAAGGTGAAAGCACGACATAGCAGTACTTTTCATAGGGAGCAAGTGCCCCATTTCGCCAGGAACTGATGGTGCCACTATAGGTCCAGTCAAACCCATAAAAGTTCACAGGGGATTTGTTGGCTTTGGTTAGTTCAGTCAGACTCAAGCCTACCGTGAGTCCTTGTCGGGTATACCAGCGAGAATCTGCCCGCAAAAAGTATACTTCCTTGATTTTGGTTCTCGAATCGTCTTTCCAGCTAATACGGATTTCATCTTTCGTGCCTGGCATAACTACTGTACACGGAATTTGTCCTTTCTCCGGAGCCTCAACGGTTGCTCTACCCACACTGGCAGCTCCATACAATTGAACCAATTTCATCTCTGAGGTATTGACTGTAATTGGCCCTACCCTGCTTCCGGGGACTACCAGGAAATTCTCCGCAGGATTGGTTGGGGGTGCAACCCCTCTTGTCCTCGCTGCGGGATTGGTATTGCTCCCAGATGTCCCACCGCCACTGAGGAGATTCTGCAGATTGGTTCCGACGAACCTTACGCCTCCTTCATGAACCCATCCCATCATGCCTGCCTGTGTGCGAATAAGAATCCAAGGTTCAAGATATCTTTGGCCCCGGAGGGTAAATTCAGTTTTGCGGACAGTTCTTTGGTAGAGGTATTCCGCTCTCTCGCCTTCTTTCAGTGTGCCTACCTGTGGCATATCCTTGCCCGGTTGCTGTTTGATGATCAGGCTGGAGACCCAGGCTTCCACCTGATTGGGGCGGGTCAGTTCATTGAATTCCGTGGACAATTCCTGAATCCCTTCTACAATGTTCCCTACGACCTGATCATTCAGTTTTGGAAGATTTTGCCCTTGTCCCTGGCCTTGATTGGGCGGGACTTGACAAGAGGATAAGGCAAGAATACAGATGATCCCGAGAAGGATCATCTGATTACAACTCAGGAGGAGCGATGTTTTTGTAATGTCCATTGAGCTTGGCTTTGGATTTCAGACGCTCAGCTTCAGTTACAATTGGAAGAATGTGTTGTAGATGTTGCTGAATATAGGTCAATCGTTTGATTTCTGTGGGTATACGCAGAAGTTCGAATTCTTGTTGGATACTCAAGCCAATATGGTGACCAATTTGAAAACTGACAATTTCATGAGCTGTTTCAGCCAGTGTTTTGGTAATCCCGAGTGTGCGGTGGAGTTGCGCCAACAGATCAAAGATATTCGATTGCAAGTCAGGAGAACTGTTCAGATCATCTTCCATCTCGCTCAGCATCCCACCTGGATACAATTTCCCTTCACTGACCGGAAAGTATTCTTCCAGTTGCCATCGTTTCAAGCCAATGGTGCTAATGTCCATTTCCCCATTCTTGTATTTTTTATCCATACTCAAGACACTCACTTCAGTAGCGACTTCCGAGATATGTTTGTTGATGACAGAGGGGATCCCGAAACTGCTTTTATCCGCGAGACATTCATTGATCAGTTGCTTATATCTTGGCTCGAAAATGTGAAGACGAAATTCTTCCCCTGGAAATACAACCATGCTAAGGGGGAATAATGGGAGAAAACGAGCCATGAAAAGAGATCGACTAACTGATAGCGATAGGAGCTTTGAACGGATTTCTTGGAGTCCAGGCCTCAAGTTTGAGATTGGACATGATCGGTCCTGCCAGGACATTCATCCATCTTGGACACAGGTGAAGGTAGCAAGGTCCGGCTTGAGGGACAGCACCAACGGCAGATTTGATTTCCATGGCGGTCCTGCCCAAAGAAAGGGTGAGAGCATGATCTTTTTTGTACCCAAGACTCAGCTGGATTTGGTCATAGAGCATCCGCTGATACAGCTTGTTGGGTTGATTCTGGCTGGAGTCAAATCCAACAAAATGAGTAACAGGAACTGTCTCACTCAGAATATGACTGGTGAAGCCAATCAGTTGATCTTCTATAAAGTATCCGTGGACAATGAATTTTTCTTGCAGGGCTTTTTTGAGATGAACAAAGTAGGTTGAATCAATCTCGGAAAGTGAAAAGGTCTCCTTTGCTATGACTTGCTGAAACAAGCTGAACAAAGTAGTTTCATATTGCTGCAACTCTTCCAGGGATAATTCTCTATGCTGAATGTGCTTACTTTTCTTATACGCACTTTTGGCTCGCTGTCGATATTTAGAACTCATGGCCCCAAGATAATCTTCCCAAGCTGACCAGGAGCTGGGAAGGTGGACCAACATTTCTGGATCCGGAAGGAATTTATGATAGCCTTTTTTTGACCAATACGTATCCCATTCGTTTTGCTGTCCTTCAGAATGGAGGATCACATCCTTAATGAGAAATCCTGTAGAACGAGGAATGTTGGAAGCCAGTTCCTGGATCGAAAGCGTCAACAACTCCTGATGCCGATTGGCTGGAATATGCTTGGCCGCTCGAAATCCATTGTTATTCGTCACCAAGGAATTCCCATTGACAAGAATCCTGAACCGAAATAACTGAACCAATCTTCGTGCTATATCTGAGACCCTGTAAAACAACCATTTGCGGATAGAGCCTTTGCTGTCCAAATCCTGGGTGAAGGCTTTGATTCGGCTAGTGGCAAACTCTACTTGCTGAAAATAGGCACAGAATATCGGCCGATGATCCTCGTAAATCAGTATGTAATAGGGATGAAGATCCTTGTCGGCTGATTCTTCTATCGCCTGTAAAAAATCTTTGCTCCAAAGTGTATCCGTCTGGGAGGAAACTGCGTCCCAATCTTCCCATGGAACCTCGGTTGCAGAAGAAAAGATACGCGTATTCATATGTACCGACGCAGTGGCGGGTACACGGGAAAGGAAACCGATTCGAGAGTCGCTAACCTTATGTGGACAAAGAGCGGTTTTAATCAAAGTAAAAGTTCTAGTCGTTGGAGTTCTGGGACAAAGTTAGCAGATATTGCAGATAATTTGGTCTTTGGGCTGATAGTTTAACGATAAAATCTCAATGAGGGTTTAATTCATGCTTCGAATTAGTTGCTCAAATGCCCCTAAATCATGATGATAAACCATTCGATTTGAACCAAGAAAAAAAACGCAATTCCTACCTTATTCCAACCATTCCATATCGATTTTGTTTGAAGTTGTTCTATCCCAAGACCAGAAAAGACAGCCAATAGTGGAACTATAGCCAGGTGATAGGTAGGGTGTGCAAAAGCCAGGAAATACGGAAAGGCATACCCCACTATCAACACAAGCAGGATTCGCTGAAAGGGAATAGGAATTGATTTTCCCCCTATCCCTTGTAAGGCAAGAATTCCAAGCGTGATATAACAACAGGCATCTATGAGCAGAAACAGAATCCCCAGTACTGAGGATCTTGCCATTGTCCTTGCGCCAGTATAAGTATCAAAGGCAAAAAAACATCGGACACGATTGAGTGTTCGAAGGCAAAATAAGAATGGGCGTGCCAGCACATGTTCTTGGGCCTTCCTCATGAAGGCTTGCCGCTGTTGAGAGATGGGAAGGCTACGAATGCTATCTCTGGTTTGATAAAAAGCAAGATAATCAGGCGTGTCTTGTTCATCATGAGAGCCCAACCACCAGGTTCGATACAGAGGAGTGGAAGGATTGTTCCCAATAAAAACATTCATGGCTGTTGCATCATTGATCCCTACCCATCGATTGTGTTGTTGATGTAAATAGATTTCCCATGAAGTAATCAGTGTCGTACAGATTGTAACAGGAAACAAAACCCACACGAGTGCTTTAGGCCAGGAGGACCTGAGCATCCAGCCGAGCCCACCAGCAAATACCGGGATGAGCAACAAGCTTCCTGGGCGAATCAGGATAATTCCAGCCCAGACTATGCCGAGGAAGATAGACATAGCCAATACAGGCCACATCAGCTGTTTTTCCTGAACAAATCTCTTCATTCGCAATATGAGAAGCACGCTGCCAATAATCCCCACAGCTACAGGAAGATGACTAAGCGGTGCGACAGAATGGTGGATGAAAGCTGGATAGATGGCAAATACAAACAAGAGAATTCGATTCGTTCGAACCTCAAGCCAATTGCGCGTGAGGGCGGCGAATAAGCAGCAGAATAGGAGATACCATCCCATCATCCCCACCATCGCTATCAGAGGAGACGGCCCACTTATATACATCAGTGCTGCAAGGAAATAGGGAATGCCTGGTGGCCAAAAAGGCGCCACCTCTTTTCCTTCTAATAACCAAATAGCATCTTGAAAATATCCGCCGGCATCTTCTGTGAGCCAACCATCCTGAATCCAGAATGCATAGATGATCCGAAGAAGGAGACCTAATATCACCGGACTCCAGTATTGGTGCAAGAACCTCACACTTCTTCTGGAACAACGAAAGGTTCGCGATATCTTCTGCGAAGCATGGCATCGGCTTCAGAATCATTGAAAAAACGTTCCTTGCCACCGTCAAACATGAGCGGCCGACCTAGTCGATATGAGATGTTGCCCAATAAGGGGAGAACGGTCGACATATAGCCCTCTTCGATATCACAGGTCAGCGCCTCTCCTGTACCAGACCGGATGGCTGAGAGGAAGTTGCGGTAGTGGCCACCGCCGCCAGGAGCCGCCAAATATCCCAGAGATGGGCCTGAATCAGCCTGATTGGTCTGGCTTTCAGATCCTGGACCTGGCTCATTTTTTTGACCCAGATAGCTTTGCCATTTGCTGCCATTGACTTCCAGCCAGCCTTTCGTCCCATAGAATAGATTGCCGATTTTGACGCCCGTATTGGCTTCACCATTGGTGGGGAGTCCCCTTACCTCAAATTGAATGATTTTTCCATCTGCATACTCATAATTGGCGGTCTGGGTATTGGGGGTCTCTTGCGAACACTGGCCTTTGAAGGCAAAGTAGCCGCCGGATGAAAAGATTTTGACCGGGTGTTCCTGTTTGTTCATTCCCCAGCGTGCGATGTCGAATTGATGTGGGCCCTGATTGCCAATGTCTCCATTGCCGGTATCCCAATGCCAGTGCCAATTGTAGTGGAATTTTTTCTCATTATATGGACGAAGAGACGCAGGCCCTAGCCAGAGATTGAAATCTACCTCTTTGGGTGCTTGGCTATTTTCTGCCTGCCCAAAAGAGCCGCGAGCTTTGTAACATAGGCCTTTGGCCATATACACCTCCCCTATTCCACCATTGTGAATGAATTGCATCGCCGCACGAACATTGTTGATGGATCGATTCTGGAATCCTACCTGTACAATTCGATCATACTTCCTGGCTGCTTCGACCATCTTGCGCCCCTCGAACAGGTTGTGAGAGCAGGGTTTTTCTACATAGACATGCTTGCCAGCCTGACAGGCCCATATGGTAGCCAGTGCATGCCAGTGATTGGGGGTCGCGACAGAGATGGCGTCGATATCATTGTCTTCAAAGACAGTGCGCATATCCACAGCCGTTTTTGGCTTGGCTCCCTGGAGTTCTTTGCAGGTTGCGATTCGCTTCTTGAATAGCCGTTTGTCAACATCACAGATCGTTGAGACACGAATATTCTGTTCTTCAGCCAAGCCAGCCCAGCGTCGGATATGCCCGAATCCCTGGCCGCGAATTCCAATCACAGCCATATTGATTCGTTCATTGGCACCCATGATATTGGCATAACTTTTTGCGCTGAAGCCTAGCGCACCGATGGTGATTCCAGCTGTGCCAGCAGCCATTGTTTTTAAGGCTTCTCTACGAGTTTGAGACATATGGAGAGAGTTTTGTGTGATGAGGCCAGAATGAAGAGGTGAGAGAAACCGTTAGAAGTACGCCAAAGGTAGCGATAACAATTTCATAAGATTCGCTTCAGACAATCTCTTCACTCAATCCTCTCAGAACTAAATGCTCGCTTGTACTTCCGGTTTGGCTTTGATGGTTTGGTCCCAGCCAAGATTGATTTCAAGTCCCGGGATTTTTTGCGCCAGTGCCTCTGCTCCTTCTTTGCTAACCTTACTTTGCCATAGATAGAGCGTTTTGAGGCTAGGCAGATTCTCGAGATGCTTCAGTCCATCGTCGGTGATGTCGGTTCCATACAGGTTCAGGTATTCGAGATGTTGAAGTCCTGAAAGACTGGCCAAGTCCCCATCCTGAACCGCAGATTGCTCAAGATGAAGTCGACTCAAATGTGTCAATTGTGCCAAGTCAGAAAAATCACTGATGGAAGTATTTCTCAAATCTAACCATGTAATCTGCTCAGAAAGAGACGAGAGGAGTTTCATATCTCCATTCGCAAATGGCGTACTGTCCTTGGCAAAGCTAATCTGGAGTAGGTTTTGTTCCTGTGCAATTGGTAAGGCACGACCATTGCGGCCAGCCAGTGATTGGATGGCTGAAGGATCTGCAGCAGGTACTTGCAAGGCAAAAACTCCCTGCGCTGCTTCGTCCATGGGGCCAAATTGTTTTTCGAGGATTTCTCGAATATCCTCTGGCACCTCGATTTCTGCTACAGTTTGATCCATAGGTGCACCTTGCCCGATCCACCAACCGATGATGGCGATTTGGTCATCTGTTAGTTGGCGTTTGCCTTCAGGGGGCATATGATCATCGTGATCTTCGGGTAGAGTAATGCGATGATACAGGGCACTTTCCTTTAGATCATTGGCTACAAATATGGGGCCTTCATCTCCACCTTCCAGAAATTTTTCGCGGGTGTCTATGCGAAGACCTCCTTTGGTTTTGTCTTCATTGTGGCAGCTTTGGCAGCGTTGCTTGACCATGGGATGAATCAATTCGTCAAACACTCTCGCCTTGTTGATATCTGCGATAACAATGGGTTTGTCCTCTACGGGTTTGCTGGCTCCTGCGAGGCTTCGAATGGGACCAGGAGCATACTGAACCAGATAATCCGATCCATGCGTCAATGATCCTCCATTATGCCCTCCTAATAGCAGAAACACCATACTCAGCGAAAAAAGCGGTAAATAAGCTTTTTTCATGAGGGAAGAAGCGTCAGCAGGGCTTTTTTTGATCCACCAGGCAGCCGAAGCTCCAATGGCAAGAAAAATGCCCAGCCACTTATGCCAGAAAAGTGTACCCTCATTATAGCCTCCTGATTGCGAAAGCATCAACCCCAAAATCACTGCCCCCCAGGCACTGATGGCTCCCCAAAACAAGACAAAAGAGGTAGCCTCTCCGATAGAAGAATATTTTTCTTTGCGAGAGAGTAACTCCATGACAAATGCCAGGATCAGGATTCCTATCGGCAAATGCACAATCAATGGGTGAAAGCGACCCAAAAAGATCACAAAATCTGGCGTGCCATTCATAGTAGTTGTTTGTTAGTAGTATATAGTCAGCAGGCGATGGTCCATGGTCGATCGCTCTAGGATTGAAAGAATAAAGCTGCCATAGATTGCCGACTTTGGACCATCGGCGATAAAGCAACATTTCTTTCCAACCAAAAATTAGATAAAACCCCTATAAAACCAAATTCCTAGGCCAAAATATCGTGAACAACATGCCCATGAACATCGGTCAAACGGAACCGCCGACCTTGAAACTCATATGTAAGCTGTTCATGATGGATGCCCAACTGGTGCAGAATCGTTGCCTGTAGATCATGAACATGCACTTTGTCTTTGATTCCGAAATAGCCAAACTCATCTGTCTCCCCATAGGTAATTCCGGCTTTTACTCCTCCTCCAGCCATCCACATAGTAAAGGCTTCACTATGATGGTCTCTCCCATTGAAAGGGGCTACTTTTCCTCCCCTATTCTCTCTCATAGGTGTTCTGCCAAATTCTCCACCCCAGATCAGCAGAGTTTCGTCCAGCAATCCCCGTTGTTTCAAATCTTTGATCAAGGCCATCATGGGCCGGTCTACTTCCTTGCATCTTTTGAGAAATCCCCCTTCCAGGGCTTCGAATTCATTGGAGCCGTGAGAATCCCAGCCACGATGAAACAACTGGATGAAGCGAACATCTCGTTCTGCCAATCTTCGTGCGAGTAAACAATTGTTGGCAAAAGAGGTCTGACCCGGTTGCGTGCCATACAGTTCATGAATATAGGCGGGTTCCTTGGACAGATCCATGGCCTCCGGAACAGTCATTTGCATGCGGTAAGCCAATTCATACTGAGAAATTCTGGACAAGATTTCAGGATCACCGACCTCCTGATATTGGAGTTGATTGATTTGGCTGATGGTCTCGATCGCTTGCTTTCTGATATCTCGGTTGATGCCGTCAGGATTGCTGACATTCAGGACAGGATCACCTTGGGATCTTAATTGAACTCCTTGATAGACAGAAGGTAAAAAGCCGCTCCCCCAGGCACTTTTGCCTGCGCTTGGAGCAGACTGGCCAGATACTAATACCACAAAGCCAGGCAGGTTCGCATTTTCCGATCCTAAGCCATAACTCACCCATGCACCCATGCTGGGCCTCCCTTGTCTGGGAAATCCTGTATGCATAAACAATTGTGCTGGCGCGTGATTGAATTCATCGGTATGTACGGCTTTGAGAAAAGCGACCTCATCCACCACTTCTTTGAAATGCGGGAACAGTTCAGATACATAAGCACCAGACTCTCCATACCGTCCAAAGGTAGTTTGGGGTCCCAACATCTTTGGGACGCCCTCAATGAAGGCGAAGCGCTTGCCTTCCAGGAAAGAATCAGGGCAATCCTGTCCATCCAGTTTATGAAGGTCAGGTTTGAAATCGAACAACTCTAGCTGTGAGGGCGCTCCGGCCATGTGGAGGAAAATGATGCGCTTGGCTTTAGGAGCGAATTGTGCAGCGCGCGCAATCAGTGGATTCTTCAATGCAGACAGATTGGATGCCTGATCTCCACAGCCGAGCAGTGAACCCAATGCCATGGCTCCTAATCCCATCAAGCCTTTTTGGACAAAATGTCTTCTAGTGAGATACGCTTGATGTTGTTCGTGGAGTTCCTGAAATAAATCTTTCATTTTGTGTGGATAAGTAAGCTCACCTTATTCTTTGGTAATGACTTCATCTAAATTGAGGATCACATTGGCAACATTGATCAAAGAGGCATATTCCGGAGAAGCAGAAGAGGATGATCCGAGCAAGGCTTCCAACTCTTCCGGTTGCTGGCTATAATGTGCGATGGTTTGTAGATAAAACTGATCCAGGATTGCAGCTTTTTCTGGGGAAGGTGCTTTGTTCATAGTCAGATAGTATCCATACTTGAGCTGATCGCTAGGCGTACTTCCTCCTTCTACCTGCATTCGGTTGGCCAATGCTTCAGCAGCTTCTATGAAGGTCGAATCATTCAAGGTGGTGAGTGCCTGTAGCGGCGTGTTGGTTCGAACACGGCGAGAGACGCAAAATTCCCGACTGGGAGCGTCAAAAGTCATCATGGTCGGATAGGGACTAGATCTTCGCCAGTAGGTATACAAGGTTCTCCTATAGCGGCTGCTCCCTTCACTTGGGGTCCATTTCATCACATTCCGGATGACCTGCCATATACCATCTGGTTGAGAGGGCATGACACTTGGACCGTAAACTTTTGTGTCCAACAGGCCGCTGCTTGCCAGTGCCTGATCCCGTAATTGTTCAGCTGAAAGACGGATTCTGGGACCTCTCGCCAACCACCGATTGGCTGGGTCTCGTTCTAACAAATCTGCTGTTACAGCTGAACTCTGACGATAGGTAGCAGACATGACAATTTCCTTAAGCAGATGTTTCACATGCCATTGTTGTTGGTGTATAAAATTACTTGCCAACCAATCAAGCATGTCGGGATGAGACGGTTTTTCTCCTTGTGTCCCAAAATCCTCCAGGGTCTCTACCAGCCCAATGCCAAACATCTGTTCCCAAAAACGATTTACGATTACACGTGCTGTCAAAGGATTCTCTGGGTGGACCAACCACTTGGCCAAACCCAGGCGATTGGCAGGAAAATCTGTCGGAAAAGAATTCAGAACCTGTGGGACGTTGGGATAGACGGTATCTCCGTGAACGAGCCAGTTTCCTCGCTCAAAAACCCTGCTCGTTCGACTGTTTTCAGGGGAGAGTTCCCGCATGATGGGGGTCTTTCCAGCATCAACTGTGGCCAATTGCAGGAACTTCTTTCTGACTTGATGTGCGTCGGCAGCAGAGGAGGATTGAAGGTAAAATCCCAAAAAGTCGGCGACAGATCCCTTATTTGTTTCATTGCTGAATGTGAGATAGAGGTCATGGATGCCATCCTGAACAGGGATCGCAGTCCCAGCTTCTTTCCAATCCAGTACTGATTGCCCATACCAGGCATTCGTTGGTGGAAGTTGGAGGCTTCTTAACACCTGAGCGGTTGGATTGTCCAGACGAATATCTACTCTGCCCGATCCATTTCCTCCAAGATATTGAACAAACAGACTGTCAACTGCTGTCAGGTCCAGATTAGAATACCGAATTTGTGTGCCGGAAGAGATGCGCCGCAGATACTCAAATCCATCTCCCAGTCGGCCATTTGCTCCTCCACATGGATCGCAAGATACCGCAAAATTGAAAGGAGAATGAGACCAAACGACACTCTCGTCAGCAAATAGAGAACCCGGAAGATCATCAATAGGGATGGAATCGTGATCTGCGATCCAGGAAATAATCTCGCCTACTTCTGCTTCTTGTGCTGGAGACATGAGGAATTCTGTGGGGAATTCGTCGGGTCGATCGGCATCAGCGGTATTGTTAAAAAAAGCGTAGAGCTGATAAAACTCTTTGTGTCGGAAGGGATCATATGGATGACTATGACATTGTACACATCCGATCGTGGTCCCTTGCCAGATCTCAAAGGTGGTATTGACCCGATCAATGACTGCTGATACACGGAACTCCTCATTGTCTGTCCCTCCCTCATCATTGTTCATGGTATTGCGATGAAAAGCTGTGGCAAGCAATTGCAGATCTGAAGGGGCTTCCAAAAGATCGCCAGCAATTTGTTCAATTGTAAACTGGTCAAAGGGCATATCTTCATTGAAGGCGTGGATAACCCAATCTCTCCACCGCCAGATATTTCGCGCAGGATCTTTCTGATATCCCTGAGAATCTCCGTATCGAGCCAGGTCCATCCACATGGAGGCCCATCTTTCCCCGAAATGCGGAGAGGCGAGCAGCCTGTCTACAGCTTGTTCATAGGCTTCCGGGGAAGGATGTGCTACAAATGATTCGACCTCTTTCTGGCTGGGAGGAAGTCCGGTCAGGTCGAGACTGACACGGCGCAATAAGGTAAGGGGATCTGCTTCTTCAGATGGCGAAAGTCCTTCCTCTTGCAGACTTTCCAACACAAACCGATCCAGATCCGTTCGAATCCAGGAAGAGCTGACCTCCGGAAGACTTATTTGCGGGTTCAAGGCTTGATAGGCCCAGTGAGTTTCCCATTTGGCTCCCTGTTCGATCCATTTGGTCAATAGATGAATTTGTTCCTGCGTCAAGGGATCACTTTCGGGAGGCATGCGCTCCTCTGGGTCATGATGCGCAATTCTGTGGAGAAGTTCACTTTGTTCCGGGTGAAAAGGAACAATTGCATGCTTGCCTGATTTTGTGGGCAAGAGCGCTTCTTCTCTAAATAACATGCTCAACCCACCATTTTTTTTCACCCCTCCGTGACAGCTGAGACAATTGTTGTTCAGGATGGGGCGAATCTGTGTATTGAAGTCAATGGAGTCTGCCTGAGACGGCCAGAATACGAATCCCATCATCCCGAGGAAAGAGATCAGGAATATCATCAGGAGCAAACGGCTCATGGACCGATACTTTGGAAACATTTTCCTATTATTAAGCACAGTGGAGGTATTGTGAAAAAAATTGATAAGATAAGATGCTGCAAATCAGTCAAAATCCAAAAGTTTTCATAAGGTTTACTGTTAATTCACCGTGAATTGCGATGTGAAATGCTTTGCTGAAAAGACAAGTTTCTGAATGTATATGTCTGATTATGATGAGATTGTACGTGTGATCCAAAAGAGTGAGGCTTTCAGGAGTTCTCAGACATATCAGCGCTTGCTCGCTTACCTACTCACATGTGTCAAACAAAAGACCATCCCTAAAGAGACAGCGATTGCAATGGATGTATTTGGACGGGACGCCTCTTTTAACCCCTCGGAAGATACCCTGGTGAGGGTGCACATGTACAAGCTTCGAAAGAAACTAACACAGTATTATGAGCAGGAAGGGGCCGCTGATCCGATCAGGCTTCAAATTCCACGAGGGAGTTATGAATTGGTGTTTGACGCGGTTGAGGAAAGCGTAGGTGCGTCTTCCTCTCCAAATTGGCGCTGGATGGTGGGAGGGGGCATATTGCTGCTTGCATTCGTTGGCCTATTAACAATATGGCTCCCGGAAGCTGGAGAGAAAGCCCCTCAAAACCAAAGCAGAATTTGGCAGGGAATGTTGGAAGACGAAGATCCTTTCCAAATAGTGTTTGGTGATATATATGTGTTTCTGAAAGAAGATTCCACGCATAACAAACGCCTGACACTGCGAGACCCTGCGATCAATACCAGAGAGGATTTTCAGGAATTTTTGACAAAACATCCGGCTGAAGCAACAGCATATCAGGAGTATCCCTATTCATTTTTGATCAAAAATAGTGTGTTCAGCCTCCATCATTTGTATCAACTATTGGGACCAGGCAAGAAGCCGGTTCAGTTGAGATTGCTGTCTCATTTTGGTTCTGAAACGATGTATGACACCCATACGATTTATGTTGGTTTGTTCAAGTCCATGGGCTTGTTTCAGCATTATTTCTCTAACTCTTCTGCTCGCTATTCGGTAGAGGAAGGACGAGAGTGTCTGCAAATCCTCTTGAGTGAAGGAGATACCATCTTGTTGCAATCAGAAGGGAATCCGGCAGAACTACATACTGATTATGGCTGGTTTGCGAAATATCCCGGACCGAATGATCATACCTTGATGCTGTTTGCTGGATTTCATGATACCGGAGTGCTGCAGGCCGTGAGGTATCTGACTGATCCCGAGTTGATTCAGCAATTAGAACAACAACTGCAAGCGCAATTTGGTAAAATCCCGGACTGGTTTGAAGTATTTTTTGAGGTACAGGGCATAGATCGAACCGAAATACAGCCAGAAATCCGATATATTTTTCCAATACACATGGGAGAGAATGTAAGCCCTGAATGATACGTTATCCACGATTTGTGGACATCTTCGCTTGACCTTCAGGGGAATTTCCTTATCTTTGCAAGCCGAAAGGAATTTGCCATGGACAAGGATAGAAAATTTGTGAGAGAGTATTCCCTGAATGTCGTGAGGTTGGGGCTTGGCAAGCATCAGGATTCCTTTGAAATCAACGATGCGTTTTTTGCTCATTTTGAGCAATCTATGGTGCGGGAAGCGAAAGTGGAAGCCTTGTTAGATATAGAGAAATTCTCCACTCATTTAGATGTGGGGTTTCATATAAAAGGAGAGGTGAGATTGGCGTGTGATCGATGTGGGAGTCCGTATCCACATACCGTGGATCAGCGATTTCGGATCATCTATTCATTTGACCCGGATATGGACTTTGAGGGATACGAGGTGATGCATGTCAACAATCAAGAATCGCATTTGGTCCTGATACAGGAACTGTATGATTTTGTTCATCTGGCAATTCCAATGCGAAAAGTTCCTCCTAAAGAGGTACATTTGTGCGCGGCAGAAGTGCTGAAAATGCTGGGACTGACTGAAGATGGAGACCCAATGGAACAAAAAGAGTCTCAACAAGAAACAGACCCCAGATGGGACGCACTAAAAAACTTGAAAGATAAAATGGGCGGCTAGCGGGGAAGAAAATATTGATTCGTGTAACATCCTTAATATTGATATCCAAAGATGGCACATCCTAAACGGAAAATTTCCAAGCAAAGAAGGAACAAGAGGAGGACTCATCTCAAGCTAAAACCAAAAACCTATTATCTCGATCCAGTGACTGGCGAGCCGACACTTTACCACAGAGTATGCCTTGAAAGCGGATACTATCGTGGTCGTCAGGTCATCCAGGGACTCGACGACGAATAGTAAATTTTTCATTCTTCCGCGGACCGTTTTCGGTCCTTTCTTTTTGGGGTAGCTTCTGATCTTAATTTCTGACTTTGAAGAAAGGCAGGCGGGTTTTTAGTTATACCTCCTTCGCAGGATTCCCAAAAACAGAGGTTCCCGGCTGAACATCCTGCATGACTACCGAACCAGCGGCAATCATAGCTCCTTTCCCCAAAGCAACCTTTGGATGGATCACTGCTCCTATTCCGATGAATACTTCATCCTCAATGGCAACTTCCTTCCCGATCTTGACTCCATCCTGTATCGTACAATAATCTCCGATAACCGAGCCTGTACCAATACTTACCTGAGATCCAATCAGGTTGAAACTACCTAACAACACATTGGGCTGTATATAACTCCCCGCATTCATCAATATTCCTCTCCCCAACTTGCTGAAGGAGGAAATCGTGCATGTTTCATGAAAAAGGTTGACAATCTCGGCTCCCTTTCCATCGATTTGCTCGATTCGTTCCTGTCGGAGACTCATGTCTTCCTCCGCAATGACCACCTTGCTGCTTTCATCCTGAAGAAGGGTGTTGGCATCATCACTCTCCAAGGCTGCTACAATCAATATATCATTGATCTCTTTATTGACCTCTTCTTCCTTAGTGGTAAGAAAACCCAATACCAATACATCCAGGCTTTGGGCAATTTCCAGGGCGTTGTAGGCAGGACTTTCTGTCCCGACAATCAAGACTGGGACTTTGTTATCTATCATAGGATTTTTGCATTTGGCTGCAAAGATAGAGTTTGAACCACAGGAGGCAAAATGGAAATACTTTGCATTTCTCCAAGAATTTTGTTTCTTGGTTTCGAAATAAACGAAACGCCATCTATCTCACAATCAACTAATTCCAAACCAACAAAATCATGCTGAAAGAATTTAAGGAATTTGTTATGCGCGGAAATGTTCTCGATTTGGCAGTAGCTGTCATTATCGGTGGAGCATTCGGCAAGATCATTACTTCCCTCGTCAATGATCTCCTGATGCCTGTGATTAGCATCATTATGGGAGGAGTAAGTTTTACAGATTTGTTCTGGTCATTGGACGGAAATCAGTATGAAACTATAGCTGCTGCCAAGGAAGCTGGAGCAGCAGTGTTTGCCTATGGATCTTTCATCCAGAATGTGGTGGATTTCCTGATTGTTGCTTTTGCAATCTTCATGATTCTGAAAGCCTATAATGCCTCACAGAAGAAGAAGGAAGAAGAACCAGCAGCTCCTCCAGCACCAAGCGCAGAAGAAAACCTGTTAACAGAAATCAGAGACCTGCTGAAGGCACAAGGATCTAAGTAATGTGAACATACGTCTCCCATACGTATTTTCCCTACATTATTCCCAGCATAGACTGAATGAGTCTGTGCTGGTTTTTTGTTGGTCGAGCTCCAAGGATCAGCCTATTTTACAAAAGCTGCAACAAATGATCTGGCTTGGTAACAATATGGTTGGCCCCTCCCTTGCGCAGGAGTTGTTCTGAGTTAAATCCCCAGGTTACAGCAATGGACTCCATGCCCACTTTTTGTGCGGCTTCTACATCACGCAGCTCATCTCCGATCATGACAACCTGAGAGGCAGAGAGTTTGCGCCGTTTCAGGATATTCTTCAAGGCTTTGGATTTGCCAAAGATGGAATCAGGTGCATGCACAAATTCAAAGACAGACAAGTCATGATCCTGAAGAAAACATTGAACGACTTCCTGGGCATTGGACGTAAGGATCTCCATCCGATAGCCACGGGTCTTGAGGGTCGATAATATTTCAGGCATCCCTTGAATAGGGTTTACCTGTTTTGCATGAGACTTGAATCGGCTACGGAGTTTTTTGACAAAAGAAGGGAGCTGAATCCAGCTCAAACCGGATAATTTGAGGAGTTCAGGTATACTCTTGTGTTTGAATTCCATCAGTTGTTGGCGACTGATACGCGGCAGGCCAAATTCTCTCCCCGTTTCGTTGAGAACTTGTTCCGCGACCACCAATGTATCTGCAATGGTCCCGTCAAAATCAAAAATCAGCAGAGACTTTCGCATTTCAGGAGAATTTTCAGCTAACTTGCCAGTGATTCTATTCAAATAACGTTACTTAAGCAAGAATAGTAAATGAGAATCTACAGCTTTCTTTCTTTCTGTTTTGTAATAGGTCTTGGAGCCTTGTGGGCACAGGCACCTTCAAGTGCCGGACAAAAAGAGTTGGACCTGCCAACAATCATGAAAGGCTATGATTGGATTGGAAAATCTCCACAAGGAGTATTTTGGTCTGAGGACAGTAAGCATCTTTATTTTCGATGGAATCCAGACAATACCCCTGGAGACTCATTATACAGAATCAGCTTGCCGAATACCCAAATAGATAAAGTCTCCCGAGCTGATCGCAAAGCATTGCTTCCTCGAAGTGGAGCCTACAATCTGGAGAGAAGCAGAAAAGTATTTGCCAAAAACGGAGACCTGTATCTCCTCGATCTGCCAACAGGCGAGCAGACACCCATTACCAAAACCATTGCCAGAGAGAGTCAACCACAATTTTCTATTGATGAAGGCTCTGTTTTTTATCAAAAAAATAACAATATCTTTCAATGGCATATCGAAGAAGGCTGGACTGAGCAATTGACGGACTTCCGTGTTGGGAATAAACCTCCCAAAGGAAGAGGATTAGCCGGCGGTGCCCAAAGAGAGTGGGTCCAGCAAGAAGAACTAAATTTGATTGGAATCCTTCGAGAAAGGAAAGAGGCAGAGGAGGCAGAAGATGCTGTGATGGAAGAAGAGCGAGAGGAACGCATGAAGCGATTCTATTATGGTAGCAGGACGATGCAGCAATTGCAGATCAGTCCAGATGGGCAATTTGTTAGTTTTCGGTTGAGAAGTTTTGCTCAAGGTGCAGAATACACCTCTGTGCCTGATTATATCCGCGAATCTGGCTATACGGATGACCTGCGAGCCAGACCGAAGGTAGGAAGCCCACAGGATACCTATGAATTTGCGGTCTACAATCGAAGCAAGGACACGGTCTATATGGTGGATACAGAATCCATTCCAGGCATCCATGATCGACCAGCTTATCTGGCAGACTATCGGGAAGCCGAAGATACCACAGAAGGCCCGCTTCGCAAGGTGATGATCCTGGGACCCATTTGGTCCAGGGATAGCCGTCATGCAGTGGTCGTCGTTCGCTCTTTGGACTTCAAGGACCGCTGGATCATGGTTCTGGACCCCAATACTGGCCAATTGAGGAATCTGGATAGACAACATGATGATGCCTGGATAGATGGACCGGGTATTTCTCGTTGGATTGGCAGCCAGGAAGCAATTGGATGGATGCCAGACCAGCGGAGGATCTGGTTTCAGTCTGAAGCGTCAGGCTTTTCTCATCTGTATGCAGTAGATGTGATTACAGGAGAAAAAGAAAGCTTGACATCTGGAACCTTTGAGGTATTTGCTCCATTTCTATCCAAGGATGAGAAGCATTTTTATTTTACCTCAAGTGAAGGAGATTTCGGGCAGCGACACTTCTATCAGATGCCCGTGAAGGGAGGCAAAAGAAAACGTATTACTTCCCTCTCAGGCAACAATCAGGTTGTTCTCTCGCCAGATGAAACCCAATTGGCGATTCTCAACTCTGGCAGCAACAGGCCTTGGGAGTTGTTCCTTCAACCAAATAAAGCACGGGCGAAAGCTAATCAGTTGACCGAATCAACCACTGAGGAGTTTCAGGCCTATGCGTGGAGAGAGCCAGAATTCATTCGGTTCCCAGCCTCGGATGGTGTAGAGGTTCATGCCAGATTGTATCGTCCCCAAAGCACGATAAAACCCGGTCCAGCGGTCATATTCGTTCATGGAGCCGGCTATTTGCAAAATGCGCATAAGTGGTGGAGTAGCTATTACCGGGAATATATGTTCCACAATCTATTGGTAGATCAAGGCTATACAGTGCTGGATATCGACTATAGGGGAAGCGCAGGATATGGACGGGATTGTCGAACCGGAATTTATCGGTATATGGGAGACAAGGACCTCTCCGATCATATCGATGGGGCAACATTACTGGCAGACAAATACAATGTTGATCCGGAGAGAATCGGAATCTATGGCGGTTCTTATGGAGGATTCATTACACTGATGGCATTGTTTACCCAGCCAGGTGTGTTCAAGGCGGGGGCTGCCCTGCGACCGGTCACAGATTGGGCACATTACAATCATGGCTATACCGCTTCTATTCTGAATACCCCGCAAACGGACAGTATTGCGTTTGTACGGAGCTCTCCAATCTATCATGCAGAAGGTCTGGAAGATGCTTTGTTGATTTGTCATGGGATGATCGATACCAATGTGCACTTTCAGGATGTGGTGCGTTTGACTCAGCGCTTGATCGAACTTGGCAAAGATCAATGGGAGGTGGCCATGTTTCCGATGGAAGGTCATGGATTTCGGGAGGCGAGTAGCTGGGCAGATGAGTACAGGAGAATTTTTGAGTTGTTTGAGCGGGAATTGAAGTAAGGAAACATTGATCAATAAGCAATAAGCATTGCTGATTCCATGTGGAAATTATTGACGAATAAATACCTTGCTGATGGACAATGCTGCTCATCGATAGGAAGAGCGTATCCTGAAACATCTAACAAATTGCCAACAAACAGGTATGATTCATGAAGAGATGATCAATATGTTTGGCTAGGAGTTGTTGATGCAACAGAAGCAGAGTGAGACAGCCGTAGCCATTTTCAGAGCCAATCCCCTCTGTATCCTAACTCAGCCAATGAATATGATAGCTATGTGGGGTGCTACTGACAAGTGGAAACCTTCAAACAATCCCATCGAGCTGGAGGGGCACGAACAAAATAAACACCTCAGCTGTAAATCTGTTACAGGCAAGTCTGGCCAAAGTCAAACTTAGGCCCAAGGATACAGGAATTTATTTCTCTGTTTGTCCTTCTCTGGCGTGTATCCTCTCAAGTAACAATTCAGCCGTACGGCCGGACGCACCAGAATCTCCTAACAAAGTCCTCAACTCAGCATACGCCTCCTGAAGGCTTGCTCGACGGTCTTTCTTCATCAATTTTCGTAATTCTCTCTCTACCCGATCAGGAGTAAATGCTCCCTGAATCAGTTCTTCCACAGCTTTTCTACCCAAAATCAAATTCACCAAACTGATATAGTCCACATTCACCAATCGCTTGCCAATCTGATAGGAGATCCATGCGCCGCGATAGCAGACCACCTCTGGCACCCGAAACAGAGCCGTTTCCAAAGTTGCTGTTCCCGAGGTAACGACGGCATAGGAAGCCTCTTGCAGGATATCATAGGTCTGGTTCATCCGAAGTTCTGCCTGATGATTCCCCATGAGTGACCGATAGAAGGCCTCTGTTTGGCTCGGGGCACCAGCAACCACAAAGTCATAGTCAGGAAATCTGGAGACCAATGCCAACATGGGCTTTAGCATGCGAGAAATCTCCTGCTTTCGGCTTCCTGGCAAGAGGGCAATGATTGGCTTGCTATTGGATCTGGTTTCCGTTTGTTCCTCAATCACATCCAGCAGGGGATGCCCAACAAAATCAACCTCCACACCTTCTCTGGCATAAAAGTCTTGCTCAAAAGGCAGGATGACAAACATGCGCTCTACATACTGTCGGATTTTTTTGACCCTGCCCTTTTTCCAGGCCCAGACCTGCGGAGAGATGTAATAGAACACCCGAATCCCTCGCTCAAAGAGAAAGCGAGCCATGCGAAGATTGAATCCGGGATAGTCGACCAACAGAACAGCATCCGGCTGCCAGGAAAGGATGTCTGACTGCACAGTTTGGAACAATTGACGAATGGTCCGCAGATTGCGAATCACTTCCCAGAAGCCCATAAAATTGATGTCTTTGACATGGGCGACCAGTTCAGTTCCGGCGGATTTCATATGCTCCCCTCCTACTCCACGACACTGTATCTCGGACTGGCGGACCTTCAGGGCCTGAATCAGATTCCCCGTATGGAGATCTCCAGAATCTTCGCCAGCAATGACATACAGTTTCATACGAACGAACTTACAATGACAAATTCCAGGAAACAAGATCTGCCATTTGAGGATGGGCGGTAAGATCGTGCATCATAGGCGTAACCGAAACATAACCATTATTAAGGGCATACTCATCCGTATCGGTTCCATCGTCCATCAGGTCGAATCGCCCTTTCAGCCAATAGTATTTTCTGCCAAAGGGATCTTCTCTTTCGTCAAATTCCTCTGTCCATTTGCCTTTGGCCTGTCGGGTGATTTTGATGCCTTTGAGGTCAGAGGTAGACAGGAAGGGAATATTGACATTGAGCAATCTGCCAGGGGCCAGCGGGCGATCAAGTGCTGCACGGATGATCACTCTAGCAACTTCTTGAGCCACAGACATATCTGCCGCTTCATCGAAATGACAAAGAGAGAACCCAATAGAAGGCAAGCCCTGCACGGAGCCTTCTCTTGCCGCAGAGAGTGTGCCAGAATACAGACTGCTAACAGAGGAATTGGCACCATGATTGATCCCGGAGAGAATCAGGTCAGGCAGTTCATCCATCAAGACTCCAGTGGCAAACTTAACACAGTCGGCAGGCGTGCCACTTAATGCATATCCAGGAAGGCCATTCTGCAATACTTCATGATGGAGTCTCAGTGGTTTTCCGACACTGATGGCGTGCCCCATGCCACTTTGGGCACTATCTGGTGCGACGACAGTTACAGTTCCAAATTCTTGTGCGACTTCTACCAGGCGTAAGATACCGGGAGCCTGTATCCCGTCATCATTGCTGATCAGGATATTGGGAGAGGATTTGCTCATAGGTCAGTTTAGGTTGTTTGGAATAAGTGGGCAAAGATACAGGGGTTCGAGGAAGGAGGAAAACCAAGAAGGAAATATTTTGGGATTTGGTGAAGCTATTTGTCTTGTTTCAACTCAAATAGATGCCATGGTCGCGAAGGAACAAAAGCTGGAACTTGACCTGAGGTACTTGTCCTCTGGCATATCTGTGCTCGAGATTCTTCAATTTGGCAGGACTGATGAAAGATATCTGGTCTTAACCAATTGATTATTTGCTGGTTAGGGGGAGACTTATGTATATTGCAGGGAGAACGAACAGTCGCTTTATGTCCCTGTTCATTTGCGTTCATACTGATCTGGGCATGGTCTGATCGTTTTGGGAAGATGAGAGAGAATGAACGAAATAAAAGAACCCCTGTGTAGCTTGCCAAAACCCTCACAATTGAAAACAAAATTACATCTTTGTTTGTTTGACAGAAGGAATAAGACCGGATTATTTGACTGATATGAATGTTTTGTTGATTGAAGATGAGGCGTCTATTTCTGGCTTTATCAAAAAGGGGCTGGAAGAAAATGGATATGAGGTCATGCAAGCCTTTGACGGTGACATTGGTCTACACCTTGCGAGTCGGAATCAATATGATGTTATCATCCTTGACCTGATCCTGCCAGGCGTCAACGGCCTTGAAATCTGCAAACGCTTGAGGCAAAAAGTCCAAGTCGATTCCCGAATCTTGATGCTCACAGCTTTAAATGAAACAGATGATCTTGTGAAGGGATTTGATGCGGGAGCAGATGATTATCTAGGCAAACCATTCAAATTCAGAGAATTACTTGCCAGGGTCAATTCGCTCGCGCGCAGTAGAGGCCGGAAAGCCAACCCGATAAATCAGCTGGCCGTAGCAGATTTGATACTGGATCTGGATTTGAAAACGGCTATCAGGGCGGGTCAACAAATCAAACTGACTGCCAAAGAATTCTACTTATTGCAATATCTGATTCAGAACAAAAACCGGGTGGTCAATCGAATGGAAATCCTGGAGAATGTCTGGAATGTGCATTTTGACCTCGGAACGAATGTAGTAGATGTCTATATGGCGTATCTTCGCAAGAAAATTGACAAACCTTTTGGTCAGAAACTTATCCACACAGTTGTGGGAATGGGCTATCTGCTGAAGGCTTCATGATCCTAATCGGAATAGCATTATATGAAGATTCGAGATCGACTAACGTATACTTTATCCATCACAGGGATTGTATCCATTGCGGCCCTTGGGGTATTGCTATACTTTTTTACCGCCAGATTTTACGAGCAGCAATTTTTTAGCAGGTTGGAAGAACGCGTATCTCTAACCGAATTAATGTTTCTGGAAAATGAGGCTATGCGTCAGTCCATCCGTGCCAAGTTTTTACAAACCCTGGATGAAGAAAAGGAGTACGCTATAAGTTTGCGACCGAGCGGCCTGGACTCCCTGGAACGCATGTTCCCCCCTCAATTTGCAGAAAGAATCCAGAATGAAAAGCTGGTCAGATTCTGGCATGGGGAAGCCCAGGGAGTCGGCAGGTATTACAATCTGCCTACTGGCGAATATGCCGTAGTCGTCACAGCTCTGGATACCTTTGGGAATAGTAAACTGAATTTCCTGAAAAGGATGTTGCTGTTTGGGGGAGCCTTTTTGATTCTGGGGCAGGTGATCGTCTATCGTATTGGGATCATCCGGGCCCTGAAGCCCCTGGAGAATAAAATCTATCAGGCAAGCCATATTAGTGCCGAGCGACTGGATTTGCGCCTACAGGTCAATAACCCTTTGGATGAAATCGGAAAAGTTGCCATTGCTTTTAATCGAATGCTGGATCGACTTCAGAGATCCTTTGAAGCACAACGGCAATTTGTTCGAAATGCCAGCCATGAAATGAAAACTCCCCTGACCGCGATCGGTGCTGCCACAGATGTTCTCCTGATCAAGGATAGAAGTATAGAAGAATACAAGGTCAGTTTAAGCATTATTCAGGAGGAAGCAGATCGCCTCCAACTGCTGATCAATCAGCTGTTGGACCTGGAAAAAGCAGAGGCACACCTTGTCCTGCCAGATGCAGAGCCGATCTGCCTGGATCAGCTGATGCTGGAAATTCTGGAAGAGTTTCCTCCTGAAGGAATGAGGCTGCAATTTGACAGAGGACTGGATGATTGTTCCATCGTGGGCAATCGCAGTCTGATGCGGGTGGCATTATTTAATTTGGTGGAGAATGCGTACAAATATTCCGACAATCAACAGGTACGCATCAGTTATGGCCGAATGGACAATCATTTATTCATCAAAATAACAGATCGAGGGGTCGGAATTCCACAAGCGGATATGGAAAATATTTTTGAGCCTTTTTTTCGTGCGAACAATGTGCGCGGGAAAGAAGGTCATGGCATAGGGCTTACCATGGTCAACAAAATTGTCAAGCTTCATAATGGATCGATCCACTATCGATCCGAATTGAACAAAGGCACGACTTGTACCTTACTTTTTCCGATTGCAACCTTAAATGTCAGAGATTAATGATTTTCTAATCTGATTTTAATCTGATTTTTATATAGTATTCATTAACAGTATTCACTTTTGCGATTTAAAGAGCAAACAACTTCATCAGTGATGGCAAAACAACAGCAGAAAAACTTTCAACAAACATCGGAAAGCATGTGGGCGAATGTCAAATACGACCTTCCTGCGAGTATTGTGGTATTCCTGGTGGCAACTCCCCTTTGCCTGGGAATCGCGTTGGCTTCCGGAGCTCCCCTGTTTTCTGGAATCATTGCGGGCATAGTAGGTGGAATTGTGGTGGGAGTGGTCAGTGGCTCACCTATCGGCGTTAGTGGTCCTGCCGCAGGCCTGGCAGTCATTGTACTAAGTGCGATTTCCTCTCTAGGAGCCTGGGAAACTTTTCTGGTAGCTGTCGTTCTGGCGGGCTTGTTTCAGATGATATTAGGATTTCTTCAAGCAGGGATCATTGGCTACTATTTTCCATCCTCAGTCATCAAAGGCATGTTGGCGGGTATTGGGATTATCATCTTTCTAAAACAGATTCCTCATGCCTTCGGGTATGACAAAGTGCCTGAAGGAAGCCTGACATTTGCCCAGCAAGATTCGCAGAATACTTTCTCCGAGCTGTTCAATATGTTGGATTATATACACCCAGGAGCCATGATCATTGCTTTCTTGTCTCTGGCAATCCTGATTTTGTGGGAGCGTCCATTCATGAAGCGTCAGAAAGTATTTCAGTTGATTCAGGGACCGCTGGTTGTGGTTGTGTCAGGTATACTGCTGAACGAGTTGTTCAAATCCGCTTTCCCTTCTTTGGCGATCAATACCAAACATCTGGTGCAGCTTCCTGTTGCTGATAATATCATGGGCTTCTTTTCTCTGTTTACCTTCCCTGATTTCACACAATTGGCAAATGGAGAAGTGTATGTGGTGGCTATAACCATCGCTGTGGTTGCGAGTTTGGAAACACTACTCTGTGTGGAAGCAACAGACAAGCTTGATCCATATAAGCGTGTGACGCCTACCAATCGCGAGCTGAAAGCGCAAGGACTTGGAAACATGCTCTCCGGCCTGATAGGAGGCTTGCCCGTTACACAGGTAATTGTCAGAAGTTCTGCCAACATTCAGTCTGGCGGCCGTACCAAACAGTCAGCCATCTTTCATGGATTTATGTTGTTGCTGTCTGTGATGTTTATCCCAAAGGTGTTGAATTTGATCCCACTTGCAACACTCGCTGCTATTCTCTTTGCTGTTGGATTTAAGCTTGCAAAGCCTTCTCTCTTCAAGCAAATGTATAAGAATGGCTGGTATCAATTCATTCCATTCATGGTAACCATCATTGGAATTGTAACAACTGACCTGCTGATTGGAATTGGCCTTGGAATGGCTGTGGCCATCTTTACCATCCTGATGAACAACTATAGAATGCCATATTCTGTTTCCAAACAAACAGATGAGAAAGATGAATCCATCGTCATCAGACTGTCAGAGGATGTCTCCTTCCTCAACCGTGCCAATATCATGAAGACCCTGGATGAGATTCCAGCCAATACCAAAGTATTGATTGATGCAAGTCGGTCCATTTCTATCGATTATGATGTACGAGAGATCATTGCTGATTTCAAAGACAAAGCCAAGATCCACAACATCGATTTAACGATTGTTGGGATGGATAAAAATGGAGGCGCGGCTTTCAATGATCCGGTCAAAGAGGCATATACAATTTTGCAGGAAAAAAAAGGATGACCAATTATCCATTTGTACAGGCTCATCCGAACGAATAGATTCCTGATTCTTCAGGAAGACATCAAGGATGTGCCTCGCCCTGGAGGAGGAAGCAAAGACTTGAGCGAGATGTGGAAAGTCGGGATGATTCCCACATAGCTTTTGGACCGATCTTCCCCCGTGGATCAAGCATATGAATGAATCGCAGAGATAAGCGCATCTCTTGAGCTTTCCGTATTTCCTCTGCATCATCATACAGCAGGAGCTTTGTCAAAAAGCTCCTGCTTTTTTGTGGGTGAGTTTGCCAAAGAGGATGCCTGTCTATCTGAGATAGGGGAACAAGGGAGATGGTCTGCCAATCATCCCTATGAAAATTCTTCTGCTGTGGTCAGCTAAAGATTCAGCTACAAATGCGCATCACTTCCCCTCACGGCCCCTTCTGTTCCTATTTTCTCAAAAATCTTTTTCCGCAGATTCGTCAGGTATACATAGGATTCCAGCAATTCCTCGACTTCTTCGAATTTTTCCGCTTCTTGCGCAGCTTTCAGACTGGCCTGACATTCGCTGAGTAATTGTTCGACTTTCCGATTCTTATAGTGAAATAATGGCCCTTCCACGGTACGTCTGATGTTCTCATCCAGATCGAGAACAAAGGCCCCATGTTTGCGCCAGTTTGGGCTGATCTCATGTGTGGATATCATCAATTCTGACACGATTTTGCGCAAATCGTCCTTTTCGTGATTGAGCCAACGATTGATATCTACTGAGCCTTTCTCCTCAAACTCCTGGAAGATCTCCTGCTTGAGTTGTTCATAGATTTGGTTCTCAAATACCAATCCTTCCAACTCTACCAGAAAAATCTCGATTAAGGGGATTTGCTCATACTCAATAGGATTTCCTTCCTCATCCTCCAAAGAATCATCCTCTGCCATATCCGGGATAGATTTATCCGGATAATTGATCAGAACTCGCAGAAGTTCTCGCTCCTGATGGGCCAACTTGAGTTGTTTGAAGCCATCCAGCGATTTGACTTCTCCGGGATCTTCTTGCTGCTTTTTGTAGGCTTCCCGTTTCCGCTCACGGGCTTCCAGTTTGTTGACTTGTCGGCGCGCTTCCTCTACCGCATGCGTCATCAGCGCTTCGGTGACGTCGACTTTCTGTGCGACATGTCGAATGTACATTTGTCGTTGGACCCGATCTGCTACCTGAGCGACTGTACTCGCCATGCCTTTGACAATTTCAGCTTCTGCTCGCGGGTCTCCTGCCACACTTCCCTGACGAAGAATTTGTAACTTGAAATCCAGAAAAGACAAGGCTTCTTTGGAGATACAGTCCAGAAATGCTTGTGGACCAAATTCGCTCACATAAGAGTCCGGGTCATGATTGTCAGGCAAGACCAGCACTTGAGGATGCATCTCTTCTTTGATCAGTAGATCGATTCCCCGTAAAGATGCCCGGACACCTGCAGCATCTCCATCATAGATCATGAGGACATTGCGGGTAAATCGTCGGATCAGCCGGATTTGCTCAATCGTAAGGGCAGTCCCACTTGAAGCCACCACATGCTTGATGCCATTTTGGTGGAGAACAATGGTGTCCATATATCCTTCGGTGAGGATACAGAGATCATCGTCCCGGATATGTTTTTTTGCCTGATATAGGCCATAGAGAATCTGACTCTTATGGTAGATGTCGGACTCAGAAGAGTTGATGTATTTGCCAACATCTTTTCGATTGCCGAGGATTCTTCCACCAAATCCGACCACCTTTCCAACCTGATTGGTAATGGTAAACATCACCCTGTCGCGGAATCGGTCAAACAACTTGCCATTTTTCTCAGACTTGCTGACCAATCCCAGTTCCAGAAGATATTCTTCTTTGTATTGTTGTTGGATGGCTTCTTGTGCAAAAGCTTCCCATTGTTCAGGAGAGTATCCCAACTGAAATTCCTCTATGGTGGATTCCAGGATTCCTCGTTCCTTGAAGTAGGTCAGCCCGATTTTGCGACCAGCATCTGTCTCTAATAATTGCTTCTGAAAGAAACGTGCAGCAAATTCATTGACGATGAAGAGGCTTTGGCGTTTGTCTCTGGCCTCCTTGATTTCTGGCGTCTCTTCCTCCTCTTCGATTTCAATGCCATACTTGCGGGCAATATGCTTGAGGGCTTCGGCATAGGTATATCCCTCTACCTCCATCAGAAAATTAATGGCATTGCCACCTTTCTGTGAACTGAAATCTTTGTAGATGCCCTTGACAGGATTGACTGCAAATGAGGGCGTTTTTTCATTTGAAAATGGAGAGAGTGCCCAGAAGTTGGCTCCCTTCTTTTTGAGCGTAACATAATCAGAGATAATCTCTACAATATCGATGGCATTGTAGATCTGATCGACGATATGTTGGGGGATTCTTGCCATTTTTTGTAAAGATATGGAAAATCCCAACCTGATGCGTCTAGATTTCGTGTAGAAAGTAGATCAATTTGGAGAAAGAAGCTGAGTTGTAGATTTCATGAAAAGTTCGTATTTTGAAACATATGTTCTTTGCCATGCGTAGGGTATAACAATAGGACTTCTTCTTCCGACACACAACGGCTTCCAGAATTTTTCCAGTATTTGGACGTAAAGCCTATTACCATGAACAAAGGAACGAACGCAACCCTTTCCAAACACGTTCACATTATTTATTTCCTTGCTTGTGTGTTTGCTTGTGGACTGATAGCCTGCATAACACAAAAAGAAGAGGCATCTTCAGACTATGTGATTGAGTATGTTCCCCTGTCTCTGGACCAGGCAGATGAATATATGAATGCCAAAATGCATGGAGATTCCTTGCACGTCATCTGGAGATCTATCAAAGAGCACAAACCTGAATGGGTTCGCCTCTACAATCGAGCAGGAGATCTGGTGTATACGGAGAAAGATCCTGCCCTCGACCTTGGAAAACGATGGAATGTCGACATCAGTGATTATGTTCAGGATAAGCAATATCAACTCTTTGTCCAACTGGACAATGGGACAGAAATCCAGACCTGGGTCAACCGTGAATAAGGATCATTGAGATTATGATTAATAGCTTTAATGCAGTTTTTACGGTCACTCAGGTGCCTCCCATATGGGGGGCATTCTTTTTTGGAGAACATTGCAGGGAATGTGTATCTTTAACCTATGCTAGGATACCGATTTCATAAGTATATTCCCCGAGGCAAAGAGGGAGACCCTTTTGAACGCCTACTGAAGATTTTCATGGAACTGCTGACCTATACTTCCGGCGATGTGGCGGAAGCATTGGATTGGATGAATCAACTGGATCGTCAGTATGGTTTGACAGATGATGAGTACGGCATGGGCGATTTCATCGAAGACCTCAAACGCAATGGCTATATTGAGGACGACAATCAGGGAGGAGGAGGATTTGTCATCACGGCCAAATCAGAACAGAGCATTCGCCAAAGCGCCCTGGAAGAGATTTTTGGAAAACTGAAGCGATCTGGTCGTGGACAACACAGAAGTACACATGTCGGATTTGGAGATGAACCCCTGAGCGAATTGAAGCAATTTGAGTTCGGCGATCCGGTAGAGAACATTGCCTTTACAGAATCCTTTCGCAATGCACAGATCAATCATGGGATAGATGATTTCACCATGACAGAGGATGATCTGGCGGTGAGAGAAAAAGAGCATAAGACCACTGTGGCGACGGTCCTGATGATCGATATTTCCCATTCCATGATTCTGTACGGAGAGGACCGAATCACTCCCGCCAAAAAGGTAGCCATGGCACTCTCCGAACTCATCATGCGCAAGTATCCCAAAGATACCCTTGATATCATCGTCTTTGGCAATGATGCCTGGCAAATCAAGATCAAGGACCTTCCGTATCTGCAAGTAGGCCCTTATCACACCAATACTGTGGCTGGTCTGGAACTGGCAATGGACCTCCTGAGAAGACGCAAAGCCAGTAACAAACAGATCTTCATGATTACCGATGGCAAACCTACCTGTATCAAGGAAGGGATTCGGTACTATAAAAATAGTTTTGGGCTTGACCGGAAGATTTTGAACAAAACCCTGAATCTTGCAGCACAATGTCGTCGGCTAAAAATTCCCATCACGACCTTTATGATTGCGCGAGATAGCTGGTTGGTCGAGTTCGTGCGAGAGTTCACAGAAGTGAACAATGGCCGTGCCTTTTATACAAGTCTTCAGGGCTTGGGTGAATACATTTTTGAAGATTTTATCAAGAATCGACGAAAAAGGGTGAGATAAGCCCTGCTGCTACTACTCTTTTATGAACCTCCTGAAACCCTTGCTTCAAATCAGCAACTTCATTGCCTTGATCTCAATGATCCTGATGAATATGCTTGTCAGCACAAGAAGCATTGATGGCAATACCGTAGGCAGCGTTTCCGATAAATATGATACCCTGTTTTCCCCAGCGAGCTATACCTTTGGGATTTGGGGACTGATTTATCTTTCCTTACTCGGATTTGTGATCTATCAGGGCAGAGATATCTTCAGCAAAAGCAAGGAACAAGTTCCCCTTTTGTTGAAAATTACTGGATGGTTTGGTCTCTCCTGTGCTGCGAATATTGTTTGGCTTGTGGCCTGGTTGACAGAGCGTCTGGGCTTGGCCCTGATGATGATGGCTGCCTTGTTGGGATCATTACTCATCATCTACATCCATCTTGGAATCGGGAACAAACGTCCGCGAAATCCATGGGAGCGATGGTTGCTGCATGTCCCATTCAGCTTATACCTCGGTTGGATTTCGATTGCGATCATCGCCAATGTTGCGTCCTATTTGGTCTCCATTGAGTGGAATGGCTGGGGGATTTCCTTTGAGGTATGGACTCTGTTTATGATTGGACTGGCGACCATCCTGTGCATGTTCATGATCATGGGGAGAGGAGATCGGATCTTTGGGGCGGTGGGCATCTGGGCATTGTGGGGAATTGGGATCAAGCATCTTCGGATGGGCATAGGCGAGTCTCAATTGCTGATGACAACTGCCGTGGTATGTGCCCTGCTGTTAGTGAGCAGCATGTTTTTTCGTCAAATCAAAGCGTCTTTTGCATGAAATTTGGCAAGCTTCCCGATATCAGCCAGCTCACGTTCGAACTTCCCTCGACCAATGACCGAAGTCTGGATATACTCGGTCGGCAGCCAGCCCGTACAGGCCTGGATGCTTACATTGGGTGCCCGCGCTGGTCCAGCAAGGAGTGGGTTGGTGAGTTATACCCCAAAGGAACCAAACCCGCGGAATATTTGTCGCATTATTCCCGATCCTTCAACACCATCGAACTCAACACGACCCACTACCGGATTCCCACAGCCGAGCAAGTGACAAAATGGAAAGAATCCGCTTCCGACAATTTTGTGTTTTGTCCGAAAATCCCTCAGATCATTTCTCACTATCGCAAACTGATCAATTGCTCAGAGGAGATCATGCAATTCGTGGATGCGATCTCCCATTTTGAGGAAAAACTGGGCTGCTCTTTTGTCCAAATGCACGAATCATTTGGTCCCAATCAATTTGGGAACCTCAAGCAGTTCCTTCAGCAATGGCCCACAGCTTTTCCCCTGGCGATAGAGTTTCGACATGAAGACTGGTTTCAGGAACATGTGTTGCTGCCAGCTGTGAGTGATGTGTTGGAAGAAAGGAATGTAGCAGCAGTCATCACGGATGTAGCCGGTCGAAGAGATGTACTTCACATGTGTCTGAGTAATCGCATGGCGATGTTGCGATTTGTGGGGAACTCGCTCCATCCGACAGACTATACGCGTTGGGATGCCTGGATGGATCGACTGGCAGTATGGGTGGACAATGGCCTGGAAACCCTCTATGTCTTCGCGCATGAGCCGGGAGATTTGCTAGCTTCTCAGTTGGGAAGCCATATGATCGAGAAGCTGAATGAGCGATTCGGACTGGATTTGGCCATTCCGGGGATCAAGGAAGAGCAAGGGGGGCAGATGAGTTTGTTTTGAGGACTTTTGCCACTTTTTTTAGAAAAAAGTGGCGCAAAAAATCGAAACGGGCTAACCCAAGGCCTTCCCTGCATGCCATCCTCCCCACGCCCGTTTCATCTCCACCCGCAGGAAAATACATTGTGCCTTATGTCAGAGCCAGTCTATAACCGAATCGGAATAACATACAACCAAACCCGCCAGGCAGATCCTTATTTGGTAGAACGCCTATACGCACTTCTCGTCCCTGAGCCAGGCAAACAATACCTGGACATCGGTTGTGGGACGGGCAATTACACGCTTGAATTGCATAACATGGGGGTGAATCTACTAGGCGTAGATCCTTCAGAAGAGATGCTCTCTAAAGCAAAAAGCAAGGCCCCTACCCTTTCCTGGACACAAGCATCTGCTGAGGCGATCCCCTTTCCTGATGCGCATTTTGATGGAGCTGTGGCGACCTTGACCCTCCACCATTGGACAGATCTTGAGCGGGGCATGGAGGAAGTCTATCGGGTTGTGAGCAAGGGAAAATGGGTGATACTCACTGGATTCCCCAGCCAAATGGACAATTATTGGCTATGTGCCTATTTTCCCCAAATGATGAAGGATTCAAACGCCTTCATGCATACCGAAGCTCAACTATTGGGGGCGATGAAAGGAGCAGGATGGACAAATCTAGAGATAGAGCCCTATTCCGTTCAGTCGGATTTGCAGGATTTGTTTTTGTATTCGGGCAAATATCATCCGGAGCGATATTTCGATGAGAATTTTCGGAATGGGATTTCTTCCTTTCGCCTCAAAGCCAATGAGCAAGAATTGGAATCTGGCTTAAAGCAATTGCGAAAGGATCTTGATTCTGGCAAGTGGGAGGAAGTTGTGGGGCAATTTGATGTTGAGGCTGGGGATTATGCTTTTGTTGTGGGGGAGAAAATCTGATATATCCACTGGGACAAAAGACCTAGTTTTGCACATATCGATCAAGAAAACCAATGGTCTCGGCTTCGCTTGGCCGAGTCGCATAAGGAATGGCAAGCTTCCCTTCGCGATCATAGATCATATAGTGAGGAATCCACTTGACATTGAGTTGCTCAAATTCAGAAGAGGTGAACTTATTTTTGATCCAATAACTGCTCTGGTATAGCTCATACAGCTTGCAGGCTGTAGCCCAATTTTCCTTTTTTGAATCCAGAGAGATATACACAAAAACGACATCCATGTTCTGGTAGGCTTGTTTGAGTTTATGGCCATCTGGTATTTCGCCAATGCAAGGCCTACAGCTGCTCGACCAGAAGTCTACATAAATCACCTTGCCCTTGTATTGATGCAGAAGATCCTGATAGAGGATGGTTTGACCGTCGCTGGAGACCAATTCAAGATCAGGCTCTCTATTGCCTGTGTCTAGCAATTGGATGGCATATGTGTTCTGAAGTTGCTGCATGATGGCTGAGTCAGCAAACCTGCTTTCGAAGCGGCGCAAATAGCGTTCTTTCTCTTTGACGGATTTGTGCTTGATGATATTTTCCAGTTCCCATTGGAGCATCAATCGCTTAGCTGCATCTGAGAACACAGGTGTTTGTTCGATGCTGTCATATCTTTCCAGATAATCAGGATGATTGATCAAGGCACCGGGCATGCCATTGTGATCATGTCTTTCGGTGACGCGCTTGACCTTTCTTCCATAATATGCATGGTATCTTCGAATCAGCTCTCGATAGGCCTGCATGGACAAGAGGGAATCATATTCTGCACCTAAGACATTTGAAAATACGGGCAGCTTCAATCCATCTGCTGTTTCATAGATGGCGACATCCTCCTTCTTAAGTGGCTCTTTGGTTTCAAACCTTGAAAAACACTGAATGCTAGCTTCCAATTCTTTGCCTTTCGCTTGAAAATGAGCTTTGCTTTTTCGATAACGATAGATATCATCGGGAATAGCCCCTTTTTCTTTGAGAGAATCAAGTAGCTGTATTTCTTCTGTGAGCTGTGATAGGGTTTTTGCCTGAATATCCTCTGCGATCTGGTTAACAATTTCAATCATATCATCACTCGATCTGGATTCTTGTGGCATGTTAAGGTAGATAAGGAGGGCACTTTGTCTGAATGCAGGGAAGCTATCCGGTGCCAGCCTTTCTCGCCACAATAGATCATAGTTGACCAAATAAGCCGAATCTTGCCGATTGAGAATACTGGCATATGGTTTAATCCCTTCATAGGAGATGAGGACGGTATCCCCTTTTTGAAACAAATAGGTCAATAGGTCGAAACGTCCCTGGAACAATACGACCTCCTTTTGGGCATCTCCACATGAAAGGATGATTGTATCCTGGGCGAGGCTGGAATCAGGACTGAATTGTTGGACGATCTCATGATCATCCATATACTCCCCTTTGATTTCTTTATTGTTTACCTGAGTTTGCTCAAAGATCAGAATGATCTCGCTGGGGATGTCAGCTTGTCGAATGGAATCCTGGTTGCAGGCAAAAAACAAAAGACTGATCAAGCTGAGCAAGAAGGGAGGAAGGATTGGTTTCATGGGTGAAGCTTACTGTTCTACAAAAGAGAAAAGAAGGAGGTTGAGGATGTTTTTAATGTGCCTTTCTAATTCTACTTTAAGAGGGTTTTTTGTTGAAAATCAATCAAAAATGAGAATTTATCCGTTTTTAGTATTTGCTTGTTTATGCTTTAACTAGAAATTCTTACAATTGTAATCTCTTGATATTTAGCTTCGGACTTATGCTTGCTTTGTCAATACAAAATACAGGATGAAAACAATGCAATTGATATACATAGCTGAAAATCAATATTTTGCGACTCTTATAGTAGAACTAAGATGCAAAAATTAACTGATCATGGCGATAAATTTTTGAGAATAGGCAGTTCCTTCCAGAGGAGCATCAGTTGTGCAATGGCTCTTTTCGGAAATGTATTAATTGGCACCCAGTTAGATTTTCCCACTTTTTGAAAGCTGTTTATTGAATTCTATATGCAGTACTTCTTCCTTTTCCAGTTCGTTCAATCAATGACTCACTTTCCAGTAGTTTCAGGTCTCTTTTGAGCGTGCTGCTGGAGGTGTCTGGAAAGTGAAGGATGGCATCTCTAATCCGTATCACACCATTTTCCTTTATAAAACGAAGCAATTTCTGTTGCCTTTCGTTCAGGTATCCGCCAATGTTGAGGTAATTGCTATATTTGGTTTCCAGTTTCTGTATCAGAGTCTCCAGACATTGGAAGAAAAACAGCATCCAATCATGAATGATCTCCAGCTCTGTACCTCGATATTGTTGTGCTTGCATCAAAGCCCGGTAGTAGGCTGATTTTCTCTCTTCTACAATGTGTTCCAGTGAAATATATTGTACAAAATAATAGCCTGAACGAAGCAGAAGCAAGGTGGTGAGCAATCGTGATAATCTGCCATTGCCATCTTGAAAAGGGTGAATGGACAAAAATTCATAGATCCCTGTGCCGATGACAAATAATGGATGGAAAGAATCGTTGGACAACTGTTGTTGAACCCAATCGATCAGGAGATCCATCTCTTGTTTGGTTTCCTTGGGATCAGTGGTCCGAAACAGGGTTCTTTTGCTTCCATCTGGATAGATAGCTACTACCTGATTGGAAAACTGCTTGTATTTTCCTCGATGATGTTGATCCCTGCTGCTAAATTTTAGCAATTGATTGTGAAGGGTTTGTATGTTGCTTTCTGAAAATTCAATAAAATCATATTGATCCAGGACCAACTCCAGGGCTTCGTAATACCCTAGAACTTCCTGCTTCTCTCTCGTGTCAAATGTTGTCATTTCCACCTTCTGCAACAGCCTTTCCACTTCCTCATCAGATAAGGTCGCACCTTCAATTCTGGTGGAGGAACCGATGCTCTGAATGGTGGCGATGGATCTTAATTCTTTGAGGTAGCGGTTTTCCTTCTTTTCCAATAACTCCCATTTACCCTGAAATCTATCGATTCGGGCAGCGATAGAAAACAGGCGCTGTGCAGTTGGCAGGTCAAATTGGAGTTTGGTATCCATAAGTATGAGCTGATATTGATCTAAAGTGAGCTAAATATAGAAAAATTGACCCAATACTGATCTGTAATGATCTGAAAAATCTTCTCAATAAGAATTTGTTACATTCTCAACTGATACAAAGCAGTTCTTGCATCCTGGAAATCTGGGTATTCATCCATCGATCAAAGATTCCTATTCGACGATTCTTTGGGTTAGTTTGATTGAAAAGTCAGACATTTTGTGGACAAAGCAGAGATATATGTTGGACCTTTCCTCCCAAGAGTTATCCTTTATTCACAAGCCTAAAGAATTAACCCTCATGAATAAATTACTCGTTTTTCTCACTGCAATCGCTATTATTTGTTTTTCGGCATGTACGGCTCCGGCTATCGATGTCAGTACCTGCGTAGAAGCAGCGCCTAGTGGCTTCTGGATGGGCGTCTGGCATGGCATCATCGCGCCTGTGACCTTCATCATTTCCTTGTTCTCCGACACCATTCAGATGTATGACATCAACAACAATGGTGGCTGGTATGATTTCGGATTTGTGCTGGGAGCCGGGATTCTCTTTGGCGGATCGGGCTCAAAAGCGAAGAGACGCCGTAGAAGAGATGGCTAGGCAGGTCTAATATTTATCCAAACAAAAGAAGAGCTGCCGGGATGGTGGCTCTTTTTCTTTGAATGATCAACAAGTAGATGAAGCTTTTTTTACCCAATGCCTAGACCTGTGTATTGTCGGGCAAAAGGCGAACGGAAGCCTAATACTATCTCTTCTGGGGGCACACCTTTTTCCAAAAACGCCTCTGCGACCTCATGTTCCGTTATATTCTGATGAATCCAGATTTTTCCATTCTTGATCTGGAAATGAAAAACGACACCAAAGACAAAACGCTTTCCCTGCCATCCTACTCTTAACAACTGAAAGTGCTTATTCTCTCTGTCAATGATCACATGCGATTCCACATCAGGCATATTTGCAAGCTTTGAGTTTTTCGCGAAAGCTTGTAAATAGTCAATGATAAGGTTCTGATATGTTGTTAATTTATCCATTGAACAATGCTCCTTGATTGTGGGTCATAAACAATGAGTTTTGCATCAATGCGTTTAAGAGAATCCTGGATGACCTGCTTTTGAAAAAAGTTGAAATAGATTTCATCAGGGACTGCCAGGAATAAAGTTCTATCTGGTTCAAATCTGCTTAAGGCAACAAAATAATCATTGAATTGCCCAACGGCCCGATGGAATTCACTGAGATTTGAGCTACCAACAAAACTTTTGATCTCAATGGCAATTTTTTCTCCATTTTTTGATGCGCCTAACATTGCTTCCGCACCGAGATCAATTTCATAGTGTACCCCATCAACTCTCATGTCATAGGGATCATCCGTAATCTCCCATCCATCTTTTTCTAAGGCTTCTTTGACATGGTTGTGATAATAGTCTCTGGCCATATGGTTGTGCTTTATTCAAAAATAACCATTTATTCCCCTGGGAACAAGACTTGGAATCAATAGACGGAATCTTGTTGAAAGGGATACAACGAATGGTACATTCTTGCTTTGGCTAGTAGGGTTGTTTCTCTTTTTAAGGAGAAACGGGGCAGTGCGGAAGAGGTTCTGAAACAAGTGAAATCCCCGGATTGGGAAAATTGTCGTACACCCACCGCGGATGGAGATGTGAGGATTTACCAAAAATCCATATCTTCATTGAATGAATAGGCATACCCGTAGAAACTTCCTCCGGCTCACTGGGACCACCGCTACAGTTGCGCTGGCATTGGGATCTAAGGCGGCTTTGATTGTCCCTAACAAATCTCATTCCTCCACTGCCCCGACCAAGCTCATCGTTGACGCTGATACGGCCAATGAAGTCGATGATCTCTTTGCGATTGCCATCGCTTTGCTCGATCCCAATCTGGAAATCGTCGGCATCACTTCAGCCCAGTGGCATACAGCCAATCGTGGCTCTCGGGACAAAGTAGGCGCAAGTCAGAAGATGAATGAAGACATCCTTCGGCTGATGGGAAAAGAGGAGATCCCCCACCCTATGGGCGCAAATTTTCCGATGGTGAGTACCTACCGTCCACAAGCTTCAGCTGCCGCTGATTTCATCATCGAACAAGCCCTGGCCATGCCAGAAGGAGAAAAACTGCATGTGGTCATTCTGGGACCGGCTACTAATATTGCCTCTGCCGTCCTTAAGGAAGCCCGCATCATCCCCAGATTAGTCGTTACTTTTCTCGGTTTCTGGCACCATCCAGCCACCAACACCTGGAACAAACGCGAGTTCAACACCCTCAATGATCCCAATGCGATAGACCTGCTGCTGAATACTGCTGGTCTGGAGGTTCGACTCATGACTGCCTCGACATCCCGGAATCTGGTTTTTGACAAAACGGAGGTAGATGAACATTTGAAAGGCAAAGGAGGGATTTCCGACTATCTGGTTAATCGTTGGGAAACATTTGACCGAGACTGGCAGAAGACGGATAAAGAGAAAAAGCATTGGGTCATGTGGGATGTGGCGGGCATTCTGGCGATCGCAGATCCTGGTCTGGCAACAGAATCACTTTTCAATACACCACATGACAATCTGGATCGGCAGATTGGCGTCTTTACGAAGATTGATGTGGAGGGGATGAAGGCGCGGTATTGGGAGTTGTTTGACGGGTATCAAACCCGTCGTTAATGATAGGAGATATACTCACCAGAGGCAGGTTGGATACTCGCCCTGATGCTCGACTAGCTCGCTGAAGCGTCGAACTTTGGCAAGTCCCTCCTGCTCATTGCGCTGCATCATGGCGGTATAGCCGACGATGTCAGCGAACATGGTGGCGGCGAGACTGGGACATGAGTTGAATAGGGGGACATATTTATATTTGGCAATTATCTTCCACCCTCTCGCTCTCCCGCAAGCGGGAGACATCAGCCCACAAGCCTGCAATCGCAGATTTTTCCCCTTTGGTCTCGATCCTCTCTCCTCTTCTGCTCTTATCGAAGTTCATGTCATCATGCAGCTTTTTGTGAGGAATCACGTTTATATGCTATCATCCCTAACAATCTCTACCATGAAATATATTTTTTCTTTTCTCCTCAGCCTCTGTTGTCTTTCCATCTATCCTCAAAGCTGGACGCATGTAGGAACCTTGACTCCTCCTTCAGATTTTAATCCGATTCATTTTGGAAGAACCTTCGCCATTCATGGAGGTCAAGTGATCATAGGAGATTTTGAAACATATAGTAACTCCATCAATAGTTCCGGGGGGGCTGCATTTGTCTATGCGGAGAATGCCGATGGTGTTTGGGCGTTCAAACAGACAATCCTGCCTTCAAGACCCTTTCCTGTTGGAAACTTTGGGCGGTCTGTAGCTCTGGAGGGGGAAACACTAGTGATTGGCGCACCTGCCACAAATTACAACTCTACTGATACATATGTCCCAGGACAGAAAATTGTCTATATCTATGAACTTGATGACAAAGGGATGTGGCAAGAAAGCCAACAAATCGAGAAATGGCAGGTTGAGGGGAATAGATTTGGAAAAAGCCTTTTTTTGAATAGCGATGATTTGTTGTTAAATGAAGATCTCAATTCTGATCTGTTCAGGAAACAGTCCTCTGGGCAATGGACAAAATCAGAAGTGGAAGTCAGGGATATGAGTGGTTCATCAGGAGAGCGAGAAAGATCCATAGCAGCCATAGAGGGGAACTATGCTTTAGAAGTTGATCATTCCGTTCCATTAGGTGTTGGCAAAATCTATATTTATGAAGAGACCTGCCCTCATTTGTGGGAAAACATACAGCATGTCGAATTCTCTTTGCCTCCAGGAATGGGGTCGTGGGAGATTACAGGAGATTTTGTGGGCGAATATTTGTTTCTTCCCTTGTCCAAAGCCGAGGACATTCCTGGATTTCAAACAGGGAAAGTGTATGTGTTTAAACGAAATGAAGATGGGAGTTGGAGTCAGGTGCAGGTTCTTGAGGAGCCCGAACTAAATTATAAAGGAAGGTTTGGAAGGGCTGTCGCAGCGGATTATCGACTGCTAGCTATTCAATCCAGTATTTTTATTCATATCTATGAGATCTCCAACAATGGCGAATGGGTCCACCAAACTGCCATCCGTAAACCTCAGGGAGCCGGACAGACCTTTGCTTGGAATCTGGCTTTAGATGGAAGGACGCTACTCGCATCTGATTCGAGAAAAACACATGTATTCACATTCGATGGAGAGAATGAGGAACCGATTCATGAAGATCTTGTGGAGATCAATATCTTTCCCAATCCGGTAGAGGAAGTACTCAATATCCATGTTGATAGCCCTGATCCACTGACAAGCATGCAAATCAGCAACTCCATGGGACAAGTGGTGTTACATGAAGACGTATCAGGCAACAGTTTGAGATGTAGAAAGATGCTACGGGGACTTCCTGGGGTATACTTGCTGAGCCTACAATTCGAAAGTGGCAAACGACGGACACAAAAAGTGTTGAAGAAATAAACGGGTGATTCCTTGATTCGCCAGGTTACATTTTTCTCTACCCGAGATACCAATAGCCAAATACACATCTTGGTCATAATCAAGCATTCGTCTGTAGCATTTGCCAGATGTTGTAACACTCTTTCACGCCCAAAAACCAACCCATCATGCATCGATTTACCGTCTTGTTCCTCTTTTCTGTTGTATTCTCAGGAGTGAATGCGCAAACAGCTTCTTTTGCCCGTGCTTCTTATATTCAACTCAGCCCACAAGGAACTGTCTTGTTTCAGGATGTCAGCAAGATCTCTTCGGGTTTCTATGTACAGAATCAACACCTCCGTCCTCAAGATGGATATGCGATCTGGACAAATGGATCACAGATTCTTGTCTTATCAGAAGAAGTGTCACCTACAAACCAAGGTGTGCAGCATGCCGCAAATGAACACACATATGTCCTGCCAGGAATCGGAAACATTTCACATACTTTTTGGCAGCAGTCGAGCATTCTGGCAGCTGATAATATTGAACCCTATCCGATCGACTACGTCGCAACTCAAGACAATAAGCAGCACCATCGCTTTGAGACGGCATTCAATCTTGGGCATCTGATAAAGCTAGTGGCTTCTTATGAGGACTAAATGAAATCCATAGAGGTATTTTGTTAGAGAACATGCTGCAAGATGATTTTTCCCGACGGGAAGTCTCACTTGCAGCATGTTCGGGTAGCTGTCCGTCTGAAAAAATGAAGAGGTATAGGAACATCCTTCATTTCACTTGTCTGACCATTACCATGAAAAAATCAATCATTCCATTTGCGATCCTATTCATTCTTCTCCAGGCCTGTGAGCAGGATATTCCTGAACCAGAACTCCCGCAAGAAGAGCCTGAACCAGAAGTCATCAGAGGATGTATGGACCCGACTGCAGTGAACTATAATATAAAAACCCTGGTTTCCAATGATTCCTGCACCTATACCAAGATAAGGTTCTACAGTCTGTATCTTGGGGTCTACGATTCGACGGGACGACTCGACCGTTTTGAAAGATCGGATATTTATATTGATGATGAGTACATCGGTTACACAGATGCTATCTATCAAATGGGTCCTCAAAATGCGAGCTGTATTCATGGGCGAGGTCTGCTATATGAATTTCAGGATGGGAACAAGGTTGAGTGGAGATCAATGATTCATTTGGAAAGCGGAGATTCCCTGCTAGGTCCTTCCGGGGTGCTTACTCCATCGCACAAAAATGAATGTGGATTTGTAGAGGCAGGTCCATAGGAAAAGGGAGAGCCTTATGAGATTGGTCAAATTCAGGAAGTAGCAATAGGTATACATACTCGCGGGGAGGAATGACCAATCCTTTTGAGCCAGGTTACGCACTTTCGCACCCATCGTCACCTTTGCCTCGACCAATCAATGTCCGATCAGCAACACCATGTCCACGCCTCCTGCTTCAATCAGGACTAGGCGGGATCGAATCACTCATATAGTTGGCTTATTGGTTTATCAGCTAGTGAACAGTCAAAAAATGATAAAAAGCTTCAATGCGCGGCTTGCCGACAATTTGGTAGAGACATAAGGCCGATATTTGCCTTCGGATTAACCATATCATTCTTATTACCGCTAATATTTATTGATTCTCATGAAGCGATTCATTGTGCCCACGATCTCTTTGTTTTTGTTGTTCGGATTGTCGATCTCTGGCCTCACTGCTCAATCAACAATAAATGCACACTTCTTTGATCAGGTAGATCAGTTCCTCAAGAAACATGTGAAGGGCGAACGGGTCGATTATGCCAATGCGAAACATGATCCCCAATTGGCCGAACTGATCACACATATCGCAACGGCTAGCATAGAAGAGCTGGATGCCTCAACCGTACAAGCCTTCTATATCAATGCCTACAACCTATTGGTTATCCAAGGTGTCTCAACCGTCTATCCTATTAGTTCAGTACTTGATCAAGGGGGATTTTTTGACACAAAAAAACATGAAATCGCAGGCCAAAAACAGACTCTCAATCAGCTGGAAAAGGACTTGCTTCTTAAGCAGTTTGAAGATTCGAGATACCATTTTGTATTGGTGTGTGGGGCTATAGGGTGTCCACCAATTACGAATGTAGCCTATCGACCAGAAACACTGGAGACTCAACTCGCTGCTCAGACCCACAAAGCCTTGAACAATGCGTCCTTTATCATTGTCGATGAGCAGCAGAAATCAGTAGACTTTTCACAGATTTTTCAGTGGTATGTGAAGGATTTTGGCGGGAGCAAAGCCAAGGCACTGGAATTCATCAATAGCTATAGAGATACCCCCATTCCGACAACCTATAAAATTGGATTTTATGCCTATGACTGGACGCTGAATGAGATCCCTTCGGCAGCAACATCAAGAGCTTCAGCGGGTGCGGGCAACAATGCCAGCCGCTATGTCGTCTCTGCTGCCATACCCAAAGGCAGCATTGAGACCAAATTGTTCAACAATCTGTATACCCAGACAACCACAGCGAATGGGGAAGGGAAACGTATCGCTCGTTCTACCTTCTTTACCAGCAATCTGAGTGTCTTATATGGCATCAACAGCCGATTCAATCTGGGGATTGACGCCCGATATCGTCGTGTGCGAAATGCGGACCTCCCATCCAGTCCCCTAGGCGTATTTGGTCAGGGAGATCTGGCTTCCAGCAGGCAAGGTCTGACCACTCTTGGTCCCAAAATTCGGTGGGCACCGATCAAGTCATGGTCCAATTTCTCTATACAAAGCACCCTGTCTTTTCCATTGGGGAAAGACTTTGAAGGAACTGATACCCGACCATATATTGACTGGAACGGCACAACCTGGTGGACCCAATTCTTCAATGATATCAGCATAGGGTCCAATTTGTCCCTGTTCACAGAAGTTGACCTGCTGATCGAAGACATTGGCAATCCCAATAATGGTGCCCTTTATCGCTTCTCAACGCCAGCAACCCTGATCTTGAGTTATTTCCCTACGCCCAAGTCCACCGTATATGCCTTGTCGAGTTATTCCCCTTACTGGACACCGAATTATGATTATTTCGCACAGGTAGGGATTGGAACCAAATATCAAATCACCTCCAAGTTTGAGATAGAATTGCTCTACTCTTCTTTCACCAACCAATTCCTTCAGCGGAACAATGGATTGGCTTCTACTTTCAATATCGGGATTCGAGTGAACAGATAAGGCCCTTGAAAAAAAATACTATGTTGATTGATTTCGCCTGGTTATTTTTTGAGCGTCCCTAAAGAGGATAAGTTCGTTTTTTTGCCTCTATTGCTGTACATTTCGGTGTGAAAACATTTGTTTGTTTCTGTTGCCTTGCTGTCTCCTTGCTCCTGAATCAAGGAGTGGCCCGTCCTCTGTCTGCCATTCACTTTGAGGGATTGAAAAAAAGCAAACAAAGTTATCTGGAGCGCTATATTCAGAGTCGGGTTGGAGAAGAGGCAAATGTGAATACCATCAAGCGAGATGTACAACAGCTCCAAAACCTATCTTCGATTGCCCAGGCAAGCTTTCGATTGGACACATTGGCACAAGGACAGGTATTGGTATTTGAGATAGAGGAAGCGATCACCATATTTCCCATTGTGAATTTTGGGGGGATTAGGGGAAATGTCTGGTTCCAACTGGGATTCAAGGAACTGAACTTACAGGGAAAAGGACAGGAATTGGCCCTGGTATATCAAAACAATGATCGCCGGAACAATGGCAATCTGTTTTATAAAATCCCCTATTTGGGCAAAAGCCAATGGGGCATGTCCCTGAGTGCTGTGAGATGGGCCTCTGTGGAGCCTTTGTATTTTGGGGATGAGGGGGTCTTCTATGAATATCGCAACACAAGTCTGGGGGGAACAGTGATTCGATCCTTTCAGCCTACTCACAAAGTGGAAGTCGGGGGAAATTACTTTGTAGAAGTGTATGAGAAGAGTACCCGTCATGCCAATGAAATGACACCAGGCCCGGAGAGAGCCAGACAGGAAAAATTGTTGTTTAAGGTCGTCCATCAATACAATCGAATTTCAGACCATCGCTTGTATCTGGAAGGATGGGACAATACCCTAAATGCCCAGCGTATTTGGAATCTGGATGATCAAAGTACCTTTGACATTATCCTGAATGATACACGATACTTCAAGAGGTTGGGGCGGCAACATACCCTGGCTGCTCGGCTTCGATTGGGGATTTCCTCCAACAATGATTCCCCCTTTGCGCCATTTGTTCTGGACAGCCATGTCAACATTCGAGGGGTGGGCAATCGGATAGACCGGGGAACAGCCGTGGCAGTGCTGAATATGGAATACAGGCATGTGCTATTTGAGCTGAATCAATTTGCTTGTCAGGCAGTGGGTTTTTCTGATTTTGGGACCTGGCGCCAGCCGGGGGGCCAACTCAAGGATCTGCAACAGAAAGAGAATTTGATTTTTTTCGCTGGTGGAGGCTTGCGTGTGATCTATAAGCGGGCACACAATGCTGTATTTCGGATAGATTATGGGTTCAATATCCTGAATGGGCGCGGAAATGGCCTTGTGTTAGGACTGGGGCAATATTTTTAGGAATGAAGACTTGCGCTTTCTTCACTTTCAAACTGGAGAATAGAGGCAGAAACCTAGCCCGTCCCTCCTCCCCTTCTCACACAAACTCCATCACCCCATCTTCCAGTTTTCCTCGGCCAATCATCTTCCGATCTGCAAAATAATCTTGTTTGAGTTTCCAGGGAAGTTCTTTTCCTTGTTTGGGCATTTCGTCGATGTGCCGCAAAATGTAGCCAGAGTTAAAGTCTACAAATGGTTCCAGCTCCAAATCAGGATTTCTTTGACGTGGCACACAATACCGATAGCCGTTCTGCTCCATGTGCTTGAGCAGCCGAGCAACATATTTGCTGGTCAAATCACATTTGAGGGTCCAGGAGGCATTGGTATACCCAAAGGCCTGAGCCATATTGGGGACATCATTGAACATCATGCCCTTATAGGTCACTGTCGAGCCAGGATCTCTGGATTCTCCATCAATGGTCATCTCTATCCCTGCAAAATAGATCAATTTCAAGCCTGTTGCACTGACAATGATATCTGCTTCCAGATGTTCGCCAGAGCTCAACTGAATGCCTGTCTCTGTAAACATCTCTATATGGTCTGTAACGATATCCGCTTTGTCTGAGCGCAGTGCCAAAAAGAAATCATTGTCAGGAGCAAAACACACGCGCTGATCCCAGGGATTGTAGGTTGGGGTAAAATGCTTGTCAACATCGAATGCTTCTCCCAAGGCTTTGATGACACCTTTTTTGATAAGGGTGGCTGCCTTCTTTGGTTTTCTTCGACAGTATCGATAAAAGAGCCTTCCGATGGTGATTTTTTTCCAGCGTGTCAGCGTATAGGCCAGCTTATGAGGTAAATATTTGTTGAAAAAATTGGCCAATCTGTCCTCGGCCGGGGCTGTCAGGATATAGGTAGGTGAGCGCTGGAGCATCGTAACATGAGAGGCATCCTCAGCCAAAGCGGGCAACAAGGTGATGGCTGTGGCACCACTGCCGATGATCACCATTTTTTTTCCCTGATAATCGAGATCTTCCGGCCACTGTTGGGGATGAATAACTTGACCTTGAAATGTCTCTATACCCTTGAAATCTGGCATGAAACCTTCATCATAATCGTAGTATCCGCCACATCCAAACAGAAAATTGCCAGTATAAGTCTTGCGCGTCCCATTCTCTTGCTCCACCTCAATATTCCACTTGGCTGTTTCTGTTGACCAATCAGCTTTTTTGGCCTTTTGACCAAAATGTATATGCTGGTTGAGTTGGAAGGCTTCGACTGTTTCTTCCAGATATTCCATGATTGCGGGACCATCTGCAATGGCTTTCGGATTGGTCCAGGGTCGAAAAGAAAACCCTAGCGTATACATGTCAGAATCAGACCGAATACCGGGATACTTAAACAAGTCCCAAGTGCCCCCAATATTCTGACGAGCTTCGAGGATGACAAATGTTTTGGAGGGACAGATGCTTTGAAGATGATATGCAGCACTAATTCCAGAAATGCCGGCCCCAATGATGATAACGTCGTAGTAGTTTTGTTGGTCTTGATCCATTGATGTGGTATAAATATCCCTCAATAACGCAAATCTTCACAAATATGAAAGAAGAATAGAGGGCTTTGTTCATGCAATCAAACATTCATATACCCCAACCGCTTCTTGTCGACCTTTGACCTGCACATTGCCAAGAGCGCGGATATCAAAAAGAGAGGGATCTGTCAGAGTCTGATAGCTGGATTCGCTCAGGAGGATTCGTGCGCCGAATTGTTTGGTCAAGCCTTCCATGCGAGAAGCAGTATTTACAGTGTCTGAAATGGTGGCTGCATCTGTCCGAAAATCATCTCCAATGATCCCCATGACCAGAGAACCCGTATGCATGCCCATACCTACTGCAATCGGAGCACGTGCCTGGGCCTTGCGTTCGAGATTGTACTCTTTGAGCTTGTTCTGCATCTCAATAGCTGCACGCAAGGCGTCATCAGGAGTATGTTCGAAGATGGCCATGATCCCATCGCCGAGATATTGATTGACAAATCCTTTGTGTTGCCGGATGATGGGCCCCATTCGACCTGCATAAGCATTGACAAAGCGGAAGTTCTCTTCAGGCGTCATTTGCTCAGCCAGGCCAGTATAGTTTCGGATATCGGAGAAGAAAACAGTTACGTTCTTCTCGACCTGATCTCCCAAATGTACCTCTGTCAATGTTTCTTTCCCCAATGACCGAATAAAGGCTGTCGGGACAAAACGATTGGTAACAGTATTGATTTTGTGGAGGTTGAGGTGTGTCTTGAGGCGAGCCAGGAATTCATCTTTGGAGAAGGGTTTGGCCAAATAGTCATTCGCCCCAATGCCTAGTCCCTGGACAAGGTCTGCTGTCTGATTTTTGGCAGTCACCATGATGATAGGAAGCTCGGAGGGAAGGTATGTTTTCCTGATTTCTTCACAAACCTCATATCCAGACATTCTCGGCATCATCACATCCAGTAGTATGAGGTCGTAGGAGTTGCCCTGTTCCAGCAACTTCAATGCCTCTGTTCCATTCATCGCTTGCGTGATGTGATAGTGTGGAGCACTCAAATGATTCTTGATGACCTGCTGATTGACAGGCTCGTCATCTACGACGAGTATATGGATACTGGATGAGAGTGGACCAGCGGGAGCGATTATGGACTTGCCCTCCATTCCTGGGCTGCCATCCCCCGACAACTCTGCTACCATCTGTTTGGTTCCTGCAAGATCTTCTGTTGTTTTTGCCGGACTTCTCTCTACAATTGGCAGGGTAAAATAAAACGTTGATCCCTTCCCAACTTGAGACCTAACCCACATCTTGCCATCATGAAGCTCTACCAGACGCTTGCTGATACTGAGGCCAAGACCCGTCCCTGAGAATTCTCGGGTAGAAGATCCATCTCCCTGTTCAAAGGCTTGAAAGATGATGTGCTGTTTGGATGTGGGAATACCGATGCCTGTGTCTCGAATGTAGATTTGGAGTTTTTGTGGGTCATCATCAAGCACACTCGCTCCGATAGAGACCTGTCCCTGTTCTGTGAATTTGATGCCGTTGCCAATGAGGTTGTACAACACTTGTTGCAGACGATTTTCATCGGCATATACCGCAGGCAATGTGTCCGGTACCTCATTGTGTAACTCAAGGGCTTTTCCCTTGATCAAGGGCTGATTATTCCGCAAAACGATCTCAGCCAGGACACGAAGATTGACTGCTTTTCTCAACAGGCTGATGTCATGATTTTTGAGCTTGGAAAAGTCAAGTAGGTCATTCACCAGACTATTGAGTCGCTTGCCGGATGAAATGATCATGTCCAGATTCTCTTTCATCTCAAATTCTGTGACTCGATCAGTCAAGGCCTCTGCCAGTCCGATGATCCCATGCAAGGGAGTGCGTAACTCATGAGAGGTGTTGGCCAGGAATTGGTCTTTGAGTTGATCAGCTTGCATGAGTTTTTGATTGAGGCTTTGCTGAGCTTCAAGATTTCGCTGAAGGGCTGACTCCTTTTCTGCTTTGAGACGATTGGTGCGATAACCGTTTCCCAAGGCAAGCAACACCAGCAAAAAGACGACTGTGAGATTGATGAGATCTATGAGGTATTCATTGAAGAAAGCAGAGACTTGAAAGGCCCATCGAAAAGAAAAGAGTTCAAGGGCAATGCTGGCTGTCAAGATCACAAGAAATAGTCCCAGGAAAGGCAAGAATGCAGCCAGATAGAATCCTTTATGAACGCGGTAACGCTTGTCTGCCTTGATGATCATAAACAAACAAATACAAACAGAAAAAAGCCCAATCACATTGACAACCGCGCTAGAGTTATACAAAAATCCAATTCCAACGACTTGTCCAACGAATTCGATCATCGCCAGGGAAATCAAAAGGAGGAAATATCCCGGAATAATCCTCCTCGAAAAAATGGAAGTACGGGCAAACTGAAAATAGGCTTCAGTATATTTGAGTAAGCAGCAAAAGAGCAAAATGAACCCAATTCCTGTGAACAATTGATGATAATTTTTCCAGGAAGGGAGCAAAACATAGATGCCAGTCTTGGTTTGACCAAAGCCCATGAAGAGACAGATTCCCAAGACCAGCAAAGCAAAGTATAGATGTATGCGCTCTTTCTCAATGAAAAATAACAAGAGGAAATAGAGGATCTGAATCAATAAAATCCCAAAGAAAAGCCCTTTTTCGAAGGCCGGTTGTATTTGAGTTTGCCAGATGGAGGCAGCATCTACATGAAATAATTTGAGGGTAGGCGGGATATATTGATAATTCATGCCTTCCAGCCGGAGAAGTAGATCTACTGTATCTGATTCTCCAATATTCAGCTTGAGGAATGATGGCCAAAAATAGTAGGGTCGCTCTTTCAGGGCAACTCTGTCTCCGGTTCGTTGATGTTGGAATTCTCCTGACTTATCAGGTATCCAGGCATCTACATAATCGAAGGAAAAACGATCATTTGCCGGGAATGGACTGACATGCAAGATTTGTTCTCCTTTGAATAGTTCACTGCCAAAGAATCTGGCTTTTATCCAATACACCTTGCCATATTCTGGTCGTACACTTAATACATCCTCTTTGGGAAGAGAAGACCAGTTGTTGATGATGTGATCAATCTCTAATAGCCCTTCATCATCTTCATAAATTTCGTGATGATTAATTGAGTTGGTATGAAAAGGAAGGCCGGGACTTTGCTGGGCAAATGTTCCTGAAAACTGATAGCCTCCATCCAAATCGAACAAACTTTGATTCAAGGAATAAGAGCAAATCCCTAAAGGAATCCGGTCTTTCTGTACACCAGATACCCGTAGGTATAATCTGGCTTTCTCTCCCTCTTTTACCTCAAACCGGACAATTGGAAGGGGATAGTGAACGGATCTCTCAGCTAATGGGATCGAAAGACCTGTCCGTTGACTGTCAATGCGGCCATCTTCATGAATCAGATATGCATCTATCTTGTTCCAGCTTCGGACACCAGCGTTATCTCTCGAGATTTGGAAGAGATAGGAATCCGTCTTGTCAGGATGGCCCCGAACCACCATGCTGGACCAGTATACTGTGGTGGAATCAAATGTCTGATTCAGGTCATTGCCCTGAAATAGATCTGAACGGGCTCTGACATCTTCCAGCTGCATGCTTCTGCTCTCGTCCAACATCACCTGCATAAAGTAACCATCAAAATTGGCGGCTCCCAACAGGCTAATATCTCCAAGTGAGCGACCATACAATCTGGCCATTTCCAATTGCTGAAAGCGAGATTGTTTGAAATTCTCCTGGTCTCCAAGGATTTGATAGGCCAGACTGACATGATAATATGCATACTCCATCAGCAGACTGTCCTTGTATTGTTGGACATCATGGAGGAACCGCTGGGATTCTTTCAGTTTTCGCTGAGGAGAAATCTGGTCAAACAAATAATTCCCAATTCGGTACTTGATCGCAACACGCTCATCAAAACTGGCCGATGAAAGGATGTCTGGCAGGGAATCTAGCGGACTGGCCTGTCCTTTCAATCCGAGGCTACAAAGGAGAAGACTAAAGAGAAGAATGAAAGATTTCATGCGGGTGGATTGTCTTCAAGATAGGAAAAGTGCTGGAATTCACCTGAATCCTGTCCAAAAGTAACAAGCATGGAGAGTGTGCTTAGAGACTGTTTGAAAATCTGTTACTTATAACACAGATCTCAAAACAGTCTTTTAGAGCAGGCGTTACAAAATCTCTTGAATGTGAATGCTTCTTCCCTTAAAAGAGATGTGTTCACCTTTCTGATGACCGGCAAGTGCTCGACCAATAGGAGAGGCCATCGATAAGGCAAAATAGGGCGTCTCTCCCAGGATGAGTTTCCCCATCCCTACGGAAAAGTAATAGGCACCTTCATTGGTCAGAACCAAACTTCCCATTTCAACACGATCCCTGTCAATAGCTGGATTCAATTTCTGGAGATGATGCAGCATTTTGGTGTTTTGGGAAAGCTGCTGGTTGTACTTGTTGATTTCCAGTTTGATCATCTCTCGAGAGGTTTCGAACTTATCCCCAGCACTGCTTTTGGTGTCTTCGCTGGCAGCCATTTGAGCGTCTTGTACAGCTTTTTGAAGATTTCCAATTTTTTCTTCCAGCAGATCAAGACAAGATTGATGAAGTTTTTGTTTGAGCATGATTGCAGCTTAATCTCTTTATTCCTACGAGAGGGTTACAAGTGGCTATTTATGATGAGCTGAAAAATTGCGGATTAGAGAGTAAACCGGCACGGGCGTATAGATCGTGTGTAGGCCTTAGTTTGCCCGTTTAGTGCTTTTGACTGCCTTGTTACGAGAAAAAGACGCCAAGAAGAATCCTTATACGATAACAGGCATTCACATCTCCCATCCTTTCCGAACCTTTTCCTGAATGAAAGCGTCTGCTTCTGGCAGACCTCTAGCCTTCATATTCTCTGAGTCCCACAAAATTTTCTTCCCCATTCGCAGAGACAGAACCCCAAGGAGCGTAATTTCGGTCAATCTTGCTCCATAGTCAAAATTAGAACTTGCGGGAGCACCTCCCTTGATGGCATCGATCCAGTCGCGATGATGGCCATTTGTGGGAGCAAGGCTTGGTTCTGTGAGGGAAAATGAACGATTCAATTCTTCCGGGAATAATCTGGGAGCTTTGCCACTTCCTTCGTAGAGCATCATGCCTTTTTCTCCTACATATAAAGCACCTCTCCCAGCTAGGACAAGATCTTGAGGGAGCATCTCGGGAACATCGGGTTTTAGACCACCTGTATACCAATTGAGCTTGACTGCTGCTTGCTCTCCTCTGGCTGGAAAATGAAAATATCCAATCTCTCCATAAGGCACAATGTCCTGATCACTATAACCGGCTGGATGCAACATGATTTGATTCGGGGCATCGAGATCCAATCCCCAGACCGCGGCATCGAGATCATGGCAGCCAAAGTCCCCCATGCCTCCACAACCAAAATCCCAATAATCCCGCCAACTGACAGGTGCATAAGTCGAGTGAAAGTCTCGTTTGGCTCTTGGGCCTAGCCACACATCCCAATCTAGTCCTTGGGGGACAGGATGACTATTTGAGGGAACAGCTGTCAAACCAACTGTCCATCGCGTTGCACCTACCCAGGCATGAACTTCGTGTACCTTCCCGATGGCACCGGCTCGAAGATACTCGACTGTCAAGCGAATGCCCTTGCTGCTGTGGAGCTGATTGCCCATTTGCGTCGCAAGGCCTGTTTCTTTCGCTACTTTTCGCACTTCTCTTGCTTCCCAAATGTTATGAGTCAGTGGCTTTTCGCAGTAGACATGTTTGCCAGCCCGCATGGACATGAGAGATACATAAGCATGTGTATGATCAGGGGTAGCACACAGGACAGCATCGAGGCCAGATTCTTGCTCCAACATCTTACGAAAATCTGTGTATTCGGCGATGGAAAGTCCAGAACCGTAATGTTTCTCCAATCTTTTCTTGACGGGTCCTCTTCCTGCTTCTGTTCGATAGTAAAAATTGGCGAGATCCCAATAATTCGCCGGATCAGCGATGGCAGTGATCTGTACATCTTTGAGCGCCATCAAGGCGTTGGCATTGCGATTGCCTCTTCCTCCTGCGCCGATGAGTCCAACATTGACTGTATCGCTGGGAGCAACAAATCCATTGCCGCCCAGGACATGTCGTGGAACAATCATGAATCCGGCTGATGTGAGTGCTGTGTTTTTGAGGAAGGTTCGGCGAGAGAGGGACTTTTGCATGGCTTGGTTCAGTAAAGAATGGGGAAAAATGAAACCTTTATTTCAGGATTTTCGTTTTGTGATATATCTCTCAAATATGGACAAAGATTTGTCAATCATGAAATAGATACACGACAAGCTCATCATCATTACTCGTCAGGATCTTTCTCCTGGCTATCAAGCAGTCCAATCAGGGCATGCTGCAATTCAATTTCAGTACGATTTTCCAGCTCTTGCCAAAGATTGGTATCTCCAATCAAATTATCTGATATTTTTGTCAGTGAGGGACGAATTGGCCCTAAATCAGTTGATCGAGAAAGCTGAAGCAAGACAGATCAAGCTGTCCATTTTTCGGGAACCGGATTTGAATGCTCAGATAACAGCCATTGCCTTGGAGCCTTCAAGTACATCTCAGCGTTTGGTCAGCAAGCTTCCTTTGGCATTAACAGAGAGGAGGGAAGGATCATCATGAAATTCCCATCCATATATAGGCTGAGAATCTATGAGGAATTAGCTCAATGGTCAGAGCAGAGGTCTCTAACACCTTTGGTTACGGGTTCGAATCCCGTATTCCTCGCCATTTTTTTTGAAATTCGGGGGGTTAGCTCAATTGGTAGAGCAGGGGTCTCTAACACTCCAGGGTGCGGGTTCAATTCCCGTAACCCCCGCTATGTTTCACTTTTTATTCACACGCTCATGACATAGATTAGAAACAAAGCTCCCCCGCTAACATGTTGATTTTCCCTTGTTCTCCCACATTTTTTATCATCAACATGTAGCAATAATGAAAAATTTAGCAAAAATATATTTGAAAAAAACAAGTCAACACTTGTTTACACGAGACAGCAGGACCTTTATGAAGGTGCTTTCTGTCAACAATCTGGCAGTCCAGATTGAATTTGGTGAGAATAAATCCGCAACCATTCTCCATGAAGTGGAGACCTATGAAGAAGTGTCTTCGGCTGGAAAGCGATATGTATCTCAACGATTGAAGTGGTGGTTTTTTCCTGTGTGGAAGGAATGTTATTATGCTGTGAAAGGCGGGAAAAGGTTTCAGGACTTGTATGAGACAATTGCTGTGATCATGGATCCGGAACTGGATTATTCAGAGTACACAGTGAGAAAAAGTGAGGCAGAAAAAGTAAAGGCTTGTATTGCGGCCTATTTTGAGAATTGACCCACTTATATGTCGAATAGTTGAAAACAAAGGTTTCGCATGACTTTCATGAACCCCTCCGCTACAGTCCCGTTCCCCTTAGCAATGGGCACGACCCGCAGATTATGTCATTGACACATATTCCTCCCACTCCCCTCTCATGAACCCCTCCGCTGCGGCTGGTTTTTCTTCATATGACCTTGTAGTAAAAATGGGCTATAGATCTTTTGAGTGGGGAGGAGAAAGGTAGGTTTATCCGGTTTTAATTTCCTAATGAGGACCTCATGCCACTCCTGCTTTTCCTGAGCTGATTCTCTTTTCACTGAGATTAGATCCCAGCAGTAATGACCACATAAGAAGTTTCACCATCAAGAATATTGATGTGAGTACTCTCAATCTGCGGTTACACTGAAAAAAAGAAGATATCTTGAGTCAAATAGGAGCCAAGCTTGCCAGCATCAGGGAAATCCTGTAGTGAACTTTTACATATGTTCTTTCCGCAGGTATACAATAGACTCTGTGGTTTGAAAATTCTGTATCATTCTTCCTGATATGCGCGCCCTCCCTCGTGTTT
>JBCCGK010000049.1:0-79236 GCA_039029315.1 Bacteroidota bacterium | reverse complement strand
GTCTTTTCAGAGTTTGGGCTGCTCGATGTTGCGCTTCTGGCCCAACAATCTCAACAGCGATTGAAGGTATTGCATGATTTCGAACACTTGATCCTTAATCCAGAGACAGAACCTCAGCAGATTCACCGCGTCATCAGCAACAATCTCTGGATGCTGGGCAATGCCTTCTCTATGGTCTCTACTGGCCCCGACCTGACTGAAGTTATTCAACTCTATACTGGCCACAAATTCACCAATGGGCACGCTGCCCATGCCCCGACCCTTCTCTTACTTCGGGATTTCAACCGAAGATTTATTCTCCTCGATCTCAAAGGCCCAGATCATACCATAGAATTATTGGATCGCCGACATGCCAAAGAATTCCAGGCAGACCTGAAAGTATATTTACCAGGAAGGGATATTGAAGTTCTGATCATCGGAGGTGCCTTGAGTCAAACCCTGGTTGATCAGAGTCCTCGTGCTGAGATCAAATTTCTTTCCTATCAAGGCATGGTCAGCGATGCAAGGGTCCAACTCAATTGGCTGGTAGGCGAATTGAGTCAGCGAAGATAAGAAAGAGCCTTATCTTTCATATCGAGCGACGATCTCTTCTTTGAGACCATCATCAATCGGGATAAATCCCAGTTTTTCAAAAAATTGGGCAGCACTGTAATTCTCACGGGCATAGCTGGTGCGGATTTCCTTGCAATTGACTTTATACACCATTTTTTGAATCCATTTTTTAACAGCCATTTCTCCTATCCCCTGGTTTTGGTAATCTGCATCAATGAGGATTCGATTCAGCCAACAGATCCCTGAGAATTCTCCATGCATCAAAAAGCCAATCATCTTGCCTGAAAGCCGAACGCCAAAAGGGGTCAGTGATTCGAATTTTGCCTGAGCCAACGAATACAGAATCGGAGGGACAAAATTCTCTTGTTCAGGAGAAATTTGAATGGCCAGACATTCTTCCCAATTAAAACGATCTAGTGGAATCAGCTCTACAGAATACATACGACAACTTCAACAAATGTGAGAATATGCGAATGTGCAAATTTTCTTCCTTATTTTTACACAACTCAAAAGGATTTATTCTAGCTCATTGCACATGAAAAAATTAGCTGTAGGAGATCAAGCTCCCGCCTTTTCTCTCCCAAACCAGGATGGTGAAGTAGTCAGTTTGTCGGATTTTGCAGGAAAAAAACATATCGTCCTGTACTTTTACCCCAAAGATGAAACTCCTGGTTGTACCAAGGAAGCCTGTGGATTTCGCGACCAATACGAAGCCTTTACTGATGCCGGAGCAGAGGTGATTGGGGTAAGTTTTGATTCTGTTCGATCACATCAGAAGTTCAGTTCCAACCGGAATTTGCCTTTTCAACTTCTTAGCGATTCCAACAAAGAAGTCAGTAAACGATATGGCGTCACCAATTCCCTCTTTGGATTGCTTCCTGGACGCGAAACCTTTGTGATAGACAAAACCGGAATTGTTCGCCATCGCTTTGCTTCCCAATTTCAGATCGATCCCCATATTGAAGATGCCTTGAAGGTCATTCAAGGATTGGGCGGATGAGAAGACCAGACTGGCTACAGAATTTCACTATCATTCGTGAATGGATCTATAGACAGGATTGGACGCATGAAGTCTTGCGTCCAATTGTAGAAAGGGGAGTTGTCTCTTTGCTTTTTGCCTTTCTCAGACTTGAGAAGGTTCATGCAGGCCCACAATCAAGAAAAATTTCCAGACTCTTCCCCGGATTGTTCCTTTTTATGAATCTGGCTATTGCTCAACCAAGTATTGTCAGCAACCTTCACTTGGGTCCAACTCTCCGGATTCATCCTGATTTTCCTGAGGTTCGCCCCTTGTCTCATGTGGTAGAGCTTGGAATCCTCTCCCCTACTTCAGGGAAAAAAATCTGGCATCACAGATATCGTTTTCCTGAAATCGGCTTGAGCCTGGTATATAGCTCGTTTGGCAATCCAGATGTATTGGGATGGGGACTCAGCATTTTGCCGAGTTTTCGAGGAATGATAAGCAAGAAAGGCCCCTGGAGCTTTCATTATGTGCTTGCCAGTTCGTTTGTTTATGCCAGCAAACCATTTGACAGGCAAACCAATTCTGCGAACAATGTCATCGGTGCTCGGATCAACAATCTTACACATTTTGGGGTTGAATGGATGTGGCAACCGCAGCCGACTCTCGCTTATATCCTCGGAGTAGGCGGGACGCATCTATCGAACGCTCATGTCCGTATTCCGAATTTGGGGGTGAACATTCCAGCTATAAAAATCGGTATTCGATATTCTCCTTTGGCAGTTGAGCCAACTTCACCGACAGATATTCTTCCTCCTGAGCCAGGGAAAATGCAGCTATACCCAGGCTTTCGATTGGGATATGGATTCACCTCCAGCAAAGTTCCAAATGGTCCTCTCTATCCTGTATATCTGGCCTCTCTTAGCTTGAATACCTTTTGGCGAAACAAAATCCGATTCAAATTGGGTCTGGAAGGCTTTTTCAACAGCAGTGTTGCAGATTTTTATCGCAATCATCAAGCCGACTGGATTTCCTTGCCTTCTGCTGCGATTGGAATTGCCATGTATGGTGGATTTGAGTTTGCATTGGGAAGATTCTCTCTCGTAGGGCATCTTGGGCCCTATCTGAAACGAGCTGAACTGATGGACTATTTCCTCTATACCAAACTCGGCACGCAATATTATCTATTCGATCAGCAAAACCGGGATCGGCGACAACTGTACCTCGGGATCTATGTTCACTCCCATAGCGGGGAAGCAGATTTTGCTGAGGTTGGGATTGGTTGGTTGTTTTAATAGGGAAAATTTTCTCCTTCTACATTTGATGGTAGAGCAGCCTGCAACTGTTGAGGTGTTTTTTTCGACTTTCTCACAAAGGCATTGATTTATTCCTACCAAACATGAAAACCAGCATAGCTAGTTGTATTTTTTTGGCACTATTGGTGTCTTCTCTTTCTGCCCAATCCGTATTGATCAGTGGGCAACTCCTTGACAAGGATACTGATGAAGCGATTCCTTATGCAAGCCTTCGAGTGGCAGGTACAGGAGTCGGAACCGTTTCCAATATACTCGGAGAGTTTTCTCTCTCAATTCCCATTTCGTCGATACACCAGCGTTTGCAAATCTCCTGCCTGGGCTATGCGGATCAGGAAATTCCCCTTTCCTCCTTCCGCGAGGCTGAAAAAAAGATCATTTTGCTGAAGGAGCAGACCTTTACCCTCGATGAGGTAGTCATATACTCTACAGATGTTACTGCCAAAGAACTCCTGGAACTTGCTTTTGAGCATGTAAAAGATAACTATCCCCAAAAAGGCTATCTCCTCAACACCTTTTATCGGCACTATTGCAAAGAAGGCAATGTCTATGGCAGGCTCATCGAAGCGGCCATCGATCTATACGATAAGAAAGGCTATAGAAAACCTGTGAAAAATCCTTCGAAAAAATTCGGCGTCAAGTTCAAACAGTTGAGAAGGAGTGTGGACTTCACCAGTATTTCGGGTTTTTCTCACTCCGCTCATGCCTTGCCTGTGGTTCTGAGGATGGATGTGGTCGGATATAAGAATTTTCAAGTTTTTGCGGAGAAAGAGCCAAAGAATATCGATTTCTTTTTTGAAGATACGACCTATTTTCAAGGTGAGGTCGTCTATGTTGTAAGAGCAGAATCCAAAAAACCCAGCTACCATCATACGATGGATTTCTATATTTCTGCGGATAATTTTGCCATTTTGAGATATGAGCAGGTCAGCAATAGTTCCCACACCTTCAAATCTACTACTACCTCATGGAAGGGAAAACATGTCTTCAATTATCAGTTGTATCAAGGCAAATATTATCTCGAGCATTCACTGGATGAAGCAAGACGAATCACCCAAGAACGCGATTCTTTGGGCCAGATCATTCATACCTCAGATCACTTTCACCATGTCGAATTGATGGTCAATGAGATTCAGACCCAACACTTTCAAAAAGTTGATGGAGAGATGCCAACTGAATCAACCTTAGCTGCTATTCCCTATGATCCGAACTTCTGGAATAATTATACGGTTCTTCAGGCTACACCATTGGAACAGGGGATCAAACAAGACCTGGAAGCCAGAATTTCTTTGGAAGATCAGTTCAGCGGAGATGATCGCACGGGTCAGTTGTCCGAGATTCAGGATGAGTTAATGAGTCAAAAGCTGGAACGTATGCTGACGATCAATACGAATCAGCCAACTCTGTTGTGCTTTTGGGACAGTCATTACAAACCAGGATTGAAGGAATTGCTGTTTGCCAGAAAGCTTGCCAAAGAATATGGAGAAACAGATATTCGGGTACGCTTGATCTTCATCTCTTTGGATCGGAATGAAGCAGATTGGGATGCTGCGATCAGAAAGTACCGGTTGTATGCCGGGCAGCATATGCGGCTGGCCAAAGGGGTGAATGCCGGAATTGCCCGAAAATATGGGGTAACGGGTTCGCCATATTTTGTGTTGATGGACAAAAGGCAGAACATCATCATTCAAGGGGCAGAATTGCCGAAACGATCGCACATTGATGACTTGATGGGCCGCTTGGGAGATTGAGAAACTGTCTTGATTAGTTCTGAGCCTTTCCGGCTTCTTTCAGAATATCCATAACAGATGCCTCAGAAAGATGTAATCTTTGAGCGATGTGGGTAGGAGAAGACCCAGATTCATACAGAGACAGGATTTTTAGGACAAGAGTGATGCCTTTTTCCATGCCAATTTGTTCTCCTTTTTCCATGCCAATCTTTTCCCCTTCTTCCAAGCCAAGCTCCTTCCCTTCATCCCAGGCAGTATCTACGACATTTTTGATATCGCGATAATATTTCAGGCTCTCTTCATAGGCAGACCTTTCCTCTTGTGGATACCTGGCAATCTCTGCCTCCTCAAATAGTTTCTGAAAAACCGATCCTTGCAAGAGGTCGGGTTGGTCCTGAAAGGTTGGTAAAAAACGGAACACATACAGCCATCTCTCAAAATCAGACTCCAGTTCTTCTAAGCTCTTGGAAAACTTTGGCAGTTCTATATAAATGAACTTGAGCTTGTCGTAGAAGACTTCACAGCGTTGATCTTTCAATTCTACCAGATGGTAAAATTCCGAATCTTCCTTGTGATCATCGAAGATAAAATCCAGAATACCAACCGTATAAATACGCTCCAGTTGGTAATCCCAATTTCCTTTTTTTGCCTGTTCCTGTATTGGAAAAGAGGCATAATAGATACTTCGATCTTTAAAGTAGTTTTGTTTGGCCTTCTGTAGTTCAACAATGAAGCGCTCGCCGGATTCTCCAACACAATAAATATCAAAAATCGCTTTTCGATCCAGATCCTGAATGCCCAGCAATTCATTCTTGGCAAAAGTCAGGTCCTTGATTTGATGATTTTGTGGAAGAAGTTGGTTCAAAAAATGGATCAATAACTCCTTATTGGCTTCAGATCCAAAAAGTTTTTTGAATCCAAAGTCAGTTAATGGGTTAATATATCGCTCCTGAAACGCACGCATACGTATGAACTTCACTGAAAGATACAGCTATTCTCTCAATTTTGGAATACAAAGATTATTTCCCAATAAAAATTGCAAAAAAATCAGAACTGACCTATCTTCGCTGTATAAGGTTGTATAAGCTTGTGTAAGGAATGGCCGAAATAAAAACCTATACAGTTGGGGAAGTCGCTAAAATTTTTGGCGTCAACACAGAGACAATCCGGCGTTGGGATAAGAGTGGAAAACTCCCCAGTAAACGACACCCGATCAATAACTATCGATTTTATACCCAACAACAAATCGATGGATTGCTGAAAGAATTTGCCCCCAATGCAGATTCAGCCCCCCCCCTCCCACAGCAACGCCCCCAAACCCAGCCCTATTTCACATCTGATTTCGGCAAGTTGTACAATTTGGATGTCATGGATTTCTTTGGGCTGATGGATAGTAAGTCTGTGGATTTGATTTTTGCTGATCCTCCCTACAATATTAAGAAAGCTGAATGGGACAGCTTCTCTTCTCAAAAAGAATATGTGGAGTGGAGCATGAACTGGATTCGGGAAGCAGATCGGGTATTGACGGATCAGGGCTCTCTCTATATTTGCGGATTTTCAGAGATTTTGGCTGATCTGAAATGGGCTGCCTCGCACCTCTTCAAAGGATGCAAATGGCTGGTCTGGTTTTATCGCAACAAAGCCAATCTAGGAAACGACTGGGGACGATCTCACGAAAGTATTCTCCATTTCCGCAAATCTAGAAATTTCATCTTTCACATGGATGAAGTTCGAATCCCCTATAACAAACACACCCTTAAATATCCCGTCCGGCCTCAAGCAGAATCCTCCCAATATGCTCAAGGCAAAAAGAACAAAAAATCCTATATCTGGACGCCACATCCAAAAGGTGCAAAACCGAAGGATGTCATGGAAATTCCTACGATTTCCAACAACGCCTGGGAAAAGTATCCTCATAAAACTCAAAAGCCAGTGGAGTTGCTCCGGCGCATTGTCCTCGCTTCTTCTAATGAAGACAGTCTGATTGTCGATCCATTTGGTGGGTCTGGCACGACCTATGCCGTATCGGAAGCCTATGAACGCAATTGGTTAGGCAATGATAAGGAAAAAGAATATTGCGAGCTGATTCAGGGACGCCTCAGTGATACTGCACATATTCAGCGCATCCTATCTGCCAAGGATGAAGCAGAAGCAATCGAACGACGTGCGAACCTACGTTCCTAACAATTCCCAAATATCTTCTATCAACAAGGTCGATACGGCCTTTAGGTGCCGATTGAAAGGCGCTTGATCTGCCTTTGGAGGGAGGTCCAGATAATATACCCCATCCAACTTTGTCAAAAACTGTGTATACACCAGAAACAGGCCTGACACCAGCGTATAACTGATGTTATCGCTCTGTTTTCGTTGGACATCATGGTTAAATATCCCAATGACTTTGAGGTGTTTTTGGGTAAAACTCTCCAATAACATCTTGTCTATGAACATTTTTCCCATTCGATCCTTGGACGTCGTTTTGACTGAGACAACCACTTCTCCTTCCTCTATCATACTGGAATCCGACTGGACCTCCGGCTGACCGGACAGAACGATGTCGTTTTCGCATTTGTACAGTTTTGATCCTTCTTCTGTCTCATATGGAATCTGCAGAACCGTCTTTTTGTTAGCGATTCCAACCTCATCAAAGACCGATTTCATCAGTTCTTCGAAACGATTTCCAACATGCTTTCGTGCACTATTGGGATTACTCAATAGATCAAGTCCTGCCCCGATGGATTGCTGCATGGTATAGAGTACGCCATTGATGAGGCTGTGCTCGTTTGGCGAGAAGATTCTTTCCCCTGATTGGATTCGAGTGAATACCGCTTGTAGGTGTTCAACTTGTTGGAGAAACTGTGAAGGTTCATCGATAAACAGCCTCTCGTTGACTGGCCGGACATATTTGAGTGTCCCAGCAGCTTGAGACGCATGAATCAAGTAACCTCGAACCTTTTCGGTATGTGTGATGACATTAGGGAGATGGTGTAAAATCCTGTGAGTGAGGGCCGAAAATTCTTGTAGGCTATGTTTAGGCGTTTGGATGTCCTGCAGCAGAGATACCATCATGCGTCTGGGATTGAGCGAAAAGCTTGAAGGTAGATTTTTTTTTACATAATCCGAACTTCCTGAATGACTGCCTCACCAATTCTGGTATTGATCATTTCTTTGATTTTGAGGCGCGCCATCTGTAGTTCACTTTTCCAAATCGGAGAGGAAATTTTCACATAGAGAATGCCTTTGTTGAACCAGATTTTCTGGGTGTTTTGGGCCACAGCTGATCCCATGAGTTGTTCCCAATCTCCAATGACTTTTTGCACATTCGCCTCTTCTTTCAGACCATGCTTATCCAGAAAGGCCTGAATAGCCTCTCCTAAACTTAAATACGGTTTATCTGGCATCCTACGTAATTCTATATTCTGGGTTAATTCAAGCTTGACTAGGTAAGAAATTATTCTGACAATAAAAACCAAAACAACCAACTGACTATCAGGGTTTTTATTTTGACTGAATCGTTCCTTTCTCCACATGAAAGTAAGCAACCTCTCTCTTATTGTCTGCTCCAAAAGCATTGGACAATCGTTCAAAAGACGTATCTGTAATGAAAATTTGTCCCTGAATCTCTTCATTCAGCATGTGAGCAATCTGTGCCAGCCTTTGTTCATCCAATTTATCAAAAATATCATCTAGCAACAGAATGGGTGCCATTTCCTTTTGAATCTGGAGCAGTTCATATTGGGCCAGTTTTAGTGCAATTACAAAGGTTTTTTGCTGGCCCTGAGATCCGTAATTCTTCAATGGCCGATCATGAATATAAAACAATAAATCATCTCTATGAATGCCTACAGAGGTATAGTGATTGACTTTGTCTCTTTCCTGCTGTCGATGCAGGGCTGACTTCCAGCCGTCCTCCGTATTCTCATCAATTGAAGGACGATATTTTAGGCTGGCACGTTCTTCCGAGGAAACGATTTCGCCAAAATATCGATTAAAACCCGGTTGGTAGGCCTCTATGAATTCAATCCTCCCCTGTTGGACAGCAATCCCATGTGGAATGAGTTGCTCATCCCATAATTCCAGCTCTTCTTGGCTAAAGCGTTGTTGCTCTCCAAACAGGCGCAGCAGCGCATTGCGCTGAGAGAGGATTCGATCATACTGAATCAAATGGCGCAAAAAACTCGGCGAATATTGCGAAATCAACATATCGAGGAAGCGCCTTCTGCCTTGGGCTGGACCGCTGATCAACTCTGTATCATTGGGCAGAATCGCAACCAGAGGAATATATCCTATGTGCTCACTCAATTTTTGAATAGGCTTCTGATTGATCAAAATCTTTTTCCCTTTGCCTTTGACAAAGTTGCAGGCAATCTTTTGCTCCTTTCCATTTTTCACCAAAACTGATCCATTGAAAAAAAACTGCTGCCCCTGTTGTACTGCCTGTTGGTCCTGGGTACTTCGGAATCCTCTCGTAAATGCCAGATAATGAAGCGCGTCGAGAATATTGGTTTTGCCAGAGCCATTGGGACCGGTAAAACAATTAATGTCGGCACTCAAGCCTACCTCTAGCTCAGAGTAATTGCGAAATTGAGTGAGTTGCAGTTGTTTGAAATACAAGTGATCGTAAGTTGGTGGTCAGTCGATGGGAGAAAATATCAGAAAGTTGATTTGTAATTCATTGCAAGAATTGGCAATTTCACATTTTGATTTCACATACGCCAATTTCATATCAATGCCTGGTACAAAAACCAAAGCCGCCAAGGCAAAAAAAAACCAATACGATAAGGACTTGCTCCTTCACTGGTTTGAGCAAATGCTTCTGATCCGCAAATTTGAGGAGCGTGCCAGCCAGTTGTATATGCAACAAAAATTTCGTGGATTTTGCCATCTCTACATCGGTCAGGAAGCTGTCGCGGTGGGAATGGAATCTGCGATACGACCCGATGATTATGTCATCACTGCCTATCGCGACCATGGAGGCGCATTGGCCAGAGGAGTAGATCCCAATGCCTGTATGGCAGAACTTTATGGCAAAGCCACCGGATGCTCCAAAGGCAAAGGAGGGTCCATGCACTTCTTTTCCAAGGAGAAAAACTTCCTCGGAGGGCATGGAATTGTGGGAGGACAAATTCCTTTGGGTGCAGGCCTTGCTTTTGGTGCCAAATACAAAGGAGAAGACAAAATCAGCCTTTGTATGATGGGAGATGGAGCAGTGCGACAAGGAGCATTCCACGAAACGATGAATCTTGCCATGTTATGGGAGTTGCCAGTGATCTTCATCATTGAGAACAACCATTATGCAATGGGAACTTCTGTCGAACGAACCTCCAATGTTACCGACCTTTACAAGCTTGGCCTTTCTTATGATATGCCGAGCAAGCCTGTAGATGGGATGAATGTTCTGGAGGTATATGAAGAAATGAAAGAAGCAGTAGAGTTTGTCCGTGGTGGAAATGGGCCAATGCTCATCGAGATGAAAACCTATCGGTACAAAGGACACTCTATGTCTGATCCAGCCAAATATCGAACAAGAGACGAATTGAACAAATATCGCGGCATGGACCCGATCGCGAATTTGAAACTCCATATTCTTGAGAATGACGCTGCCGAACAAGAAGAGATTGATGCCATAGATGCAAAGATCAAACTGATTGTAGATGAAAGCGTAGACTTTGCGGAAACATCTCCTTATCCAGATCCCAGTGCGCTCTATGAGGATGTATATGTGGGAGATTATCCCTATATTATGGATTAGTAAAACATCAATTTATTCATCTATAGCAGGAACTCCATGATGGGTTCCTGTTTCTGTATATATGAGACCCTTTCTACTTCAGACCACCAATCCTGCTCTTGTCGACCCTCCTGTACCAACAGATCCTGTCATGAGATAGGATTGGGTAGTAGTACATTTGATGATCATTCTCGGGATTCTGCTCGCTGCACTGATGCTTCTGAGCAAATCTTCTTCCCATCAAAAATTTGCTCGAAAGTTGGACAGAAAGGCTAATCGGAAGAGAAAATAAGAAATAATTCAGGCTTGGCGTATTCGCTGAAGAAGATTGCTTGTCGAATAGCCTTGTACCAACTCAATTCGCTCTACCTTCCCTCCTGCAGCCAAAACAATATCGTGACCTGCAATCTCTTCTATCGCATAATCTGCTCCTTTTACCAATACGTTAGGAAGGATCTGGCGGATGAGATCATAAGGGGTCTCCTCTTCAAAGAGGACTAGCCCATCGACAAACTCCATGGCTGCCAGGACACGTGCACGAGCCTGTTCATCCAGCAAAGGTCGCCTCTCACCTTTCAACAAGCGAACAGATCTATCTGAATTCAGGCCAATAATCAGACGATCACCCAAGGCACGGGCTTTTTCCAGATAGTCGACATGCCCCAAATGGATCAGATCGAAGCAACCATTCGTAAAAACTACTTGTTCTCCTTTCACTCGCCATGAAGCAATCCTCCTCAGCAGGTCAGGAAGGAGCAGAATTTTATTAGCAGAAGTATAGCGCATCCTTGTAAGTTTGTTCTTCACAAAAATAGTCAAATCTCCCCATCATGGCATCCTCCCATCAAGATTGGCAACCATTGACTCTCCAGATTCACGGAGGGACAATTGCCGCAAAAGTGAAAGGGGATGGAGACAACCTCCTGATTTGCTTTCATGGATTTGGAGAAAACAGACATGCTTTTGATCGCCTGCTTGTCCATACGCCGGAAGAGTGGTGCATTCTTAGCTTCGACTTGCCTTTATTTGGCGAATCAGAATGGACTGATCCAGAGCGACAGATTGATAAGGCATGCTGGGAGGAGTTGATCACGAATATCCAGGACCATTTTCCCCAAAAAATATGGCATCTATTGGGGTTCAGTATGGGGGGAAAAATTGCCCTTCTCTTTCAGGAATTGCTACATCGACCAGCAAAAACTGTGATTTTGATGGCTCCTGATGGCCTTCGGAGACATCCGCTTCATGCTTTTGTGTCTCAAACAAGCGTAGGAAAATGGCTCATCCGCCAAATGGTAACCTATCCAGGACCGATCCTGTCGATCACGGAACTCGCATTTCGGCTGGGATGGATTAATCGCTTTATCCACTTATTCATGAACGACAATTTTGCGGAGCAGAAATGGCGGCAAAGAATGTATCTCTGCCTGAGGTTGTATGAGGAAGCACAGCTCGATTGGGAAAAACTTGGCAGGACTGCTTTATCCAGTCAGTGGTATTTGATCTGGGGGCGTACAGATATGACATTTGGGCACAGAGCAGCTAATCGACTGCTAAGGGTCATTCCCCATACCCAACTCTATGAATTGAACGCGGGACACATGGTATTATGGGATCAATTGGGCACTGTCAGAGGTCTGATCAGCAATTGCCTGTTTATGTCTTCGAATTCTTCACAGACTCCCCCAACTTGATGATCATATTTCCCATCTCCTCCCAGTTGGCCTTGTGGTTATTCAGACGATCCAGCTCATTTTTTACCATTCCCTCAAATGCTTCAAATCTTTTGGTCAAGGCATCGAGGCTTGTGGTCAACTCACTGATCTCCTGATCTTTGAGCCCTTGAATATTCGCTTGGTGTTCTTCGTGCTTCTCATTCACCTCCTGCTGCAAGCTTGCCAATCGCTGGCGAAACTCTGCCATGGCAGGTCCGATGATGATACTCTGAATCGCCCCGAGTTGGCTTACTGGATCTTCTTGTAGAGCGGGTTGTGGTTGGGCTTTTTCTTTTGCCATAGTGTGAATAGAAGTGAGAAAATGATCAGGTTCATTCGGCCAATAGCCTGTTTAGTGTCTGTCTGTCGACGACTCCACTAGGGTATAGCTTATGTTTCTCCTGAAACAATCGGACACATAGTTCTGTCGAATCTTTGTATAACCCATCAATGGGAAGTTGATATCCTTTGTCTTTCAACAATTTTTGAATCTCATAGACCGTTCCATTTTGATCGCCCTTGCTGACGACAGTCGTATTCTGTATCAGCAGTTCTGTTTTGCTCTCAATTTCAGTCAGTCCACTTTCCATCTGCAGAATCTGTTCATTAGAAAATCCTTGCCCTTTCCAGGCGGCTGATTGGACCAATTTAGTTTCGAGATAACGAGCTGTCGCGATCAATTGTTGGTAGTGGTCACTATGCGCTTTTTCATCCTGATCCTCCAAATCCGGAAACTTGACATCGATCCCATGCTCTGCCCAGCAATAGCGCGCATATGTGCCGACCTGCGAGACGGTCTCATAATAGTCTAATACCACAGTTGGATCATGATACTTTGAATCAACCGCTGAATTCAGAGGGTATTCATAGTCTGTAGAAGGGTGAAACCGGCGGTAGTTTTGATATTGCAAAAAAATGATGAGCGGTAAAGCTATGATCACTACCACATAAAATAACCGCTTCATGAAATCAAGCTATTGACAAAGGATAAAATTATTGACTAAACAAACATAAGAAAGAAAACTGTCAATCCCTCATCTTCATTGGGTTATGATTGCGTAGGAATAAGAATTACCTGCTTGGGATGTTTTTTTACATAGCCTTGAATGATTCGCTGAACATCAGGCAAGTCCTCTCTTGGCGAGATCGCGGATAATAATTCATGAATATCTTCGGACAGCTTTTGGGCAGGCAAAAAGGAGTATCCCCGGTATCCTCCCTGATCAACCCACACCACTGATCGTTCTTCGAAATCCCTCCCCTTCCCTACCACCAAAAAACTCTCCATGTCTCCCCTGCCAAAGGATAAGGCCGTGATGGCTTTTCTCGCCCGCACATTATAGTCGTCAGCATCCTCGTCACCGATACAGGCACCTAGACACACATGCAGATGATGGTGAAAGCATCTGCCGGGACCTTTTTCTGCTCCATACAATTTGGGACACAACTGAAATTTTCTTCCGCGGCTTTTCAGGGCAGATTCTGCTTGACCTTTGGAGGCGTATCCAGCCAGCGGGTTCAATGCCAGCTGATATTTGTCCACCCTAAAATGCAGGTATCCGGTGGATGGATCTTCTTCTGCAAAAATGCCAAACTTGTATTTGACACGCTTTTGGGCTCGGTTGAATGAAGGCTGCAAGCGTTTGATTTCTTCATTTTCCAGAAGAAGTGCAACCAGTTCGCTTCCTGTCAACTCATACCCAACATCATAAATTTGATCAATCATTCGCAGCGTCCGGGAAGATTTGTGCGCAGATTGAAAATGCGATAAGATTCGTTTGCGAATGCCGGTACTCTTGCCTACATAAATAACCTCCCCTTCTTTGTTATAGAAATAATAGACCCCAGTCTCATCAGGCAGGGCATCGACGATGCCTTTGTCAAGATTTGGTGGCAATCGATTCAAGCCGATCTCCAGGCTCAGGCTATCTGTGCGATCTGCTTCCTTCTCCTGATCCAGAATCATACGAAACAGCTTCAAAGTCGCCTCAGCATCTCCCCATGCCCGGTGAGCAGCTTCATTTGGGATTCCCAAATACTTGCACAGATTCCCCAAACTATAAGAAGAAAAATCTGGAAAACTTTTTTTACTCAGCTTGATGGTACACAATTGCTTGCGGGAGAAGGTATATCCCAATCGCCGAAAAGCATGTTGCATAAACCCATAGTCGAATCTGGCATTGTGTGCAACAAAGACGGCATCCTGGGTGATTTCCACCACCCGCTTTGCAACCTCATAGAAAACAGGCGCATGTCGGACCATCTCATTGTCTATGCCAGTAATTCGAGTGATAAAATCGGGGATCGCAACTTGGGGATTGACAAGTGAGACAAAGGAGTCTATCACTTCATCTTTCTCCGAATCATACAAGAAGATTGCGATCTCAGTAATTCTATCAGAATTAGGTCTGCCTCCTGTTGTTTCCAGGTCAATGATCGCATATTTGGCATTTGAAGACATAAAAATGGCTCTTCTAAAAAATCATACTTGCTTATTTTAGCAAGATACTAATTTTTTTAGAAGAACCGTAAGGCTACGTTTGGAACAAAAAATTTGTAAGGAAAAATGTCTGACGTTGGATTCTGACAAGTCCTTATCCGGGGAAATTGGTGTTTCAAACGCGGGCTATCACCACAGAAGACAATCTATGTTTTAGCCTACCACTTCCAACTCAGAGAAAAAATAACCAGCTTCTCGCATGGCATTTTCATCTGAATCAGAGCCGTGGATTGCATTGGCTTCAATAGATTCTGCATACAGATTTCGGATGGTCCCTTCGGCAGCCTCCTTGGGGTTGGTGGCACCAATAAGGATTCGAAAATCTGCTACGGCATTGTCTTTTTCCAGAACCATTGGGACACAAGGCCCACTGGTCATAAAGGCTACCAGATCATTGAAAAATGGTCGCTCACGATGGACATCATAGAATCCACCGGCCTCACGATCATTCATATGAATCATCTTCATGGCCTTAATTGTGTAACCAGCAGCAAGGATGTGATCAATAATTTTCCCGGCATGTCCTTTAGATACAGCATCGGGTTTGATAATTGTCAGTGTGATGTTTCTTGTCATGGATGAGAAACGATTGGAAATCAGTGAATATTGAGGGTTATTTTCAGGCTGCAAAATTAGGGCTATAGGAAAGATAATCCAATTTTCGCTTGTGAAAATTGCTTTGTAATTTCGTACACTTCTTTCAAGCCACGATTGACTCACAATTGAATTTGATGACTGAAACAGCGGTAGCCACTCTTAAAGACCTTCTTTCCAGCCCTAAACGGATTGCCATTACCACCCATCAAAAGCCTGATGGTGATGCACTTGGCTCTTCTCTTGCCTGGTATCATTACCTCAAAAAGGGACAGCATAAAGTCAAAATCGTTACCCCAACCGATTATCCTGACTTTCTTAAATGGCTTCCTGGAAATGATGATGTTCTGATAGGTCCTGTCGACCCGGATATGGCCAATTGGACATTTGAAGGGGCTGATCTCATTTTTTGTCTCGATTTCAATGCCATCAAGCGAATCAACGAGTTTGAGTCCGTGGTCATGGATGCCGAGGGTATGAAGATCATGATTGACCATCATCTGGAACCCGAAGGATTCGAAGATCTGGGCTTTCTGGATGCGACTGCTTCCTCTACAGCAGAGTTGGTTTATCGCTTGATCGTAGAGTTAGGGGACAAGGAATTGGTCGATAAGGAGATTGCTGATGCGCTATACGTCGGCGTAATGACTGATACAGGTTCCTTCCGATTTACCAACACCTCACCAGCAGTCCACCGAATGGTGGCTCACCTCATGGAAATGGGGGTTGATGTTCATCAGGCACATGATCGAATTTATTCCAACTCAAGTCCTGATCGCGTTCGCTTTATTGGTCATGTTCTCAGCAACTGTCTCACCATTCTCCCTGAACTGAATACCTCCTATATCAAATTGGAACGGGAAGTATTCAAAAAATTTAATGTCAAGTCTGGAGATACTGAAGGGCTTGTTCAATATGCACTGGGGATCAAAGGCATCAACCTGGGCATACTCATGGCTCCCCAGGACAACATTGTCAAGTTAAGTTTTCGGAGTCGCAATGAAGTTTCTTCTGCTGATCTGGCCAAAGAATTTGGTGGAGGAGGGCACTTCTATGCAGCTGGAGGACGATCTCAAGGCAATTTGGAAGAGACCGAACAGAGATTAATCGAATTATTAGAGAAACGAAAACTCGAATTAGCAGGGCCAGCTGGCTAAGCGCCTGTTGAGGGAGTTGCTTATGGAATTTGTTATTGACCATTCCGAACATGCGAAATAGCTATTCCATCATCCCCAGATATTTTGTATATTTGATTTATGTCGAATCAAGGATTTTCTGTGAGGAAATGGGCTCTCTTTGGCATCTTCCTACTCACCCAATCTTTCCTCTCTCCCCTGTACAGTCAAATCAATGATCCTCAAAGCATCTCTGGAGGATTTGCAGCAGGCATGCATGGAACCTCACGTGGCCTGGGTATAGAATTAGAATTGGCCAAAGGCCCTATGCAGAGGCAGTTCCTTTATGGCCTTTCTCTTCACCAACTCAAAGATTTGCGAGAAGTGCAAATCGAATCCTTTTTTGGAGATCAGGGGCGTTCATATGTGTATGGCAAGCTGAATCATTTCGTTGTCCTTCAGCCGTCTTTCGGGATTCAATATCATTTGATTCCCAAAAGTCATCTCAATGTCATGCAGATTCTGGGAGGCATCAAAATCGGTCCTTCGATCGGATTTTTGAATCCATATTTTCTAGAAATCTATTTACCTGGTCCAAATCCGGGTAATCAGAATCGGGATATTGTCCCCTTTAATCCCGCAGAACATACCTATGGCAGAATCTATGGCAGAGCCAGTCTGGTCTCTTCCCGCCTGGAATTATCGCCAGTCATAGGCATGGGAATCAAAGCGCATGCGCTGATTGACTTCGGGCGAAATACCCGGAACATATCAGCCCTAAAACTGGGTGTCAATCTGGATGCGTTTGCCAAACAAGTCCCTATCCTACAGGAACGCGATGGCATTGACAATAATCGCCTCTTCTTTGCTGTATCTGCGGGCCTCCTGTTTGGCAGAAGATGGTAATATTTCTTTGTACCTTTGCTGCAACATTCGATTTCTATTAGAAAAGAATATAGATCTATGGCAAGTAGTGTAGTAACAGATCTTACCGCAGGAAACCTTCCTGGAAACGGACCACGGCCAAAGTGGCTGCGGGTCAAACTCCCTTATGGAGAGACATTTAGTAAAGTTAGAGCCATCATTGACACCCACCACCTTCATACTGTCTGCGAAAGTGCAAGATGTCCCAATATGGGCGAGTGTTGGGGTGCTGGCACTGCAACCTTCATGATCTTGGGAAATACGTGTACACGATCATGTTCCTTCTGTGCAGTAGCCACAGGAAGACCGGATACGCTGGACACCATGGAACCCATTCGGGTAGCCAATGCTGTAAAGAAAATGGGAATCAAACATGCAGTGATCACCTCTGTCAATCGAGATGAGTTGAAAGATAGTGGTGCCAATATTTGGGCAGAGACCGTGCGCCAAATCAGAAGAATGTCTCCCGAGACGACCATGGAAACCCTCATTCCAGATATGAAAGCTCGTTGGGATATGCTGAAATTGATTACCGAGGCAGCTCCTGATGTGATTTCCCATAATATGGAAACCATTCGCCGATTGTACAGAAGAGTCAGACCACAAGCCAGATACAATCGGAGTCTGGAACAAATCCAGCGAACAAAAGCAGAAGGTGTCCGAACCAAATCTGGCTTTATGGTGGGGCTTGGAGAGACGGTGGAAGAGGTATATGAGCTGATGGAAGACCTTCATGCGCACGATTGTGATGTGCTGACCATCGGTCAATACCTCCAACCTACCAAAATGCACCTTCCGGTCCATGAGTTCATTCACCCGGACCTATTCCAACATTACAAAGATGTTGGGCTGAAGATGGGATTCGATTATGTAGAAAGCGGACCACTGGTTCGGTCGAGCTACCATTCTGAACGCCATCTCGCTGTCTAGGTACGTAATTGATCGGGTTTTTTGAATATGGTCCCTTGTGGGTACTTAGGTATTTTTAACAACCTCCTTCAAATATTATGATGGGGAGGAATTTTTGTTTTGTTAGGGTGAAAATACTAATTTTCCAGACCATTCTTAATTAGTAGTTCGTATGAAACGAAATATTTACACCTATTTTTTATTGGTGTTTCTGGTAGGTTCTTCCCTGTCCCTATATTCCCAGTTGGCCTGGGAAAATCTGGGTCCAGATAACATAGGCAGTGTCACAAGAGCACTTGTCTTTGACAATAATGGGAACCTATTGGCTGGCTCCCAAGGCGGAGGCCTTTGGCAATCATCTAATGATGGACAATCCTGGGAAAGAGTAGTCGAATATGACGAAGCAGGAGGCAATCCCAATATTACAGATATTCTCATAGACGGCAATGTCATCTATGTAGCAACCGGCGCAACAGAATGGCAGAAACCATATGCAAGAGCCATTCTCAAGATTGACCCTAGTTCCTATGACTGGCGCGAAACAGCCGCTGGTTTCAAAGGTAACCTCGATGGCTTACCTGGTGGTGGGGTATTCGTATTTGATGGAAACTGGTCCGGTGACAATGGGACAACCAAAGGACCTTTTGGTTCAGCAACCTCCACCTTCAATGGTCCATTTGTTAGTGTCCAGCGACTGGCCAAAAATGGTAATCGGATTTTCGTTGCAAGCAGAAATGGGCTCTTCTATTCTGATACCAAGATGGAGACGCTTCTCCAAGCAAAGGGGACTCCCTTCTTCCAGAATAGTACCATCATTGATGTGGCTGCTGCTGCTAACAATACCATCTTTGCAATTGCTCATAACGACAACCAAAGTGTTGGTGGAGATTCTCTGTATATCTCAACCGACAATGGCGAAAATTTTTCTCCTGTCGTAAATCTGGAAAGCCCCCTTATCCAAAGTGGCAATACCCCATTTGGATTTGATGGTGGAAGGATTGCTGTAGCACCTTCTGATCCCAACATCGTCTATGTAGCTGGAACAACAGCCAATCTGGAAATCAATGGCGTCTTCCAGTATGACATCTCTACTGGAAAATGGACACAAAAAGGCCCCAGAGGAGGACCGGGATTCTCTCCATTGAGCAGAAATGGTCGAGAATCATTTGTGATGGAAGTATTTCCGGACAATCCCAATGAATTGATCATTGCTGGAAGAAACTGGTATACCCTCCTCGAAGGACAAGGCTGGACACAAACGGCAACACATTTTGTTCTTCCTCTTCCGGAGTTTCCTGGCTTTTTCTATCCTGAAAACTATATTCCAAGAAATCAATATACCATTACATTTGATCCAACCAATTCCAATACTCTCTTTATTGGAACTTCTCAGCAAATCATCAAAAGTGAAGACAGAGGAGAATCTTTCTTCTTCAGAACTGCTGGATACGAGTCAACCGTTACCTACAGCGTCTCTTCTTTCAAGGTAGACATCGTAGGCGAAGAACCCACCTCCTATGATGCAGTCATCGGTGGAACGGGAGTTCATGGTGTACTTTACAATCGCAATTATCGCAATGAGAATCCTGTTGCTCGTCAACGATTTGGACAAATTTCAGGAATCAATTATAGTCGAACTGCCTCTTCTGTTTTGTATCCTGGTGGACTTGTTACACAAGGAAATGATGGAGGCTTGATTCGTTCTCTGAACTTTGGTGAAACATTTGAGCGATTTTATGGGGTAGCAATCAGCCCTCAGGTCGATAGCCTCATCATTCCTGTAACGATCGATACTCTGATTGACAGACCTCGTTTTGACCCCAATTCTGGTGGGGGAGATTTGCTGAATAGTCCTGTTGTCGCTCAAACTGCATGGGTATTAGACGAGTTCATCCCTGAGAGTGCGATAGATAATACTGATTTGACGGATGAAGAAGCGCAGGCGATGGGGAGTTATATTTATTTCTGTTCTAAAAACTATGTCTGGTTGGTTAATGGAGGATTGGGAGACGCCCTTCAAGTCAAATGGAATAGAATCACAAATGAGTTGGTTGATGGGGAAGAAGAGTTCCTCACTGCGATTACTGTCTCAGGAGATGAAGAACATACTGTCTACGTTGGGTCAAATAAGGGAAATCTCTGGAGAATAGATCGCGCCAATGATCTTGAAAATATTGATGCAAAAAATAGCATCACAAAGATGAATCAGACGTTGATTAGTTTCATCGACCTGAATATGGATGGACGAAGCATTTCTGATCTTGCTGTCGACCCCCTTAACCCCAACAGATTGGTGGTAGTTTTCTCCGGTTTCGGTGGAGACAAGAACAAGCCTTTCTCCTATGTTTGGGCGACGGATAGCGCAAGAGACAATGGTCCTGGTTTTGGTCCAATTAGAGATATTGGTGCCAGCCAGCATAAGCAGCTGATTCATTCTGCGGAATTTGTTGTGGAGAATGGCAAAAGTGTCCTTCTGTTGGGAACTCAAAAAGGGTTATTCTCTGTCAGAGACATCGAGCTTGACCCGACCAATCCTTTCATCCATGGAGATCCACCTAATGAATACCACTGGCCTCAGTATAGCTTCCTGACTTGGACAGCGGAATTTGATGCAAGCTTCGGGCAGATTCCTGTCTACGACATCTTTGTCAGAAAATATTCTACTACCATCAATGAAAATGCACTCACGAGAACTGTTGAGATCGAAGGCCGACAAACTGAAGTGCTTCGAAATGGATTGGTGATCTCTGAGGATCAGACCATCTTTGTGGCTACTCATGGACGAGGCTTCTGGTTTAGTTCCTCTCTGTCTTCCAGCAGAGAAGCTGGGCAGCCCGAGCCCGAACTCGTATTTGATGAAGCGGAAATATTTCTATACCCCAACCCTGCCAGTGATTTTGCCAATCTAGAACTCCAACTTCCAGAAAGAGCTGGTGTCCATGTCGACGTATTTTCTGTCGATGGTCGCAAAGTCGCTGTGAAAGAAGCATCTTTTGGAGCTGGGCTACATAGGATTTCTTTTGACACACAAGAATTTGTTCCCGGGATGTATATTTTCAGGGTGAACATCAATCAGGACAATCAACAGATGACAAAAAGTATCAAAGCCGTCATCAGCAAATAAATTAGCAGCACACATTAAACGCGAACTACCTTTTTATTACGTGCCTCACATTAGGGTGAGGCACGTTTTTTTTATGAGGAAAATCTTAAACAAATATTAGATAAAATTAGTTATTTGCCTTTGTCTAGAATTTATTTGTCACCCTATACCACCTATCCCCAGACATGAAGACTCTTTATCTATGTCGTCATGCGAAATCTGATTGGCCCGCAGGAGTAAGAGATCTTGATCGCCCCTTGAAGGAAAGAGGAATCAATGACGCTCAATTCTTGGGACAACTGCTTGCTTCCCAGGATTTTTCTGTTGACAGAATTATTTCTTCTCCAGCAAATAGAGCCAAAAGCACTGCCAAAATCATTGCTCAAACAGCCGGCCATACTTCTTCCATCCAGATTGAAGAGTGTGTGTACCATGAAGGGGTTGCGAGTTTGATTTCATTTGTGAGGCAGTTGCCCAATGACTTGACCTCTGCCATGATCTTTGGTCATAATCCGACCATGGAAGATACTGTGCAAGCGTTGCTGAATTCAGAAGCCGATTTCATGCTCCCTACTTCTGCCATTGCCTGTTTCGAATCAGAAGGGCATAATTGGACCACCTTTCGGACCTCCAATCTACAATTGAGGTGGTTACTTGTCCCGAGATTGCAGCGAAAGTAAGATTGCCCAGCAATTATTTTTTGAGTCGCCCATATTTGTGTAAGATTTGTAGCACTTCTTTGTGTGGAAGTGCGCGAATTTCTCTGCCAGCTACTCCTGTCATTGTTCTTGCTGCGAACAAGGAATTGATGATCGCTTCTTCCGTTGCTTCGTTTGCGGCAAGAAATAGAGGAGACATATGGTCATTTCTCAACACTGCTGCCCCAATCTTCGAAGATTCAGATCGATGGGGTCGGCGCAGTTTTTCAGCTGTAGAAAAAGCAATAACATAGTCCCCACTTCCATTGGAGGCGATTCCACCGGTCTGAGCCAAGCCGAACATTGCTCGCTTGGCAAGACGCCGAAGATTTCGATCATCCAAAGGCGCGTCCGTTGCAACTACAATTATACAGGAACCATCTGCCGATTCTTCTATATGGTCGCGCAGATAATAGCGATCCAATTCCTTCCCAACAGGGACCCCGGCAATTTGTAATACTCCTCCAAAATTCGTCTGAACCAGGACACCAACCGTATATCCTCCCAGACTTGAGGGTAATTGCCTGGAACTACTCCCGATTCCTCCCTTATATCCAAAACAAATTGTCCCGGTTCCAGCCCCGACATTCCCTTCTTCCACCATACCGCTTGAAGCTTGTCGAATGGCATCCTGTACGTGGGATGGTTCTATATGTCGTCCACGAATGTCGTTGAGATAGCCATCATTGGTTTCTCCCACAATTGGATTTACAGATCGCACGCCTAGATTGGCTGTATCTGCCAGGATATAACTAATCAAAGCATTGGCAGCTGTAGGTACGCTCAGGGTGTTGGTCAGAATGATCGGTGTCTCTATTTCTCCTAATTCGGCAACCTGGGTATAGCCCATCAATTTTCCGAATCCATTGCCGACGTGGATGGCAGCAGGTACTTTTTGCTGAAAAATATTGCCAGAATGAGGCAAAATTGCCGTTACACCTGTTCGGATGGAATCACCTTGTATCTGGGTAAAATGTCCAACAGCCACTCCTGATACATCTGTGATCGCATTGAGTGGTCCCGGGTCCAATATTCCAATTTCAATCCCGAGATCACGCGGGCGCTGTGCATGAACAGAAGTCATAGACCATCCATACATGATGATCATGAGAGATAGAGAGAGAAAAGCTTGTAGATAGTTCATATCAGAAAGATAGAAAAATCATCCTTGAATATGTGTGAATTGGCCTTGAGATAGATCGGTCACAATTCTGATGATGGCGAATTTTGCAAACAAATGATGACGAGAGTCGCCAGATGGCAACCCTCGTTATGATTTGATTCTCGACTTGTTTATATGTTTTGGCGGATGGCTTCTCTTAGTTTGACTTTGTCCATTTTTTACAGGAGAAAAATCCTTCCATATGCTCTGGAAACCGTCTTTTCGAATTAATGAACTTCGCTGTTTTTAGGTGATGTTGATTCATTCTCATTGAAAATTTATTCACAACTGTACACTTTTTCTTTTCCTTTGTTTTTAGATTTCTTTGCAACTTTTTGGCGGCAAAAAGTTGCGTAAAAACCGCCAAAATTCTAAGCCCAACTCACAAATTCACCCCAGTTTACCGAATTTTGGGGGCCAGCTCGCCTAAACTGGTAAAAGTGTACGGTAAAGAAATTTGAATTCCCATTTTGGCCAAAGTCAAACTTAGAGACTGTTTGGAAATCTGTCACTTATTTTTTGTATGCGTCTTTTTTCCTCATCCGGCGGCTTTTTTTTTTCCCATAGCACCACAATGTGAACAAAAAAGAGCCTTGTCTGAGAAAAAAACACATCATAACAATTCTCAGCACAGATTCCAAAACAGTCTCTTAGCGAAGCATGATCATCTCTTCAGCACTAAGCTGATTGTCATACACAGTAAATGAAAAACGACCACTTTGCATATGGTTCAAATTAAAGCAGCGATAGCCTTCCTTGTCGAGCTGTACATACTCTTCAAAAAGAAGCGTTCCATAGGCATCACTGATACTGACGAATACCTCATCAGATTCTGCCCCAGATACGTGGAGCAAGACTCTTTTGGGATCTTGCACCGTCAATAAACTGGCCTTCAGCGGTGTCTCAATCTGACGCACATACTGGACATTCTCCTTTATTCTCCAACCTTTGCCTGCTACCAGAAAGGTATAGGCACCTTCCTTTGGGCTTGCCAAACGGAATTTTTTGGAGAACTGTCGAACATTTCTGAGCCTTTCCTGGTACAGTTCCTTCCCATCATCATCCATAACTTTGATGGTTAGATTTACCGATTCTGGCGACAAAAATGAGACATGGTATACCCCTGACTCAGATTGGGGAACCACTTTGATCATGGGCCCGTTGAAAGAAGTAGAAGCCGTAGCAGTAGTAGTGTCCTTGGCCCAGGTGGTCATACTGAAGAAGATCAGCAAACCAACCCACAAACTTCTTACATAAACCTTCATAATGACAATTATTAAAGTGATAAATTCATTACAAATGAAGGTAAATATTTTTAATAGTTAAAATTTGTGTGACATTTTTTGCAAAATTTTAAATTAATCATACATTTTATTTAAAAATCAAAAAAATGATCCATCACAAAAGTGCCGATTCTTCAGATGCAATCTCCATGAATAGCAATAAAAAAGGGGGCTTTACGCCCCCCTGTTTTTATTGAGATGCAAGAAAGAATTATACGCCTTCCTGCTTACGGATCAAATTCAATGCACTTCCTTCCTTAAACCATTCAATTTGCGCTGCATTGTAAGTATGATTACACATGAACTCATCCGAGCTGCCATCGCTATGGTGAAGGACAATCTTGATTTGCTTTCCAGGTGCAAAATCACTGATCAGAATATCAAATTTATCCTCCTCTTGCACCTTATCATAATCAGCGGGATTGGCAAATGTAAGGCCAAGCATTCCCTGTTTTTTGAGGTTGGTTTCATGAATTCGGGCGAATGATTTCACAATCACGGCACGAACGCCCATATGTCTTGGCTCCATTGCAGCATGTTCGCGAGAAGACCCTTCACCATAGTTTTCATCCCCAATGATTACAGACTGTATGCCTGCGTTTTTATATGCGCGGACAACCTTGGGATTCTCATCATACGCTCCTGTCAGTTGATTTTTGGAATTGGGCTTCTTGGTGAAGGCATTGATCGCCCCAAGCATCAGGTTATTGGAGATATTGTCCAGATGCCCACGATATCGCAACCAGGGACCTGCCATGGAGATGTGGTCGGTAGTACACTTTTGATAGGCTTTGATGAAAAGGGTAAGCCCTGTCAAGTCTTCTCCATTCCATGGCTCAAAAGGGGTCAATAGTTGAAGTCTCTGGGATTCTGGATTGACGGTGATATTTACCCCACTTCCATCTTCAATTGGTGGGATGAATCCTCTGTCTTTCACATCGAAGCCTTTTTCAGGAAGTTCATCTCCGAATGGCGGATCCAACATGACTTCTTGCCCTTCTTCATTGACGAGCTTATCGGTCAGAGGATTGAAAGTCAGATCTCCTGCAATGGCAAATGCGGTAACAATCTCTGGAGAAGCGACAAAGGAATGTGTATTGGGGTTGCCATCATTTCTTTTGGCAAAATTTCGGTTGAATGAGGTAATGATCGAATTTTTTCGATCAGGATCATCTGTATGACGAGCCCATTGTCCAATACAAGGACCACAGGCATTGGCAAGGACAACTCCGCCAATTTCTTCAAATGCATCCAACAGGCCGTCTCGCTCTACGGTATATCGTACTTGCTCTGATCCTGGTGTAATGGTAAATTCAGCTCTGGCTTTGAGATTCTTGGCACTCGCTTGTCTGGCTACGGAAGCCGCTCGATCCAAATCTTCATAGGAAGAATTGGTACAGGAACCTATCAGACCTACTTCCAGGGTTTGCGGGAAGTCATTTGCTATTACTGCCTCGGCAAAGCCTGAAAGGGGCCAGGCACGGTCAGGCGAAAAAGGTCCATTGACATGAGGTTCCAGGCTTCCGAGGTCAATCTCTATTACCTGATCAAAATAAGCTTCGGGGTTTGCGTAGGCTTCGGGATCTCCAGTGAGGTGTTCTGCCACCTGATCAGCCAGATCCGCCACCTCTGCTCTCTCTGTGGCTCTGAAGTATCGAGCCATGGATTCATCATATCCGAAGGTCGAGGTAGTTGCACCGATCTCTGCCCCCATATTACAGATGGTTCCTTTGCCTGTACAAGACAGAGCTTCTGCACCAGGTCCAAAATACTCTACAACAGCCCCGGTTCCTCCTTTGACTGTCAGAATACCCGCAACTCGTAAGATGACATCCTTTGGAGAAGTCCAGCCATTGAGTGTTCCGGTCAGTTTGACACCGATCAATTTTGGCATTTTTAACTCCCAGGGCATCCCAGCCATAACATCTACCGCATCTGCTCCTCCTACGCCAATGGCAATCATTCCCAATCCACCAGCATTGGGGGTGTGGGAGTCTGTTCCAATCATCATCCCACCAGGGAAGGCATAATTTTCCAGGACTACCTGATGAATGATTCCTGCACCTGGCTTCCAGAAGCCCAGTCCATATTTATTTGAGACAGATGCCAAAAAGTCATAGACTTCCTTGTTCACATCATTTGCTGTTGCCAAATCCTCATCTGCACCGACTTTGGCCTGGATAAGGTGATCACAATGAACAGTAGATGGCACTGCAACTTTATTTTTTCCAGCCATCATGAACTGAAGAAGCGCCATCTGTGCAGTAGCGTCCTGCATGGCGACGCGGTCTGGCGCAAAGTCTACATAGGCATTTCCACGCTCATATACCTGAAGTCCCGTATCTGCGTGAAGGTGTGAATACAAAATCTTTTCTGTAAGGGTCATCGGTCGACCCAGGGCGGCTTTGGCGGCTGCAATCTTGCCAGGAAGTTGCGCATACACCTGCCGAATCATATCGATATCAAATACCATAGGAGCAATTGTAAGCTGTTGAACTTAAGAGGCACAAAGGTACGTCAAAAGCTACTATAGCCCAAGTATATTTCGAGCCTTGGAAGAAAATGAATCTCTGGATGAAGGAGGGCAGATGATAGGGAATCAGCTTATCTATCCGCCAAAGATTCGAATCGCAAAGCCTTATTCTTCTCTTTGAACACTTGGCGCTGATAGCTGAACTTCTGCCAAGGTTTGGTTGATAATTTGGCTAACTTCTTTGGCGCTGGTCATGACCATCATATGTGTTCCATTTTTGATGGTAATGGCCTCTCCAATATTTTTATGGGGAAGGGTATTGTCCTTGTCTCCATGAATGTGAACCAGATTCTCTGGAATTGTCTCATTCCTCCAGGTTATGATACAGTGAATCGTTCGTTTGATATAGTTCCGAGGCTTGGCCTCAAGCATGGCACGGGAGATCTCGTCTACCTGATCACTATCATGTTCGAACAAGGGCCGAAGAAAATTGGCTCCCCATTGATAAAACCCACCATTAAAGAGTTTATAAAGAGGAACTACTCGCAAGAATTTATATCGTTTGGGCATTTCTTGCTGCCCTTTGATGCTTGCAATGATGATGATTTTCTCTGGTTGAAGATATTTGCTCATCTCTATAGCGAGCATCCCTCCCAAGGATACGCCGACAAACGAATATGATCGTGTCGTATCAATAGAAGCAGAAAGGCGTCTTGCGAGTGAGACCATAGATTCATTTCGCTCAGGAAGTGGATGTTCGATGATTTCGATCTCATATTTATCATCCAGCTCAAGAAACTGAAAAGATCGATAATCGGCAGCCTGTCCAGGGATCAAATAGACTTTGTGGCGATTCGAATCTTGTGCCATGAAATAGAGAGGGAGAAAAATCAGAAATAAAACAGAAGCAATATGTGCTTTCATATCAATTCGGGTATTAAGAGAACATTACAATGATGAACTATCACCCAAAAAATATAAATCTGTTTCCTTTAGTAAAGATACACATTTTGCTGGAAAGGGTTGCTTTCTCCCAACTTTCTTTCTCTCCTCGCGTATTGCTTATGAAACAATGATCAGAATCATGAGAATTCTTCATCATAGTGCCACCCTTACACTCGCCATCGGCGTGAAGTTTAGCTCCCTCAGGAGCTAGTTTACACATATCCCCCCTTCATTGGTCTCTTTTCTTGTCTTGCAGAATCTGTCTTGATTCCAGACAATCCCTCTATTTATGGACCAATTCTCCATCTGCGATGCTCCATCACAGATGGTTCACATATTTGTTTCATTTATTCTGATCAACAATGAATAATATATCATCAGCTATACAACAAAAACGATCTCTGAAACTTCATAATCAGGAATCACATCCCCTTTGCATGCTCAAACGTGAAATTCAAACCTATCTTCATACATTCGAAGCCTATGATCATCTGTCGGAGGTAGTACCACTCCACCAAAACTTCGACGACCTTCGTATTCCAAAAGATCATCCTTCGCGGCGCTTGTCGGACACCTATTATGTCAACGCTACACATGTCCTTCGCACACATACCTCTGCGCATCAGACATATTTGCTTCAGCAGGGTGTTCGCCAGTTCCTGGTGACTGGGGAGGTCTATCGCAAGGATACCATTGATCGCTACCATTATCCCATTTTCCACCAGATGGAGATTGTAAAAATTGTGGAAGACGTAGATCCACTGGAAGATCTAGTTCACACCCTTAGCCGGCTCATCGAGCATCTCCTGCCTGGCGTAGAATACAAGATTCTGGATGATTCCTTCCCCTTCACTGAGCCATCGATTCAGGTTGATGCCAAGTGGGGCGATCATTGGGTAGAACTCCTGGGCGCGGGTGTGATCCATCCTGAAATTTTGGATCGATGTGAGATTGAAGAGACAGGCTGGGCTGTGGGCCTGGGACTGGATCGCATCCTGATGCAGAAATGTGAGATTCCAGATATTCGCTATTTATGGACGGAAGATCCACGATTCCTTCGTCAGTATGCCAACGGACTTGTGACTTTCCGTCCCTATTCCAAATATCCACCTGTCTATAAAGATGTATCATTCTGGGTAGAGGAATATCAGGAACATCCTGAGGAAGCCATTTGGGATCAGTACTATGATCTGTGCGAACTGGTTCGAGAGTTGGGAAATGGCTATATAGAAGAGGTTCAACTTCTGGATGTATATCGCACAAGCACACGTACATCTCTTGCCTACCGAGTGGTGTATCGGTCCAATTCAGGGACTTTGACTCATGAAGAGATCAACCGTATCCAGGATCATATTCGGGATCAGTTGGCACAATCCTTCGCTGTGGAGTTGAGATAAGTCGTGTAGATCAAGGCACTGCCTATTGTCGAAAGAGCGCAAAGACAGATTGGTTTTTGTGCTCTTTTCGACCTCTTATCTCCATGTTCTCTATCGATGTCTCCTGGCGTCAGCTTCAAAGGATTGGATACGTTCTTCAAAATTTTCTGGCAGTGGGGCCTTTTTCCAGGCTTGATAATCATACCACACAATGATTCCAGTCGCCAATGCAGCCACACGGGCATGTTTTTGGCTAACCATTAGGGTCTCCAGCACAAATCGATCCTCTTGCATCTCACTTATCCGTGTTCCAAGATATACTGTATCTGGATACGTCAGTGGATAGATGAATTTGCAGCTGACTGTGTGCAGGATGGGACCAAATCTTTTCCCTTCCCCGCCTAAGCCTCCCGGCTCAAAGGCAGCCAGGTATTCTGTTCGCCCGACTTCGCTCCACTTGACATACACTGTATTGTTGACATGGCGTGCAGCATCCATATCTCCCCAGATAACTGCTCGTTCGACCAGACTGGGATAATCCGCCAACAGCTTCTCAATGGTGGAGGTCATCATTCAAATGCCAATCCTACCCATTCTGCAATACAAGCGGGCTTATCTTCTCCTTCAATCTCGAAGGTACACTCAGTGATTGAGCGACGGCCGGTCTCACGATAGGGTTCGGAGGACAGGAGTTTGGCACTCATTCTCACTCGACTTCCGACTTTGACAGGAGAGATAAATCGCACTTTGTTCAGCCCATAATTGACGCCCATTTTGACGGACTTCACAGTCATGATATGTGAGATGAAATAAGAGGCTAATGAAAGCGTCAGGAAGCCATGTGCAATGGGGGCACCAAAAGGGGATTCTCGATTGGCACGCTCTACATCGACATGAATCCACTGAAGATCTTTGGTAGATTCTGCAAATTGGTTGACCATGTCTTGCGTGATATCAACCCAGGGAGATGTCCCAAGATGTTGGCCAATGGCAGCTTCGACTTCCTGAAGAGTTTCAAATACCATGATGAAAAAGTTAAAGTGGTAGTAGATTATTTTTGGATAAATGGTGTTTTCCAAACAGTTGCTTTCACAGCTTTTTTTCGGATCAGAATATCCAACTCGGTGCCTACTTCAGCCAGCGCTTTCGGAACATATCCCAACCCAATGCCTTCGTTCAGAAGAGGACTAATAGAGCCCGAGGTGACACTTCCGACAACTTCTCCATCATGAGCGATCTCATATCCTGCTCTTGGGATGCCACGTTCCATCATCTTGAATCCAACCAGTTTTCGGCTGATTCCTTTTGTTTTCAACACGCGTATGACTTCTGAGCCATTGAAGGAGCCTTTTTTGAGTTTGGTAATCCAGCCCAATCCTGCCTCCAGTGGAGAAGTTGAATCATTGATGTCATTTCCATACAGCATATAGCCCATCTCCAAACGCAAGGTATCACGAGCTCCCAACCCACAAGGGATCAAGCCATGCGGGTTGCCGGATTCCAAGATTGCATTCCAGACATGAACGGCGTGCTCATTGGGAACAAACACTTCAAAGGTTCGCTCTCCGGTATAACCTGTCGTTGCCACAAGGATGTCAGGAACGCCTGCAATGGTTGTTCGCAAGAAAAAATATGTCCCTAATCCAGATAGGTCAGCTTTTGCGATACCCTGCAAAGCGGCTTCGGCTTTTGGTCCAGAAACAGCCAACAAGGCCATTCCTTCAGATTGGTCGATCATGTCCGCTCCTATCTTTTCGTTGGAGGCAGAGATCCAGTTCCAATCCTTTTCGACATTGGCTGCATTCACGACGATCATATATTTCTCCTCAGCTAAGCAATAGACAATCACATCGTCAACAATTCCACCCTCATGATTGGGCATGCAACTGTACTGTGCTTTCCCTGGTTTCAGCCTGCGGGCATTATTGGTTGTGACTTGTTGCACCAATTCAAGGGCTTTGGGACCTTGAATCAAAAATTCGCCCATATGGGAGACATCGAAGATTCCGGCAGCATTCCTCACAGCCAGGTGCTCCTGTTTGTCACTGGCATAACGGACAGGCATATCATATCCTGCAAAAGGAATGAGTCTGGCACCTAGGGCTTGATGTGTTGCGTAAAGAGGCGTTTGTTTTGCCATAAGAATAAAATGGGGGGAAGGGATAAAATACTGATAAATATTGTAAGGCGAAGATAGGAAGAAAGGACAAATTCCCTACATCTTGCTGACATCTTTGTACCTTCGTTCTATGGATCTTTTTCAATCACCAAGCGCACAATCGAGTCATCTTCCTCCGCTACCAGAGCGCATGCGTCCCCAAAGTCTGGATGATGTGATCGGGCAAAAACATTTGTTGTATGAAAATAGTCCTTTCATGCGGGCCATTGCGAGCCAACGAATTCCGTCAATGATTTTTTGGGGACCGCCCGGAGTAGGCAAAACAACTCTGGCAAGGATCATTGCGGCCTCCACTCAACGCCCTTATCGACAGTTGAGTGCTGTTTCTTCTGGAGTCAAGGATGTGCGTGAGGTCTTACGGTTTGCGGAAGGGCGACCTGGCACAATCTTGTTCATCGATGAGATTCATCGCTTCAATAAGGCTCAACAAGATTCCTTGCTCGGGGCTGTAGAGCGTGGCCGGGTAAGCCTCATCGGAGCAACAACGGAGAATCCTTCCTTCGAGGTAAATGCAGCCTTGTTGTCTCGATCACAAGTATATACCCTCAAACCTTTGGAACAAGAAGAGGTTCGGGAACTACTCACAAGAGCCATCGAGAAAGATAGCGTCCTCTCCCACCGCAAGATTGAGCTCAAAGAAATTGAAGCCATCTGCCGGATTGCCGGAGGGGATGCAAGAAAGAGTCTGACTCTTCTGGATATTTTTGTCAGTACGTTTGGAGAAGAAGAAAATATTGTGGTCACCGATGAGGCACTGATGGCTGCTGCCCAGGAGCATGTCGCTTTATATGACAAAAGCGGTGAACTTCATTATGATTTGGTTTCGGCCTTTATCAAGTCGGTCCGCGGGGGAGATCCTCATGCTGCTGTCTATTATTTGGCTCGCATGCTGGATGGTGGAGAAGACATCAAATTCATTGCTCGTCGATTGATCATTCTTGCAGCAGAGGATATTGGAAATGCAAACCCCAACGCCCTTCTGCTTGCCAATGCCTGCTTCCAATCTATCAATGTGATCGGCATGCCCGAAGCACGAATTATCCTCTCTCAAACAACTACCTATCTGGCCACCAGCGAGAAAAGCAATGCGGCCTATGCTGCCATCAATGAGGCTATGCGGTATGTACAATCTAGCCCTGCACATCCGGTTCCTCTGCATCTGCGAAATGCACCTACTCGTATGATGAAGCAAATGAACTACGGGAAAGGGTACAAATATTCTCATGATCATCAGGGCGAAAGCAATCATCAGGAATTTTTGCCACAGGAGATGGCGGGCAAGACCTTTTATCGTCCCAAAGACATTGGCTCAGAAAAAAAGATCCGCGCCTATCTGAACCGCCTCTGGGGCGAGAAATATTCGTAGGGGATGGCCGGTAGGCATCCCCATAATGCATCCGATTCCAAGGAATCCAACTCCCCTCCCCATTTTCTGCATATCATTTGTGGTCGAACATTTGATTCTTCGGAAATGCCATTGACATTTGATTCTTCGGAAATGCCATTGACATTTGATTCTTCGGAGATGCCATTGACATTTGATTCTTCGGAGATGCCTGCCGGACATCTCCTACGGATTTGTCATGGATTGGATGTGTTGGTGGGCCAGTTGCGGGGATTGTTGTGGATATAGTTTCTGATGTTTAAGAGTTCTGTCTCATTCCGAATGATGCGATCGTGATATCCTCTTTGCCATCCGAAATCCTGGCGATAACTCTTGCGAATATGTCTTGTCACGCTTCCCTTGAAGCCATTGACCAGATTGCCGAGTTCCTGAAAAATAACCCCTGGCTTAGAGGTGTAGCCTGGAGTTTGTGGAAGTGTGGTATAGGAGGGCGACTGGATGGGTTGCTCTTTTGCGATCCAAACGATGGCATGAAAATGATTGGGCATGATACAATACGTATCCAGAATTATTTCTGTTCGAATGTCTGCGGACCTCAGCCATTCATCTTTCACAATTTTTCCCAAAGGATTGAGATGCATCTTGGCCTGAAAAACAGATCCAAAGAAGTGTTGTTTCTTATGGGTACACACGGTAATGAAGTATGCTCCATCTGATCCGTAATGAAACCCTTGTAATCGAAGGCTGTTTTTCCGACCGGAGTATGAATTCATGCGTTTGAAAGGTTGTAACTGTGCTACTTAATATCATATCATTTGTTCGCAATTCAAAATAGTCCTGATAGATTGCCTGCATCCCCCCCAAATAATCAGGTATCAGACTGTCATTCCCCAACTCTCTCACCCATTCACTCGAATAAACCGCTTCGCCAACACGGTCAAAGACACACTCCTTGCCACCATAAACAATGTCATGGCGAGCCACAAGGCATGATTTCCCCAAAAAGGAAATGCAAAATAATAGACAGGCAAAAACACAATAATTGTCGAAAAAATCAGGGTATTGCGCATGGGCCGGACTGCAGTCGCACCGATATAGGTACCGTCCCACATGAATGCCACAGCACCAGACAAGGGAAAAACAATGATCCAGGGAAGGTATTCATTCGCGGCCTCCACTACAGCTTGTTGATCTGTGAATATGTCTAGCAACTCTCTTCCAAACAAGCCATAAACCAATGAGAACAGTAGCCCGAATCCGATTCCCCACAGAAATAACAATCGAACAGCCTTGTTCAATTCAGTTTCGTTTTTCTCTCCAATATACCTCCCAACCAAACTCTCCGCAGCAAAAGCAAATCCATCCACAGCGAATGACATTGTATAGAAGTATTGCAACAAGATCTGGTTAGCCGCGAGGATCACTGGATCTATCCCTGAAGACTGGGCAGTAAAAAAGGCAAAAACGAATATCAAACATAGGGTGCGAATAAAGATGTCAGCATTTACAGAGAAAAAATGCTTGAGTGCACGCAGGTCTATGACATCTCTCCACACCAATTGTTTGGTGAGTTGTCGGTAGGTATGCCAAAACAAAATCAGGGCAAGAATGGCCCCGGCATATTGTGCAATCACAGTTGCCCAGGCAACGCCATCCGCCTTCATCCCCATCTCAAACACAAAATAGACATTCAAAGCGACATTGATCACATTGGAGAATATCACAAGAATCATAGGATATCTGGCATTCTGCATGCCAAGGAACCATCCATGCAAGGCGTAAAGCCCGATCGTTGCAGGCGCAGCCAAAATTCGGATATAGAAATACTCCTTCGCCAGAACTTTGACCGTCTCTTCTCCCGGAATCAACCAAAATGCCAGTTCAGCGATTGGGATTTGCAAGATGAGAACCATGACTGCACAAGCTGATGCCACCAGGATCGCCTGCCCAAACAAGACAATCTGTTGTTTCTCCTCCCCCGCCCCATACGCCTGAGCTGTCAAGCCTGTAGTGCCCATTCGAAGAAATCCCAAACTCCAGTAGATAAATCCAAGGACAACACTGCCCAAAGCGACTGCCCCGATATAGATCTCTGATTCCATTCGTCCCATCAAGGCAGTATCTACCATCCCCAAAAGCGGAACAGTGAGATTGCTAAGGATGTTGGGGATCGCGAGTCGAAGGATGGTTTTGTTCATGAGTAAAGATCTGACATAGAAAATCTCCGCGAATCTAGTAAATTGAGGGCCACCAAATAGAATCATATGTCAGGATCAACCTTTTCACTCCAACAGGGAAGCCAACAATTTTTTGCAAAACACTGGGCCGTAGACTCAGCAAAAGCTGTCTATTGCATGGTGCATGGGCATGGAGAGCATGTGATGCGCTATGCACATGTGGCTGAATTCATGAATCAGGCTGGGATTGCAGCGATGGGGCATGACCTATATGGACATGGGCAAACTCACTTTAAGAAAGGCCATATCCCTTCTTATGAAGCTGTTTTGGACAGCATCGATGCGCTATTGGAAGAGGCAAGGCGTGCATATCCTGGTATACCTGTATTTCTCTTGGGACACAGTATGGGGGGAAATTTTGTTGCAAGCTATCTTCTGAAGCGAAGCCCTGATATTGCAGGCGCAGTCATCACCTCTCCCTGGTTCAGACTGGCTTTTGCTCCCAAGAAGGTAGATCTCTTCCTCGCAAAGGTAATGATGAAGATATATCCATCTTTTACGCAAGGAAGCAAACTCGATGCCTCTGGTCTGTCGCATGACTCGGAAGTAGTAAAAGCTTATCAAGATGACCCACTGGTTCACGATTTGTTGAGTCCTGTCTTATTCACCACGGTAACACAGGCAGGAGAGTATGCGATGGCGAATGCGGCAAACTTACACGTACCGACCCTACTTCTTCATGGGTCTGATGATCCAGTTACCTCTCACAAGGCAAGTGAAGAATTCGCACAAAAGGCTGGCAGCATCGTCAGTTGGAAATCATGGGAAGGGATGTTTCATGAACTCCATAATGAAACGAATAAAGAAGAAGTTCTGGCACATATTGTGGATTGGATGAAAGCGCATATCTCTACAGACTAATCTCTCATTTTTTCACATACTTATCGATGTCCACCCATCCTTTCAGCCAGCGGGGTAGCAGATCTTGGGTAACTCCTTTGCCTTTATTATAAGGGACGGACAGAATATTCGTTGCAGGGTCATATTTACGGGTAACTTCCTTTAATTCCTCTTCCCCCGCTCTTTGTTCCCGAAGTTTGATGGTCTCCACCTTGGTTTCCCCATCGACAGTTTTGCTTACTGTTACTTCATGGGTTCCATTTGGGTCAATGACATATTGAGCAGATGTTCCTTGCCCGCCATCTATCGTTTTCCAGGTTTCCGTTCCGTCCTCATGTACTGTAATGTCGTTGATGAAGCCGGTATGACTGAATGCCGCATTGCTTTCACTCTTGGCCAATAAGTAGACATCTCCTTTTTTGGGCCGATAGGTTTTGGGCATGTCTTTATACGCCTTGTTCCATGCCCCTACTCCGGCAGCTTGTTCATCGATATTGATTCCCGAATTTCCTTTCAGCGAGTTTTTCTGTTTCCCTGTGGCATCTCCGAGGATATGACCCTGAAAATCAATACAGGTGGTAAAGGTTCTCCCTTCCACCGCCGACTGTTTTCTCGCTGCATTTAAATTCTCTGTTGTCCGAAACTTGGCAAATTTTTCGCTCCCCTCTTTGGTTCCTTTGTACTTCTTTTCTTTTTCGTCATAACCTGCCCAATCTTTAAGGCTTTCTATGACAGCACTTCGGAACTCACTGGGCTTCTCTTTAAGCAGCGCTTCTGCGGGTTCGTTGAGTTCGAAATTCAGTGCATTGACCAGGGAACGATTATGCAGCTGTTGCTGTTCCTTGTCTTTGATTTCTGCGATCAGTTCTTTGCCAAATGTCTGGCCATAATACAGCTTGAGCTTCTTGCCTTCTGTCTTCACCTCTATCCCATCCAAAGCAGGATGATACTTGATTTGCTCAATGATCGGGTGATATTTGGGCATCTGTCGTTTGATCAACTCTTCGATGAGTTGCGGGCCTGTCAATTTGATGAGTAATTCTTCCGTCGAAGGATCGGCTTGAATGGCCTGACGCAGTTGAGCGGCTTTTTCGGACAATTGATCTTTGCTGAAGTTGTCCATAAAATCCTTCCCAACGGTAAGCATCAGACTATTGTCCGATTCGACCTTCACATTGTCAACCGATGATGAATAGCCAACCCCGCCTATGATTTCCTTATAGCGCGGCAAATAGAGGTTGATGAGTTTGTACACAGCTTCTGCACTGTTGATGGTGGCAGCAGCAGGATTGTCAGCCTTTTTCGATCCAACTGTTACGATACGGTCTTCAACAGCTCCTATTTTCGCTTCATATGATTGTATCGCAGCCAAGAGGGTTTCTTTCTTCTGGGCGAATGTTTCGTCTTTTATTCCTGTCAAAAATTCTTTTCCAACCCGAATTGTAGCCTCAGCTCTGGTCCCTTCCAAGCTGATTCCACCGTGATCTTGAGCGAATTCAACCTTATTCACCAGATTCGCATATTGCGGACTGGCAAGCTCCAATAGATGCCGAACCATGGTTTCTGCATCTTTCCCATCGAAGCCTCCTTTTTGGTGAGAGATCTGCTCCAGCTCTGATTTCTTATTATAACGGGAAATTCCAGCTTCTATGGCAGGCCTAAGCATGGCTTTTTTCTCTTCAGGAGACGCCTCCATGAACCCCTTCCCAACCTTCACACTGAAATTCGTGAATCCTTTCACCCCTACAACTTCTACCAATGGATTGCCCCGGTTCTCCTCGTACTGAAAATCAGGGTCTTTTTGAAAATGAGAATACTTGGGGGGCTTGAGGTAAATGTTTCCTTCATATTTCACATAAATACTTGGTTTCTTCCGCTCAGCGTTTAAGGCTTTGATGGTGGAGTTAATTGTGGAATTCAAATTGGGCGGCGGAGTGGATGTTTCCTTTTTCTGAACGGGTGAAAATACAGTTGCCGGAGCTTTGAGGGAGCTGCTTTCTCGCGAGTCATTTGCTATACGCGAATGCGCAGCAGGCCGCCCGGCTTTGTTTTTTGAGGGGAGTTTGTGAGTATAAGGCATGATCAATCAGGCAAAAAAATCCTAATATGATTCCAGGAAAAGGCCTTCTGAAAATAGGGATTTTTCTCCAGTATCCCGCATCCTCTTATAATTCTATGATTTGCCCTTGCTGCGCAATCCGAAATCCTGCTTCCAGCACTTCTCTTACAGCCTCACTTTCCGAATTCAGGAGGGGGTTGGTATGATTAAAATGGATAAAATGAACTTTGGCCTTGTCCTCGGCTGATAGGGAAGAAAAGCGTTCCATACTTTCCGGGACAAATGGGTGAGGAATCTCGGACATGATTCTCCCCTTTACTTCTCCTTCTTCAAAAAAAGTCGCATCCAACAAGGCTATATCTACTCTCTGAACCCATTCATTGATATCTTCTTCCCACCTCTCCCATTTGTCAATATCAGGAATGAACAAAGCAGATCGATTGGGACCTTCGATATGGTAGCCCACAGTCTCCGTATACTCATCTCTATGTGGAACCTGAACGGGGGTTATGGAAAGAGGAGAAGACAGGAATACAGGGACTCCATCTTCTATCTGCCGAAGGCTAATATTTTTTAGCTTCACGAGCTGACTCCAGGGACCATTGTTTCGAAGGAAGGTATCCATCCTGGCCATCACATAGGTCGGGACCTCTTTGGCTCCCATCACTTCTTTGCCCAAATGCATCAGTCCCGTATAATGCCCGATATGTCCATGAGTCAAAAATATCCCTCCAAACTGACCTCCTGGATTCCAGGCGGATATATCTGCGTATTGGCGAGGAAAATCTGGCGTAGCTTCTATCATCCAGTGATGATCGATGGTCGGATCTACTACTCCCAGACTGACTACCATTCTGGACAAGGCCGGATTCATTTCTACACGCATACAACAACTCTTCGTGCAACCGGCTTGTGGATAGCCAGCATCTTGTGCCACCCCAAGAACAAGCAAAAATGGAGCATCAGGAATCTTATTCGGACTTGTCTCTGTCAATGGGGATTCTACACAACTGGTCAAACAAAACAACAGAATGATCAAGCAAAAACGGTCTTGTCGCCAATTGGTTTGCAATTTGAAAACGAGCGTATTCATGTAGCCAAATGTAAGGGTTTTCATTCTTTCCCCCTCATCAGGCCCAATTCTTCCAGCTTGACTCAATAAAAAATCAGCCTTCTTCGTATTGATTTTGGGAATTGCGAAAGGGAATATTCGCAAATTGCGGATAATCCATTTTTGAACTCATTTTGGCACGAGTATTGCGCAATTCCACGTATTAAGATCCTACACTCCCCTTTCTTCTGGCCCTCTTATCTGGCTACTGCAGAGACAATGGAACAAACTAGCTCTCCTGTACTCTACCTTGCTTATGCGAATTCATCCAGGAAAAAAAAGGGTTCTAACGAACTCAAAGCCCTAGAAAAGGAACTTACCACCTGCCTCCAATCTCTTAGCAGAGATGGAAATCATATTCAAATTGTCAAAGAAGGAATCAATCAAGCTCCCAATGGATATGAACTATTGGTTGAATCTTTTTCTTATACAGACATCCAGATGATCCACTTGGTCTCTGAACCTTCAGAGTTGGATGGGATGTTTCTGAATTCAATTGGAGGCAAGAAAAAAACCCCCAATTGGGATGAGGTTAGCCTAGAACATCTGCCAGACTTACGTGTGGTATTCATCGATGGAGGGGGCTCATTGGAGTTGGTCGAAAAGTTCCTCTTTGCAGGTGTACCTATTGTCATCGCATCTCAATATACTGAGAGCTCTCCTCTCAAAGATCAAGCCCTGAAGTTCCGAGAATATCTGATGTTGAGCCTGGGAATGGGCAACAGCATTGAGAATGCCTTCAGGGATATTTCAGAAGGCATAGAAGTTGAGTTGGATATGATGCACATTCCAGGCGATCCTTACGCCTATTGGGATTTCAAGGAGGCCTATGAGGAGAAGCAAACATTTGTATGGGGAGCTTATGCCCACGCAGCGAATGCTTCCTTATTACAAGAACCCATATTCGACGCTCCAACTCTCCAACCGCCTGTCGAAGTTGTAGAGACTTCCGCACCTGTTCCAGTATCCGAAGTAAACGAACCTGTCATCGAAGAAGAAGAACTGGTTTTAGCCGGAAAGGAGACAGACCAGGAAATCCCTAATGTTCCATCCAATAGCGAAGCTGAGGAGAAGCCTCAAGGCTTACGACTCCGTTCCAATACCTTTAAGCAAACACCTGCTTCCAGACGTCTGGAAGATGTGAGAGATGTAGAGTCCGAAGGGATTCTGAGAAAAGTTGCGTATTGGTCTCAGTCATTTTCAACTCCCAAAAAGTCAGCTCCTCCTTCTGTCCAAAAAGAAGTCTTACAACAACCTCTATCACCTGAACAAGAGGAACCAGTAGGAAAGGTAATCCCATTCTCAAGCATATCAGTAGAGAATGAGTTGCCTGTGGTCAGTACCTCATTGCCTTCACCTCCAAGTCGACCTTCTATTAAGGGCAACAGAAAAAGTCATGGCTCCTTCCACAAATTGTTTGCGATGGTCGGCATGGGTGCGCTGATGCTGCTGCTAGGGTCCAGTTTGCTTTACAATTATTTCAAACCGAGTAAGCCCAATACTCCACTCGCGCTTCAGTCAGCATTTTTGGGGACCTCTACTTACAATGTTCTCCTTCTTCCATTTTTTCCGGGAAATGATTGCAATACCACCAATGTTCTCAATGAATCTTCTGTGCGGGACCATTTGAATTCTTTGCCCGAGAGTCAGGAATTGGGGATTCGGGTTGCGACTTCTGATGGCTATGTCATCGGATGTCCGGAATCCAGTGAAGAAGCCAAACGAATAGGCGAAGTAAATAATGCCCATCTCGTCATATGGGGAACCCCTGGCGAAGGGACTCCTCAAGGAGAATCAGACTTATTGAAGATTCAATATGTAGCCTTGAACCAACACCAGGACCCGCTCGCCAAATCCCATAAGCGAATTGGGCATCAGGCATTCGGTGATGTGTATGACCTTCAGGAGGGCCTTTTTGCAGGAAAATCAAAAGATCTTGTCTATTGGGTACTCGCTGTAGCACATCTAAAGAGTGAAGACTACGCTGCTGCAATCAATTATATTGATCAGATCAATATGCAGGAGCAACCAGAATTCTCAGTACTGATGCACATGCAGGCCAAATGTTATCAGGGGATGGAACGTTTCGAAGATGCACTGAATGCTTATGATGAGGCAGTATTTCTCGATCCACATAACCCCAACATCTATCACCATCGAGGTCGGCTCCATCAGCAACTCAATCACAAGGATCTTGCACTGGCAGATTATACTGAAGCGATTAGACTCAATCCCAAGCATCTCAAGGCACAATACCAGCGCAAACTTCTCCTGGAGGATCTGCAAGGAGATGTCAGCAATGGGGGAGTCTCAATCCAGGTTTCTTCCAGATAATCCCTATTGGTAAGATCGTGCATCATGCTCATCCCCAAACGTAATCCGGGGATCTTTGAGAGATTTCATCGCAAGTTGTATCCCTTCCAACGTCATGGGAAACATGCGCATATCCGTAAATTTTCGGATGACTTCTGTCGACTTGAAGTATGGCCAATGATATTCGGGATTGGGATTGATCCAAACCAAGTTGGGGAAGTGGTCTTTCATCCGCATCAGCCACAGCATTCCCGGTTCTTCATTCCAATGTTCGACACTGCCTCCTTTATGGCTGATCTCAATGGGAGACATCGCAGCATCTCCAACAAAGATGAGTTTGTAGTCCTTATTGTATTTATTGATCAGCTCCCAAGTTGGAATTCGCTCACTGAAACGGCGGCGATTGTCCTTCCAGACAGATTCATACAGGCAATTGTGAAAATAGTAATAGGCGAGATGCTTAAACTCATGTCGTGCTGCGGTAAATAATCGAGAACACAATTCGACATGGTCATCCATCGAGCCTCCAATGTCAAGCAAAAGTAGCACCTTGATTTTATTTTTGCGAGAAGGCCGCATCTTGATGTCCAGGTAGCCAGCATTGTCTGAGGTGCTTCTGATCGTCCCGTTGATGTCGAGTTCATCTGCGATCCCCTCCCGAGTCAATTCTCTCAATCGCCGCAACAACATCTTGATGTTCCGGGTATTCAGCTCCATCTTATCATTGAGATTGGCATATTGTCGCTTGTCCCAAACCTTGATGGCGTTCCTGCGATTATTTTTTTTCTGGCCCATCCGAAAGCCTTCCGGATTGAATCCGTCGCGACCGAATGGAGAGGTTCCTCCCCCTCCAATGAACGTATTGCCTCCCTGATGTGCTTCTTCTTGCTCATCCATCAACATTTTGAATCGCTCTATCAGTGCATCCAGCCCCCCCATTGCTTCGATGGCTTCAAGGTCTTCTGGATTGATGATTTTGCTGAGTTCTGCTCGAAGCCACTCTTCTGGCACCTGATCCCAAAAGTCCTGCTTCATTCCCTCCTTGCCCTGAAAATATTGCCCAAACAGCACATCATAGGCATCGAACTGACCTTCATGTTTCACCAGGACAGTCCTGCTCAAATAATAGAATTCTTCCAGATCAGAGGCACAAAGGCCTTTTTTCAGTGCTTCCATCAGGTGCAAGTATTCCTTGATGGAAGTCTTGATCCCATATTTTCGAAGCTCCAGAAAAAAAGGAATAAACATGATGCGTATGGTTTTCGGTTTACAAGGAACGATTTCCGGTTGATCTTTGGTGGTAATGATTCATTAGCGACAAACTGCTCACAATCATTATTTCCTTCATCTATGCCAACGCCTCAATTGCTCGATCAGTTGAAAATCCTGTTCATTCTTGATCAATGCACCTTCAAAGGGAGGAAGATTTTCTTTCAGATTGACCTTCTCCAGGTCTTTCATTGTCATGCGCTCCAGTATCAGCAACTTGATCCAGTCAATCAATTCACTGGTCGATGGCTTTTTTTTCATCCCTTTAACCTCCCGTACTTCATAAAAAATCCGCATTGCGCGATCCAGTAATTCCTGATCCAGACCAGGGAAATGGACATCGACTATGCGCTTCATTGTTGCAGAGTCAGGAAATTGAATATAGTGAAAAAGACACCTTCGCAAAAACGCATCCGGGAGTTCTTTTTCATTGTTGGAGGTGATGATGACAATGGGTCTGTTTTTGGCCACAATGGTCTGCTGCAATTCATAGCAGTAAAACTCCATCTTATCCAATTCCAACAGAAGATCATTGGGGAATTCAATATCCGCTTTGTCTATTTCATCGATCAGGAGCACGACTGTCTCTTCTGCCGTAAAGGCTTCCCACAATTTTCCCCGCTTGATGTAATTTGAGATATCTTCTACCCGATCTGACCCCAATTGAGAATCTCGCAAGCGAGAAACAGCATCGTATTCATACAGACCTTGCTGTGCCGTGGTGGTAGATTTGATATGCCATGTGAGGATGGGCATTTCCAATGCTCGGGCGATCTCATGAGCAAGCAGTGTCTTTCCTGTGCCGGGTTCTCCCTTTACGATCAGGGGTTTTTCCAGATGAATGGCTGCATGTACGGAGATCTGCAAATCTTTGGTTGCGATGTAACTGTCTGTCCCTTGAAAACGCATATAGATGTGGCTTAGAAAAGCAAATGTAATGATTGGATTGGAAAGCATCTCTATTGGATACGTTTTTGATCAATTCTTTCACAAATCTAACATGCGTCATCCATCAGATTCATTTTCAGCTCCCAGTCTAGCATTTCCCAGACTATCCAATCCACACAATAACCCACTGGCTACCAGTCACTTTCACGCCAACAAGCCAATCGGAACAAAAAATCGTCTAAATTATTGTATTTCTTTTGAACGTTTTTTTCCAAATACTTACGTCCAGCTGTAAGATGCTGGCATTTGTGAGATATTCCTGCCATCTTTGAGACATATGGAGAGGCCTTCCTCTCATGTAATCCAATTTTTGACTTTGTAATCCTTCAGTAGCCCTGAAGTTCTTGTACCTTGTTATCGCTTTTAAAAACCCAGGCATAGACAATTACATCTATGCCTGTTTTTTTGTCAGTATTTAGCTCAACAACGTTCATCTTTTGTCTTCCTTCTAGCAGAATAGTTTTATTTTTTTCGAAAAATGATCCTCATTCTGTCACAAATTCTTGATTGACTTGTCCTGGAGAAAAATTCTCTAACAATGAATCAAACAAGAATTATCTCTTCAATCCACAAGTTTTCTGCCCTCATTCTGGGAACTTTCATCCTCGCCCACTTGCTCAATCATGTAGTAGCAATTGGCGGAATCTCTGCTCACACTCACATGATGAATAGGCTTCGTACTGTCTACCGACATCCTGTTGGGGAGTCTATCCTGATGCTCTCCATTTGCTTGCAAATTGCAACTGGTCTTTTGAAAATCCGAGAAAGCGGTTGGCGCCAGTCCCGACTATTTGATCGATTACAAGTCTGGTCAGGTGCATACTTATTGCTGTTTCTTCTTGCTCACACCTCTGCCATCTGGAATGCCCGTCTGGCTCTTGAGTTGGAAACGGACTTCTATTTTGGTGCTGTGGTCTGGCTGAAGTCTCCCTATGTCTATTTCTTTGCATTGTATTATCTTTTGGGCATCATGGCCTTCTTTACACATATCGCCTGCCTGTTCAGGTGGATGTTCATGAACAAGATCGAGAGGACAACTCTCAACCAGATTGCCTGGAGTCTAATAGGGCTTGGCGGGCTGATCTGGATTCTCATTCTGCTGACATTTACAGGTCTGCTCTATCCGATATCCTTGCCCGAAATGTATCACAGCTATTTGCCATAACTGTTCAATCTGTATGAATATTGATTCTGCTCTCATTCGGTCGAAGCTTGTGTCTCAAGCCTATCATTTGCTGGGAAGCATAGCTGATGCAGAAGATATTGTCCAGGACGTACTGGAAGCTTGGCAATCCATTTCGCCAGATCAAATCGTCTCTCCCAACGCCTACCTGCATCGATCAGTAGCCAATCGCAGTTTCAATCGTCTGAAGGAGATGAAACGATCCCGGAATCACTATCCTGGAACCTGGTTACCTAGCCCTATTCCTTCCACCAGTGAGCATCCGCATCTGCAGGATCAGACCTACCATGTGTCTATGGGATTGCTTGTGATTATGGAAATCCTCACTCCAGCTGAAAGAACTGTCTTTGTCTTGAGAGAGGTATTTGATTGGGCATATGAAAGCATTGGGCAGATCGTCGGAAAAAGTGAGACCAATTGTAGGCAGATCAATCGACGAGCACAAGCCAAGATTCATCAGCAATCTCCTGTTCAGGGACTCCCGCCAGAAGTGTTGTCTCCTCTTCTTGAGGCTTTTCAATCTGGGATAGAGAGTGGGAATCTCGATCCACTACTCAACCTTCTTCAGGAAGATGTTGTCTTTCTATCCGATGGAGGTGGCAAAGTCCCAGCGGCCCAGAAACCTCTGTACGGCAAATCTACAGTAAGTAAGTTTTTGAAAGGAATTCAAAGACAATTACCAGCGGATTCGCAGTTTGTCCTTAGCAAGCTGAATGAAACAGTCGCTCTGATAATCAGGGATGGGAGGGGGAAAGTAGCCTCTGTAATGTCAGTTGATTTTTCTCAAAATGGCAGGATAAAAAGTGTCTATATTATGCGGAATCCTGATAAATTGGCCCATCTTAACTCCCAAGATCAAAAAAACCCAACAGAATGAATGTTCTGTTGGGTTCCATGTGGTCAACAAAGAAGCCTGGGATGACAGAAGTCAAGTCAAGCTTCAATGGTGGTGAATATTTATGAAGGTATGACAGATCATCCACGCAAAACCCTACTCAAATTTCACAGAATAATAATCTACTTGTTTGTTATCTTTACACCTTACTACTTACTCACACGCTATTGCGGTCGCTCAATCTTAAGATGTGGATAGTTTTCTGATCGAGTCTATCTAGACATCTATTTATCTAACAATCACAGGAGTACACTCCCAGAACAAACAGACAAGAACCAGCTTTAAGCAAATAAAGAGCATATTTTCTTGTTTCGGGTCCTGACTCCTTCATTGCGGGAAGTCTCTATTGAATGAACCATTCTCAAAATCACAACAACATCGAATCCTTTGCATTCAAGTCTTTGTACGATCGGTATTATGATGCGATCAGGAATTTTTTGTATTACAAATCCGGCAATATTTACCTGGCCGAAGACCTGACTCAGGAAGCTTTTTTGATTTTGTGGAAAAAGCGTGAAAGCATTGATCCAGACAAGGTCAAGAGTTATCTGTATACCATTGCAAACAATCTGTTTCTCAACGAGGTCAAACATCAAAAGGTGGTGATGAAGTTCAACCAGCAACCCGTCTCCACTACCTCCTACGAAACGCCTCAATTTGTGCTGGAGGAAGATGAGTTTAGACAAAAACTGGAAACGGCCATCTCCAGTCTCCCAGAGAAAAATCGAGTCGTCTTTTTGATGAACAGAATCGACAAGCTCACGTACAAAGAAATAGCGGCTCGTTTGGGCCTGAGTGTCAAGGCCGTAGAGAAAAGAATGCACAAAGCTTTACTAGAACTAAGAAACCTTTCAGCAAGAATTTAAGGAGAGGTAGGGTTTTAGGGAAGAAAGTTGTCATATCCATTGAAAATGAAAGACTAACTTACACTAACACTACTACTTAGACCGGAAAATTAAGAATTTATGAACACCAATAATCCCAAGGATGAATTTCTCGCAAGATGGCTCGACGGCCGTCTGCCAGAGGAAGAGGTTCAGTCATGGGAGGCCTCTGGGGATCTAACTGGACTCACCCAAGTAGTAGAAGAAGCATCTCGATTAGAGGTTCCCGCCACTCGCAGCAAAGAGCAGGCGTGGGAGGATTTTCTAGTGAGGACTCAACAAATAACTCCTCTGGAAACCCCTCAACAAACAGAGCTCGACTCTTCGACTACCAAAGTGGTCAAATTTCCCCGAAAGACCCTGATGACTAGCCTTATTGCAGCTTCTGCAGCAATCTTATTGCTGATTTATGTCTTGATTCCTCAACCGAAAAAAATCAACATTCCTGTTGGAGCAGAACCCTTTACCTTGAATCTTCCCGATGGCTCTAAGACCATTCTGAATGATCAGTCTTCTCTTTCCTATGAGCCTTCCGAATGGGCAGGCAACAGGGAAGTAAATCTCAAAGGCGAAGCCTTTTTTCAAGTTGAGGAAGGAAGTCGATTTCTCGTTCAGACCCCCCAAGGGCAGGTACAGGTACTAGGGACCAGTTTCAATGTATTTGTCAGAGACGATCGGCTGGAAGTAACATGCTTCACAGGAAAAGTACAGGTAAAATCACCAAAAATGACGGATGCGACCATCCTTACGCGTGGGGAATCCGTTATCATAGACAAGAACGATATCCAGGCATCTAAGCACCAACCATCACAATCAAAGATCCCAACCTGGATAGAAGGAAGTTTTCAATTTGAGCAGGCTCCTTTTTCCCACGTTACAGCTGAAGTCGAAAGACAATTTGGGGTAACAATTGACGTTAAAGGACTGGAAGATCAAAAATGGTCTGGAGTATTTTTCGATGATAACCTAGAGGAAACTTTGCGATTGATTTGTGAACCAATGGGATTAACTTATACCCAAGAAAATGCAACCTATATCCGACTGATAAAAAAGCCTTAAGTGTATATATGATAGGCAAAACATGAGACGTGCCAGATGGTTGTTCAGCTGTGTGATGGTCTGGATCTCCTGCCAGGAGTTAGCTGCTCAATCTGACATTAGAGTTTACGAAGAATTTCGTAATACACCACTAGCCGAAGCATTCCGTAGTCTGCAAAGTTCCTACGGCCTGGGATTCAATTATGTAGACGAACAGGTTCGAAACAAAGTTATATATGTAGATATCATCAACCGCCCTCCCAGAGAGGCGGTTGACTTATTATTGGCTGGCACAGGGCTAAGTTGGACATATGTAGAAGCCAGAAAAATTTTCCTTATCAGATCTGAACAAGATGTAGGGACAGAATCTTCTGAACTTGCTCACTCCCTGATGATTGTCAAAGGACGCATCACGGATTGGGACAATAAAGATGGTCTCATGGCTGGCATTCGAGATGTCGACAGCAAACAGGGCACCCTTGCTGATAGTATGGGGTATTTTGAGTTGCGGCTCGAACAACCCTCCGCAAACCTTACCCTCGAAGTTCGTCATATTGGCTATCAGGATTATACTGTTACCCTGGATCCCAGTTCTTCTCTACTCAATCTTCAGATACGTCTCAAACCATTTCCTGTAGAAATAGAAAGTGTATTGATTGAGCGTCGCCAAGAACCGCCTGTCGCGCTTGAAACGGGAACCCAGGAAATCCAGATCCGCCCACAGAAGTTTGGTGCAGTCTCAGGCTTGGGAGAAAATGATATGATGCGTGCTGTTCAGATTCTTCCCGGTGTCACAAGTGCTGACGAATCTGCTTCTGAATTACATGTTCGGGGAGGACGGCCAGAACACAACCTGCTCTTGTTTGATGGCATTACCATGTATCAGCCGGGGCATTTTTTCGGAATGGTTGGCTCCTTTAATTCAGAAGCTGTTGAAGAGGTTCGAATTCAGCGCGGTGGATTTGGTGCCAGATATGGCGGACGTCTTGCCTCTGTCATTGAGGTGAGGACCAAACCACAAAAACCTGATTCACTTCGACTTGCCGCTGGAATGAATGCGCTCAATGGGCAGTTTGTTGTAGAAGTTCCGTTTGCCAAATCAAGAAATGGCCACAAAGCAGCCTTCCTCCTTGCAGCCCGCAGGTCTACCACAGATTTGATCAATACCTGGTTGTATCAAAACATCTTTGACAAAGTATTCCAACAAGGAATCATTTATGATAATCTGAAGCACAACAAACAATTTCGATCACAGCAAGTCAGGATGAATCCGAAATTTTATTTTGGAGACATCAATGCAAAAGCCATTTTTCAACCTGGCACCAAAGACAATCTCTCCATTAGTGTATTTGGAGGAACTGACAGGCTGGATTATGAAAGCATTATGCCCCAGGGGAATTCTGATGTCCTGGTGACTGATCTTGACCATCTTAGCTTGCGCAATCGTGGAATTAGTGCCAGTTGGGAAAGAGATTGGACGGAAGAATTGAGAAGTGAAAGTAATGTATCCTATTCTTCTTTTGTGCAAAATTATGGATACGTCTCTGAAACCAAGGATGCAGATAGCAATGGCTATGTCCTGGACTTCCAGGAACAAAACGTGATACAGGATCTGACCATTCGCCAGCACCTGAGTTGGCAGCCGCACCCATTTCACCAAATAGAAGGTGGTTGGCAATTCAACCGATTGGGAACAAGGCAAGGCCTGTCCTATCACCAGCAAAACTTTCATGAGGAACATCCTCTGACATTGAGAAATGATGTCTTTCTGGACTCAGCATTGCTGCATCATTCCTATCTTCAATATGCTTATCAGCCTTCTACCCCACTCTCTTTTAAGGCGGGGCTAAGGCATACCTACTTTTCTCATACCAATCAACATTATCTTGCGCCCAGAATTTCAGTCAAGTTTGCCTTGACGGATCACTGGTTCCTCAAAGCTGCCTACGGACAATACAGGCAGTATATTGGTCGCATAGATGTTCCCAATCAATTGCGTGTTGGAGAAGATTTCTGGATGCTGGCCGATGGAGATTCCATCCCTGTAGCTGAAGCCAAGCATATCATCAGTGGCCTTTCTTACCAAACCAAAGATATGCTGTTGGATATAGAGATCTACCATAAAGAACTGACAGATCTCACGACATATACCCAACAATATTTTAGAGGCGGTTCTGAACTTCGAAACGGCTATCTTGTCAATGATGGTACAGGAACTGCCATTGGATTAGATTTGTTTTTCAAAAAGACTTTCTCCATTCCCGGAGGAACCTTCACAGGCTTGCTGAGCTACTCTCTAAGCAAAGTGATGTATTCCTTCCCGGACATAGAAGCGGCTCGCCCTTATTTTGCCAACCATGATCAGCGTCACATTGCAAAATGGGCCAATACCTTGCGCATCGGTCGCTGGGACCTAAGCACCAATTGGACCTTTGCTTCAGGTCGTCCCTACACACCCGCTACAGGGATTCAAACAGATAATTATTCCCATTCCCGATTCACGGTCATCCCGACTTTTGGCGAAATCAATTCGGCAAGACTTCCTCTTTATCACCGATTAGATGTATCAGCAGCCTATAAATTCTCTTTTTTGTCTGATAGACGACAGGGGAATATTGGCATTTCTGTGTTTAATGTCTACAATCGGAACAATGTCAAAAGTAGGGAGTTCATGGCTATCAGGTCATTTGACTCCGAAGATGATGAGCCACAACTTGTAGCCATAGACCGACTCTTACTTGGACTGAGTCCCAATCTTTTCCTGAACTTACATTTCTAATTTCCCAGAAATCGTTCTCGTATTTGTATTTGCAAAAAGAAATTGGTCTTTTGTAAATTGCAAGCATTTTTCATACCTCTTTCGGACAGAATTTTGATTACTCAACACTATGAAGTCTTATTTCCTTATTTGGATGATTCCAGTTATGGTATGTTTATCGACATACCCACTTTTGGGCCAAAGTAATTTTTGGGTCGATTTACAGAAGTCCAATCCCCAATCATGGACAGATAGAGCAGAAACTCCCCTGACCTATCGCACCTTATCACTGGACATTCAAGGACTGACCAATGTCTTGTCGACAGCTCCCATGGAGTTCGTTGCTACTGCTTCTCCCCTCGATATCCAGTTGCCTATGCCTGACGGTACACTTCAGGCATTCCGAATCTCTGAATCTCCCCTCATGGAAGCGGGATTGGCCGCAAAATTTCCGGGTATTCGCAACTATTCAGGAAAAGGAATAGATAATCCCAGAGCACGGTTGCGCATTAGTCTCAGTCACAAAGGATTTCGATGCTTGATCTGGTCTGAGGAAGGATATACCGTCATCGAACCTGCTTCCAGACTTGTTGCTCAGCCTTACATTAGCTATCATTCGTCCGACCTTCCAGACACTCCTCACGGAGCCGGGTGGTGTGGCACGATCGATCGCGAAAACTTTCCTGAGAGCAATACACGCATGGTGCCACAGGCCGTTGGTCATGAAATGCTCACATATCGCCTTGCCGTAGTAGCTAACTCTACTTACACACAGTGGGCTGGAGGAACTGTTGCTGATGCTTTGGCAGAAATCAATAACATCATCAGTCAGGTCACCCTGGCGATGGAACGAGATATGGCGATACGTCTAAACCTGATTGCCAACAATGACCTTCTGATTATTCTTCCTGGACAAACAGATCCTTATTCGACAGTGTTGGACCAGAATACAGCCCCCGCCAATCTGGTCACCAACCAATCGTATATCAATGGGATCATTTCATCCAACAGCTATGACATCGGTCATGTCTTTATCAGATCTACCGCACCTGGTGGGGTATTAGGGATTGCTGCTCGCGGCTCTGTCTGTCGCAACTCTACCAATCAAAATAAAGCCAGAGGGGCCTCTTCTGATGATAATCCTGGGAGTGCCAGATTCCTGGAAACAGTGGCGCATGAGATGGGCCATCAGTTCAATGCTACGCATACCTTTAACTCAGTCAATGGTGGTTGCGGAAACAACAATCGATCAGCGAGCCATGCCTACGAGCCAGGAGGTGGCAATACGATCATGTCTTATAACACCTGCCCTCCTGACAATATCCCTGGTGGGATCATCATCTATTATCATCATGATTCCCAGGAAGATTTTATCAACTATACCAGAGGTTCTGCTGGTGCAACCTGTGATCTGGCGATTCCTCTCAATAATCAAGCACCCTCTGTCGATGCTGGAACCGGCGGGATGTTTATTCCCATTTCTACGCCATTTGAATTGACAGGTGTGGCATCGGATCCTGATGGAGACTCTCTCACCTATTCCTGGGAACAGCATGATCTTGGACCTGCAGGAAGTCCAAACTCACCTTCAGGTAATGCACCCATTTTCCGGGTGCTCCAACCAAGCAATAGTCCTACCAGGATTTTTCCCAGGCTTCCGAATATCCTTAGCAATTCACAGACCACAGGAGAGATTCTCCCTAGTTATAGCCGAGATTTGACTTTCCGACTCACTGTCAGAGATCAAAATGGTGGCGTCCATTCCTCAGATATTGCGTTCGAAGCAACAGATATTTCGGGGCCATTTCAGGTTACTCATCCCAATACGCAGTTGAACCTTACAGCAGGGTTCATCGAAGAAGTAGAATGGGATGTCGCCAATACAACGTCATTTCCTGTCAATTGCCAGGAAGTAGACATTTATTTCTCCACCGATGGTGGACAAACATTCCCTCATCTGCTGGCTGATAATGTCCCCAATGATGGACAGGAGTTTGTTGTCTATCCAGATATCACTACTTCTGTAGGTCGGCTAAAAGTCAAGGCGGCCAACAATGTGTTTTTTGATATATCAAACCAGAATCTAAATGTACAGTTGCCTGGGAATGGAGGATTTACGCTATTACCTACCATGGACACCATCTCAATCTGTACAGGGGGATCTGCTGTATTGCCATTCCTCTCCAGTTCCCTACTCGGATTTTCTGATCCGGTTTCTCTTTCATTCCTTCAGCTCCCGGCAGGAATAACTGCGACTACCAATGTCGATACCTTATATCCGGGAGATCCAGTAGATGTCACATTCACTGGTAGCAATTCAGTTGCAGAAGGAACCTATACAGTATTCATGACTGGCATTGCCATTGGTGGCGGACCGTCTGATGCTGTAACCTTCATTATGGATGTGAAAGGTGCTACAGCTTTGCCTCAGGCGATCACAGCAGTAGATCCTGTAGGGATGGACAATATTGCTCCAACTACATCCTTCACATGGGATACAGATATGAACTCTTTTTCCTATGAGTTCGAGCTGTCAACAAGTCCTGCTTTTGGTACCAATGTGATCTATACAGAAACTGGTCTTACCAACAATTTCCTCTCTATTCCATTTGCGTTGGACTTCAATACTGTCTACTATTGGCGGGTACGAGGGGTCAATGACTGTGGACCGGGGGAATATGGAGAGGTATCAGGCTTCCAGGTTGGGACTTGTTCTGAAGTAACCACAATGGATCTTCCCAAGACCATTCCTGTTTTTGGTACGCCAGGAGTTGTCAGTTCGACGATTATCTCAACCATATCGGGTTCTATCACTTCTGTGAGTGTCCAAAACTTCAAAGGATTTCATTCAAGAATGGATGAAATTGAAGCAAAATTGAAGGGCCCTGACGGAACTGAGGTTCAGCTTTTTGATCCCGGAGATCTATGTTTCATTTCTGGAAATAATCAGTTTAATGTGAGTTTTGCTTCTTCAGGGGGTGCGACCATTCCTTGCCCTCCAACCAATGGTCTCACCTATGCACCAACGGGAGACCTGAACCAATTCGCAGGCAAGGCCGCTTTTGGACTATGGGAATTGACAGTTACTGATGGAACAAACTTTAATGGGGGAGAATTGCAGGACTTCAATCTACTTATCTGTACCAGCTCTTCTACTTCTTTGAATCTGGTCAAAAACCTGCCTCTTACCCTTGATCGATGGACGCAAGGGGATATAAAAAATCTCCTCCTGGAAGCGAGCTCTGCTGGCAGTCCCGCCTCCGATATCATATACACCCTGGTCGATCCTGCCAATGAAGGAGGGCTCAAATTGAACGGAACGACTCTTCAGGCAGGCCAAACCTTTACGCAGGCAGATATCAACAATTCCACTTTAAGTTATCTTCACTATGGAGGAACGACCACGCAAGATGCTTTCACCTTTGACTTGAGAGATCAGTCAGGTGGATGGATTGGGGTATTCACATTTGATATAGAAATCAATGAGACTGCTACCTCCATTGATCCCATTCTCCCAGAAGATGCCCTCCGAATTTATCCCAACCCTGCCAGTGAATCAGTATGGGTAGAGATTGATCAGGCGTCTGCTCCATTGATTGACAATATCGAACTCATCTCTACCGTCGGTCAACTTGTGGACCGAAAGACCTTATCCACTGGTTCGACACGGGCACAGTTTGATGTTAGTCGACTTGCTGTTGGAATGTATTTTGTGAAAATTAACACCAATAAAGGAAGTCAATTAGAAAAGCTTCTGATTCAAGAGTAGTATTTTTCTTAGTTCAACACCTATTCTATGAAACGAATAAGCTGCTTCTATTGGCTTAGTATATGCCTTATAGTTGCCTCTCCTATGATGGGGCAACAACTCTTGTGGACGGATCTGGATCAGCATGCTGTCTCCCTGTCCAAAGAGCCTTCCTTACAGCCAAAAAACTACCGTGCCCTCTCTCTCAATCTTCCAGAGATGCGCCACTTGCTGAGTCAGGCTCCAATGGAATTTCAGTCCTCTACTCACTCCCTGGAGGTATCTTTGCCAACACCAGATGGTGGGTGGGAAAGGTTTCAGATTCATGAATCCCCAGTCATGCCAGATCTTCTGGCTGCAAAATTTCCCCTGATCCAGACATATAGAGGAAGTTCCCTCGACACTCCCGGCAACATTGTTCGCCTGGATGTCACCACTAAGGGATTTCATGCCATGATCTTTAGGCCAGAAGGCATGGTCGTCATTGAGCCAGCCAATCCTCGCACAACAGGAGAATATATTTCCTATCGATCAGCAGAACTGCCTCCCTCTGCTCAACAGTTGGAAAATTGGTGTGGAACCCTGAATGCAGAAGCCACAATCTCCGAGGATACAAAGCCTGCAGCTAGGATGACAGGTGCATTCATCCGGAATTTTCGACTGGCTTTGGTGGCAGACTTTCGATATACCAATTATCATGGGGGAACAAATGGCGCCATGTCTGCCATGGTCACCATTCTCAACCAGGTCAATGCTGTCATAGAAAGAGATTTTGCCATTCGGCTAACATTGATCCCCAATAATGACACCTTGATCATCTCTAGCAATGCCGATGATCCATTCTCAGATCCAGGGAATGTGTCACCACAAATTCTTTTCGAGAACAATACGTTTCTTGAGCAAAGAATTGGCCTGAATAATTTTGACATTGGTCATCTTTTCACCCGCCGCTCAGACGGCGCATTGGGTATTGCCTCTCTCATGAGCATCTGCACCTCTGTAAAAGGGAGAGGCTGCTCTGGTGGACAGCCTCCAATTGGTTCAGCATTTTTTCATACTGTCGCACACGAAATTGGGCATCAGCTCGGTTCGCCTCATACCTTCAACAGCGTGACAGGTGGGTGTTTTGACAATCGTTCGAACAATTCTGCCTACGAGCCTGGAAGCGGAAGTACCATCATGAGTTATCCTGGACTATGTGCCCCACAGAACCTGCAATTTGCGCCAAATGAATATTATCACAATGCCTCCATACAGTTTGTGTTCGATGTCGTTCAATCGCGAAATTGTGGCGACACCATCCCACTCAACAATCAGGAACCTTCTGTATCAGCTGGAGCAAGTGGGATGTTCATTCCTCAGTCCACTCCATTTGAACTGATAGGCAATGGATCTGATCCTGATGGAGATGCCTTGACATACTGCTGGGAGCAATTTGATTTAGGACCGGCGGGACATCCCAATATCCCTGTCGGCAATGCCCCGCTTTTTCGAAGTTTTTCACCCGTCGGGACTCCTTCCCGCACCTTTCCTTCTCTCTCCGATATCATCAATAACACGCAGACCAGAGGAGAGATTCTGCCCAATTATCAAAGAGATATGACCTTCCGCTTGACCGTTCGGGATAATCATGGCGGTGTGAATTGGGATGAAATGGAAATGCATGTGTGGGAAACAGCAGGACCATTTCTTGTTACCGAACCCAATACCTCATCTATGGTTTGGCTCACCCAAACCCCTCAAAGTATTCGGTGGGATGTCGCCAATACAGATGCACAACCGGTCAATTGCCAAACGGTTGATCTTCTCTTGTCTCTGGACGGAGGCCTGACCTATCCAACTGTCCTGGCTTCAGATGTTCCGAATAATGGACTCTCGACAATTATGGTTCCGAACACCCCCAGCCAGACTTGTCGGATCAGGGTTCAGGCGCACGACAATGTGTTTTTCGATATTTCGAATGAAGATTTTGTGATTGAGGCTCCCACATCTCCTTCTTTTGATATCTATTTGCGAGACCAGAGATTGGCAGTGTGTGAGGATGGGCAAAGCTCCATCCCGATCGTATCGACCTCCTTGTTGGGATTCAACAATCCGATCACATTTAACTTCGGGGCCGGACTGCCAGCCGGAGTCAATTTGAGTGTACAGCCCACACCAATGATGGTTGATGATACCGCAGAACTGGTAATCACTACCAGCAGTGCTGCTGTAGCGGGAATCTATCAGATCACATTTGTTGCTTCTGCTTCTGGTGCTCCCGGAGTTCCCCAAACTATTGATATCGAAATCTCCAATGAATTTCCACAAATATTGAGTCAAAGCTCTCCTCCAAATGGTGCTGCGGGCACGACCTACGGTCATGTATTTGGCTGGCAGGCTGACCCCGCTGCTTCCAGTTATCGATTTGAGTTGGCGACCTCCCCGGCTTTTGACTCTACTACCCTTATATCAAAAACCGGGCTTCAAGATCCAGGATATATTCTTCAGATATCCCTGGATACAACGGCCACCTACTACTGGAGAGCACGTGCAGAGAATGTCTGTGGGAATGGTCCATATTTTCCTATAAATGGACTTCAAACGGGTGAATGTCTAGCAGATACAAGTGCAGATGTTCCGCAAGTCATTCCTGTCTTTGGGAGCACAAGAGAAGCACTGTCAGAACTCGAGGTCACGCTTCCAGGGAATGTCTCAGATATCAGAATCGTCGATCTGATTGGTTCACATGATGCGCTGGAAGAAATAACTGTTTCTCTCATCAGTCCTTCTTCAACAGAAACCATCTTGTTTTCCGGCATTTGTGCGAATCAAGGCAATGACTTTCATCTGAATTTTGATGATGATTCCTGGGAATCCATGATCAATTGTCCCCCTTTCCAGGGCGAGTATTTTCGGCCACAGGATGAGTTATCCAGTTTCATTGGAGAACCAGCTACAGGGACCTGGACGCTCAAAATTGTTGACAATGCCAACTTTATGGGTGGAGAGTTACTGGCCTGGGGGTTGGAAATCTGCACTGATGGCGGATCTACCCCTGAACTGATCACGAATCAACCCTTGTCCACAGTTCAATGGCATCTAGACACCATCCCATCCCTTTTGTTGGAAGCTACTGATGCTGTCAGTGGCCCTACTGATCTTATCTTCACCCTGGTTGAGCCTCCCTTGCATGGAGGTGTCTTGTTGAATGGGCAGAGCCTCCTTGCTGGCCAAACATTTACACAAGAGGACATCAACCTGAACCAACTCACCTATCTCAACAATGGAGATGCGGTTTTGGCAGATCATTTTCGTTTTGATGTAGCAAATGCTGATGGGGGGTGGATTGGTGTTTTTGATTTTGACATTGCTATTACCTTAGGTCCTACAGCCATTGGAGATCTCCAAGACTTGTTACAGGTCCATGTGTATCCCAATCCTGTTCAGACAGATCTATTCATTGAATTGGAAGGGCAATGGACCGGAGAAGTGGATCTGCGCCTGTCCAATATGCAGGGTCAATTGCTCCATCAAACAGCTACCAACAAACATCAGGCAGTTTTGGCTGAGAAGATTCATGTCCAGCCTTTGGCCAGCGGCATATATTTGTTGGAAATACGAACTGAACAGGGTGCGCTTTGGGAAAAGGTGCTCATCAAATAATTACATGAAACGTTATCAGGGAATAGGAACAATGTCCGGTACGTCTTTGGACGGACTGGACATTGCCGTTTGTGATTTTCAGGTCGAAGGAGATCAGTACACCTTTGAGTTGAAAGAGGTTGGACAAGTTCCGTTTGGGGATCTCTGGAAATCAAGATTGCTCAATCTGCCGGAGCAATCTGCTGAGACCTATGCCAAAACCCATGTATATTTTGGGCATTGGCTAGGAAAAACCATTCGGGCATTCATGGATGCAAAACATGTGGCTCCTGATTTTGTCTCCATTCACGGTCAAACAATCTTTCATCAGCCCAACAAAACCTTTACTGCACAGATTGGGGATGGAGAAACTGCTGTCAGTTATCTTCCTTGTCCCCTTGTCAGTAATTTTCGCAATAAGGATGTTGCTCTTGGGGGAGAAGGTGCACCACTCGTCCCGCTTGGAGAAAAATATCTATTTCCCTCTCATACATTGTTTCTTAATCTGGGGGGCTTCAGCAATATTGCTTACCAAGACAAAGCCTTTGACATTTCTTCCTGCAATGGCATCCTCAATCACATTTTTGTCCGGGCATTTCCAGAGGCTGACACAGAATATGATCCGGGAGGTCAGGTTGCAGCAAGTGGAGAATTGAATGCAGACCTATTGCAAAAACTGGATGCCATTCCTTTTTATCAGGCAGCTCCACCAAAATCTCTGGGCTGGGAATGGGTGGAAAGGGAAATGCTGCCTGTGCTTCAAGCATCCAATCTTCCGGCAGAAGATTTACTTCATACCCTCTGTGTACATAGTGCCCGCCAAATTGCTGCCGCTGCCAAGACAGTTGGTGCACATGGTCAAACGATGTTCGCTTCGGGAGGCGGGAGACATAATCACTTCTTCATGGCTTGTCTGGAGAAAGAATTGGCAGAGTTGAATATCAGGCTGGATGATTCTATCCCGGATTTGTGGATCGATTATAAAGAAGCTATTGTGTTTGCCTTTCTGGGCCTCCGCACATTGCTCGGCAAACCGACGATTCTGGATAAGGCCACGGGGGCACGAATGGCCTCCGTCACAGGATCTATCCACCTTCCACCGGAAGGAGGTTTTTCATTTTTTTCTTAAAATCGTAATCCATCCGACACATTCAACCATGGTGAATGGCTTTCTTTGAGCCAATCACCAATATATCTTATGCGTACTTCCAATTTCATTTGGCTGCCACTATTCTTATTCCAAAATGTTCGAAGACTTGGCAGTTCATTCCTCGAACTTGTGCCACCTGTATCCTTTGGACTCAGGACAGACATTGATTTTTGGGGGCCATTCAAAACTCTCTCGATTGGCCCAGTGGTCAAAGTTTCCTATCTTTCCTCTGCTTGGTCTTTTGATACGTCTGGTGTCCAAGCCTAAGAACGTTCCTTCTCCAGCAAAACATCAGTATTTCCTTCTACTATACGATCTTCACAAACCGTTTTTATGCACATCGTCATTATCGGAAATGGCATCGCCGGAATCAGCACTGCCCGCCACGTCCGCAAGCTCAGTGATGCTCAAATCACTGTCATCTCGGCAGAAACCGATTATTTTTGGTCCAGGACTGCCCTCATGTACATCTACATGGGCCATATGAAGTTCGAACATACTCAGCCCTATGAACCCTGGTTTTGGGGCAAAAACAAGATCAATCTTGTTCGGAAAACGGTCAGCCAGCTAGAAGCAGCTCATAAGCGTATCCATTTCTCAGATGGCCACTCACTCAATTATGACAAATTGGTGTTAGCAACGGGCTCAGAACCGAATAAATTCGGGTGGCCCGGACAGGATTTGGAAGGGGTACAGGGGATGTATAGCAAGCAGGACCTCGACAATATGGAGAAATACTCCGAGGGTTTGGAACGTGCCGTGATAGTCGGAGGAGGATTGATCGGGATTGAAATGGCAGAGATGTTTCACTCTCGCCATATTCCGGTGACATTTCTGGTTCGGGAGGGCAGTTTTTGGAATGGCGTCATGCCACCGGAAGAATCAGAATTGATCAATCAGGAAATCTTCCGGGCCGGCGGGATAGATCTGCAACTTCAGACAGAGCTCAAAGAAATTCTCCCTGACAAGAACGGAAAAGTGAGAGCGGTGATCACCAGCAAGGGAGAAGAGATCCCCTGCCAATTTGTAGGATTGACAGCCGGTGTGCACGCCAGGAAGGAGTTGGCTCAAGGAACAGAGATTGAGACTGGGAGAGGATTTTTTGTAGATGAATATCTCGAGACAAGTGTCAAAGATATCTATGCCATTGGTGATTGTGCAGAATTGCGAAATCCAGCTCCCGGACGGAGAGGGGTGGAGGCCGTCTGGTATACTGGCAAACTCATGGGACCTGTCCTTGCCAAAACCTTGACAGGGAATCCAACCATCTATCAACAGCATACCTGGTTCAATTCTGCCAAATTTATGGATATGGAGTATCAGGTCTACGGAGCGGTAGGCAATTCTGTCAGAGCTGGGGAAAAACACTTGTATTGGCAACATCCCAGCGAACATAAATCTATTCGTCTGGTCTATGCAGAGGAACAGAAGAGAATTTTGGGATTCAATCTGATGGGCATCCGGTTTCGGCAAGATGTCTGTGTCCAGTGGATTGAATCCGGTGCGCATATTGAGACCGTTCTGGCGCAGCTCAGTCGAGCCAATTTCGATCCTGAATTTTTCCCCCAATATGAAGCTGAACTGGCAAGTCTCTACCAGGAGCAGAATCCAGAACGCCCCCCAATTGAATTGGAAAAACACTCTGTCCGCCCCTTGATGATGAGTATTGGAATCCTTGTTGGCGTAGCTTTGGCAATCATGGGCCTCTCCCTTGCCTTTTCTCAACCAAGCGCCAGCATTATCCGGGGCATCGGAGGCTTCGTACTGACAGTTGGCCTTGTCCGGGGTATAGAATTGTTGTACCAGGGCTTTTCCAAGGGATTCGAACGAATCAGTTGGACATAATTTTTCTCCATTTCTCCAATTTTTGACTTTCTCATTCTCTCACAATATGATGACTTCCATCAAACGAATCGGTCTGGTGATTTTTCTCACAGCACTAGGCTTATTTCTCATGATCTTGCTGCCTACCCGATATGACATCGACACGAGCAGCCTTCAACGCATCGAACAACTGATGCAAAACAGTCTGGGTGCTAAACCTTTCTCTGGCCCACTGATAGAAGAGTTGAGTAAACTGAAAGCAGAAGATTTAGGCGGAAAATTCTCCTTCATTCCTCGTCTGAATCGCATCATAGATGCCACCAATGAACAGATTGCACAAGACAATGGTGTCTCTGAATCGCTGTTCAAACAATATATGGCAAAAGTCATGGTCGAGGATGGAGGCAGTTTCACCATGACGCAGGCCTCTCGGGAGCAAGCCAATGCACTCCTTCCAGAATCCATGCGCCAAATTGTCTCCGATTATACGGGTTGGCTTATCGACCGCCCCTATGACAGCGAGTCCGCATTTCAGGAACAGGCAGGTCAAGGCGTCCAAAATGCGATCAATGGCTATCTCCGCAACCTCCAGGTTCAAGATGGAGATATGCTCGATGTAAAATTCAGCATTGTCAAAGGAGCTGCACATGGTCTTTTTTGGAACCACAAGTATGCCTTCTTCTTTCTAATCATCGTCATGGGCACCATTGGAGGATTGATCTATGTATATCCTGCTTTCTTCGATGGCCATCCCGGGATCAAGCACAATGGCATTTATCACAAATCAGCGACTTCCAGAGGCTTGATTGGCATCCTGATTGGGGCCTTTCTGATTGGCTTTTACATTATGCTCTATTTTGTGCCATATGCCATTACAGAGTGGATTGTGTTGTTTGACCCAATTGCCAAGTGGCTGAGGGGAGAAGGTGCTGCAGCGGATCGATGGTTCATGTATGGGACGCTGTATACCTTGTCGGTGATTGTGATGGGTATCCGCATGTTTGGCAAATATCGGCATAGTCGATATCACCAAGTCAGGACCGCCTCTATCATGTTCTTCCAGACAGGCTTTGCTTTTTTGATCCCGGAGCTTTTGGCCAAACTCAATGCGCCTGCCCTGGATATGAAGAATGCCTGGCCCCTCAATTATTCCTTCTTTTTTGATTACAATATTCAAAATCATCTCTCTTCAGGAAATCTGGGAATCTGGATGATCGGTTGGGGAATTGCCTTGACCTTGATCGGTGTTCCCTTGTTCACTTACTTTTATGGCAAAAGATGGTATTGTTCCTGGGTATGTGGTTGCGGGGGCTTGGCTGAAACCTTGGGCGATCCTTACCGACAACTGTCAGACAAATCCCTCAATGCCTGGAAAATCGAACGCTGGTTAATCCACAGTGTGCTGGTATTTGCTGTAGTGATGACTGCCCTGGCGCTATATACGGTTTTCACGAAGAGTAGTACCGTCCTGGGATTGAATAGCTATACGGTTCGCTCCTGGTATGGCTTCGGAATAGGTGCCATTTTCGCCGGTGTGGTCGGTACAGGTTTCTATCCATTGATGGGAAATCGGGTCTGGTGTCGCTTTGGCTGCCCACTTGCGGCTTATTTGGGATTGGTCCAGCGATTCAAATCCCGCTTCCGCATTACGACCAATGGGGGACAATGTATCTCTTGTGGCAACTGCTCCACCTATTGCGAGATGGGGATCGATGTGAGAGCTTATGCTCAAAGAGGACAAAATATCGTCCGCTCTTCTTGTGTTGGTTGTGGGGTATGTGCGGCTGTTTGCCCTCGTGGTGTATTGTCTTTGGAAAATCTGGACAATACTGACGGAAGTAGAATGGATGAGGTGCGGTATTAATCAATACGGGATGCAGAGGAATGTTGACCATTCCCATGCATCCCACTTTCTTTATACCGAAAGGATTTCCGGCATTCCATTCACCTCAAATCGAAAGACATCCGGCCTTCCATAGTGCCCGACCACATCGAAGTCCATTTTGCCTCGAATGGTTTCTCCCACATCTATATCAGCATATAATATGCCTTCCTGATCATATAATGGCCCCGCAAGTACTTCTCCCAAGGGCGAGACAATCATACTTCCACCCCGAGACATGATGTCGGGCCATCCTTTCAACTCGGCTTTGTAGGCTTTGGGATAATCGCTTTTCTGGACATACTGATTGCAACTCAGAACAAAGCAGCGTCCTTCACAAGCAATGTGAACCATGCTGGACTCCCAGCTGTCTCTCGCATCGGCTGTTGGTGCCAAGTAAATCTGAACCCCCTGTTGATACATCGCCATTCGAGCCAGAGGCATATAGTTTTCCCAACAAATGAGTCCCCCAATTCGTCCAATATTGGTGTCCAGTGTCGTCAGACTACTTCCGTCTCCTTCTCCCCAAATCAGGCGCTCTGAGCCTGTTGGTTTGAGTTTGCGATGTTTTCCCAGCAGTCGACCATCTGGCCCAAAATAGAGTAAGGTGCAATACAATGTCCCCCCTCTCGCTTCTCGTTCGATCACACCTATCGCAAGAAATACTTGATGGCGCCCTGCGATCTCAGCCAAAGCATCCACCCCTGGTCCAGGTATGGCCAGACTTTGTTCATAATATCGTTGCCATTGCTTCCGCCCTTCCAAAGATCGACTTCCCACAACTGCCCCAAATCCCATGCCTCTGGGATAAGCTGGAATAAAGGCTTCCGGGAAAAGCAGCAGTTGCGCCCCTTGTTCAGATGCTTTTTTGACCCATTTGTCTACCTTCTCAATGGTCGCAACCCGATCAAATAGAACTGGCGTCGCCTGAACGACTGCAACAGTGGTCATATTCTCCATATTTTCAATCTTGTCTGTATTCATATGCATTGCCTGAAAATCACAAGCTACACACTCCCACCCTCTCATGTCAATGAAAATGATTGTCAGATATCGCTTTTTCTCTCTTGTCTTCTTGTTGGGTTTCCTGATACCTGACTCCTTTTCTCAACCTCCCCTCTCCCTCAATGGGTTTGTGATCCTTGATCCGCTTGTTCCTGCGAATGAAATCCGCCGAGGCGGACCTCCCAGAGATGGCATTCCTCCCATAGAACATCCGAGGTTTTTGTCGGTTGCTGAAGCAGAGGATTTGATGCCAGAAGACAAAGTTCTGGGAGTCGTTCTGCATGGCATTGCCAAGGCCTATCCCATTTCTATTCTGGACTATCATGAGGTCGTGAATGATGTCTTCGCAGATCAGATGGTCTCTGTGACCTACTGTCCTCTTTGTGGGAGCGGCGTGGCTGTAGATGGGAGGGTAGGAGATGCATCCTCAACCTTCGGTGTATCAGGCCTTTTGTATAACAGTGATGTTCTCCTCTATGATCGTGCAACAGAATCTCTTTGGTCCCAGCTCCGGGGCGAGGCGATCAATGGTCCACAAAAAGGAACGCCTCTGACTTATCTTCCCACCACTACTACTAGCTGGGGGGAATGGAAGACGGCACATCCTGAAACACTTGTTCTTTCCCGAGAGACAGGATTTGCCAGGGACTATGATCGGTATCCATATAAGGACTATGCAACCGTCGAGCGATTATATTTCCCAGTGGCTCACCAGGACAAGCGATTTCATCCAAAGGAATGGGTCATTGGCATAGAACATCAAGGAGTAGCAAAAGCGTATCCGCTCTCCCTTCTGGCCAAGCATTCTTCCACACACATTCAGGATAAGATCAATGGCAAGACAATCGACATCCGCTATAATCCCAAGGCCAATAGTGCACAGGTTTTTGATAGCTGGGGCAATCAAATGGAGACCATTACTTTATTCTGGTTTGCCTGGGCGGCTTTTCATCCGGAGACGCAGGTATGGAATCAGGAATAAAACAGGCAGAATCAACAAGAGAAAAATCCCGATTTTCTGCCACATACGATACGAAGAGCTAATAATAACTGGATCAGGTGCCCCATTCACCACAAAGCCAGACCAATAGAATGGATGTGTAGACTCAGCTGAAAGGCTCTGTTCCAGGTAGTCTTTCCTTGCCTGGTTCATGGCCAGGGGTTTGCTCATTCCTTCTTTGAGATGAACATGAAAGCGCTCCATGAGAAAGCTTGTAGCCAGATCAGGCACTCTCCACAAACTCATCACTGTGCTGGGAATGCCGGCATAAGCAAATGCACGCGACAGACTGACTACACCTTCTCCTCTCTGAAGTTCGCCAAAGCCAGTATTGCAGGCACTTAAGACAACCAAATCCGCATTCAATTTCATGTTGTACAATTCGGATACTTCCAACATGCCATCATGAACAGAATCTGTTTGTTGCGAAAATAGTAAGTGTGAATACAGTGAATTGTCATCCTCCAGGAAGGCATGCATAGACAGATGCAGGATCTGGTAATTTGCGGCCTCTTCCCGGAACAAGGATTCGGATACCTTCTTCCCGACAAAAGCGTCTCCATCCCATAGATCAGCCACTTGTCGAACCTCCTTTGCAGCAAATGGAAGTGGTAAGACCCCTGATCGAACCGCATGTGCCAAACTCAGGGAACGCACTGTATCTTCTCTCCTGACCAAAAAGCCCTGATAGGAAGGGGCAAAGCTTCCAACTCCGGCCAGATGGGTTTGGGGCTGGCTGTGGCCTTCCAGTAATAATTTTGCAGAATATGTATAAGAGAGTGCATATTTTTGGAACAGGTAAGGCAAAGATGCAAAGGACAATTCCCCGGGAGATACTCGCTCTGTCATCAGTAATTCAAATGGCAGATAATTCAACGGACCATCGGGTACGAGAATCAGGGATTGGGTCCCTGTTTCCAAGGATGTATGTATCTGATCGAAAATCTTTTGATACAAGGCATATGACGCATCTATCAGGGCGGTCTGGTTTTGTTCAGGTTGCATGAACATTTGCTCAGAATCAAGGATGTCTCTTCGCAACAGATCAATATTGCTTTGCACACTCCCATCCAGGGCTTGACTCCACACATCCAAGCTGTCTCCCTGTACCAAAAAGATGATGAGTTCTTTTTCTCCAAACACATAATTGACCAACGCAGTATGTCTGGTTTGAAGATAAGCTTGCAGCTCTGCCAGATTCAGGGGTTCGGCGGCATGTTTCAGTTGATAATAGGCGGGGTACTTTTCGTCGATGACTTGTTCCAGGGAGTCCAATTCCCGTTTTAGGTAAAAGACTTTTCTTCTTTGTGCAATGAGTTTGGTTGAATCATCTTCTGCCAGTTCGTATAATTGTTTCTCCGCATAGGCAAAATCCACCATCAATTGATGTTCATATTCCAGGATGTCAGCAGGAATCCCACCCATTTTTCTGGCAGAGAGTTCCTGAAGGCTTTGTCGAAGACTGAATGCTTTGGATTGATCAGCGAGCTCAAAAGCTCTTTGTTGATAGTGCGAATCATCTGTCATGCGAGCGAGCTGGAGCAGATTGTGAATGGCTGCTTCATAGACTGGAAACACTGAATCCTGTAGGGCGATCCAGGAACTCTTGTGTTGTTGGCGGTGCCGCAACTCCATCACTCGGGCAAAATAATGCTGGTAGACCGTATCTGCCTGCTTCAGTTCTTCCAGCCCACCGAGTTGTTGCAAAGATGTCCCCATGAATTGAAAGCTTTCAAGTAAATTTTCCGGACTCAAGACCTGATCCAGAGAAGGGGGTGTCAGAATCTCTTTGTCGGGAATGTGTTGCAATACATTGGCATGAATTGCCTGCTCATAAGCGCGCAGAGCTTCTTGATGTTGGTTCTGAATGGCCAGCAGTTTCCCTTTTTCCAGCCATGAACTACTGAGTCCCCCTTGATTGCCATTCGCATCTGTAAATAGTTGTATCGCGTGATCAAACAATTGTTGGGATTCAGAATATTTGCCTTCTTCTCTGGCGATGATTGCCAGATACATATAGGCTGCTCTCTGGTGATAAGATTCATTCCTGTTGTTTTGCCTTCCCATCTTCAACACCTTCTGAAAGTGGCGTTTTGCCAGATCCCATTTTTTTTGAATGCGAAACACATTTCCAATATGATTGTGCGCCCTTAACAGCAATGGATCTTTTCGCTGACTCAGTTGAGGGATGTCCAACACCCGCTGAAAATATGTGAGTGCCATATCAAATCTCATTTTCCGGAGGTAGGCACTTCCTAGATTAACAAGATTCAGGGCAATCATCGAGTTCTGTTTTCCATAATATTTCTCTCCAATGTCCAGAGAAGTCTGGTAATACAACAAGCTTTGCTCCAAATCACCATTCATCCGATAGGCATCTGCTAGATTGTTGATCATGACGACATAGCTGGGATCTTCTGGCCCAAAATGTTCCTGTGCATACTGAAAGGCTTGCTTGAAGTATTTGGCAGCGGTGTGGTAATCTAGTTTTCGTTTATAGACCAGGCCGATATTGTTGTAGAGGGAAGGGATTTGTGAATGATCCTCAATTTGTTTGCAAATGGCCAGGCCTGCCTCGTAATCCTGAAGAGCTTCATCCAATCGATAGAGAGTAGAATAGGTCCCCCCTCTATTGATATGATTTCCAACGGTTGCATAACTAATTTCTTGTCCTTCTTGCTCGTACAGCTCCAATGCTTGGGTATTCAGCAGGACCGATTGTTCATGGTTAAACAGTCGACTCTCTACGATCGCCAGTTGGGAATAGATCTCCGCTTTCTTAACAGGCTTGGGTGCCTTCAGTGAGTCCAGAATCTCCAGGCATTCTTCCAGGATAGATTTTGCCTCCACATTCCGGTCCATGTCGTTCAGCACCCAGGAGAGGTCCAGGTTGATATTGATCCGTACCAAACCAGCAGATTTCTCATCACTGATGATGATGTGTTTTGCTTGCTGATAAGCCTCCAGTGCTTGCGGATATTTTCCCAAATGGTAATACAAATTCCCGATCTCCTGATACATTTTATTCATCATCGGATGCCTACTCCCCAACAGGCCTTCTGCCTCTACCAACAGAGCTGAAATCGAGTCTATAGAGGTCGAGAGCTCCCCCATTCTGCTGGCCATGTTCCATACATTGAATTTTCCTCTAATGTAATTCGCCCAAAGGAAGGTATCCTGGGTCTGTTCAGCGGCAAGTCTGTATTCATTCGCAGAGGTCCGAAACAATTGCTGTGCTTCTTCAAAGCGATTTTCATTATTGAGTGAGGCAGCCTCTTCATGGGCCCGCTCACCAGCCGATTTGTGTTGGGACATTGCTTCCATGACTGGCCAAATGACCAGACAGGCTATGATTCCATGTCGCAATACTTTCTTCATGTGCTGCCACTGATTTAATCCACAATGCCCCAATTTTGAAAAGTTAATAGAACAAATGCGCTTCCCCAAACAATTCAGCGATTTGCCCGCCCTTTTTGGTAGAATCGTCCCAAAACGATCAAGGGCGGAAGGAGCAATACCAGGCATATCAACAAAAATCTTAGAGCCCGATTCTCTCGATTGGACTGAATAGGATCAATATTTCCGTTCAACACAAATCCTGCCCAGTAGAAGGGATGTGTTTTTTCCAGCGACAGTTCTTCCTCCAAATACGCGATTCTCGCTTGATGTAAGGCATCTTGCTTGCTATAGCCTTTTTTCAAATAATGGTGAAATTTGGTCATCAATGCGCGAGAAGCCCTATCGGGAACTGGCCAGAGGGTCATCACTGTACTGGGGACTCCGGCATAAGCAAATGCACTAGACAAACTCATGATTCCCTCTCCCCTGCTGAACTCTCCAAAGCCTGTATTACAGGCACTCAAGACAGCCAGTTCTGCATTGAGGGACATATTGTATAGTTCAGATATATGGAGAGAGCCATCCTCTGTGCTATCTCCAATTTCCTCAAATCGCAAATGAGAATACAAGGAGTTGCTGTCTTCTAAAAAGGCATGCATAGACAAATGAAGAATCTGATAGAGAGGTGCTTTTTCTTTAAAGATACGCTCGCTGGCAGATGGACCAATATAGGTATCTCCATTCCAGATTTGAGTCACTTCCGCCACTTCTTGCTCTGCACCAGGGAGGGGAAGAATATCAGTCAACATGTCCCGATCTAACCGTCTTGATGACAAGGATGAATCTCCTTGAAGCCGTCGCCTCATTTCATAGGAAGGAGCAAAACCTCCAATCCCTTTGGGCGGAAGAGAAGCTGCGGGAATCTGACTTTTTATCAACAGGGAGGAGGAGGGGGCATAAGAGATGGGATAAGAACGAAAGAGATAAGGTAAGCGAGGATAGGCAATCTCCGCAGGCCTCGTCGAATCTGATATCAGCAGGCCGAATGGCACATAGCCTAGATAGCTATCGGGAACGATAATCAAAGAAGAGACGCTGGACTCCAGTTTGCTATGAACAGATGCGAATAATTGCTGATAGAGCCGATGCGCCGATTGGATCAGCTCAGCTTGATGCTGAATCGGACTAGCTATGCTTGCATTCAGATCCAGAATCTGTTGCCGAAATTGCTGAACTTGCTCAAAGAGATCTCGCTCATATGCTTGACTCCACACCGCATAGGAATCGGGTTGAATGAGAAAAATAAATACCTGATCTTCTCCTAATACATACTCAATCAAGGCCGCCTTGCGAGTCGCCAAATAGGATTGCACATCCTGCCTTTGGGTAGTGAGTTGGGCGTATCGCAATTGGTAATAAGCAGGAAACTCCTGAATCATCACTGCCTGAAGTGAATCAAAAGCAGTTTTTGTGAGGAACAATTTTGTTCGCCAAAGCTTGCTTGTAGAATCATCTTCTGCCCTTTGCTCATACAGCATGCGTTCATAATAAGCCAAATCCACTTTGAGTTCATGTTCCTTTAGGAGGATCTCTTCTGGTATCCCCGCAAATCGTCTGGCAGAGCCTTCTTGCAAGCTAGACCGTAAGTTGATGGCTTTGGATCTCTCCGAGATGGCAAACGCTCGATCGGTATAGGATGAGTCTCCTGTTTCTTTGGCCAGACTCAGCACAGTCTCCAAAGCAGCTTCATACATCGGAAAAATGGTATCCTGCAAGCTGAGGCCTGAGTTCTTATGCAGATAGTTTTTTCTAATTTCCTCTACCAAATCCAGCATATACTGAAAGGTTGTATCTGCTTTCTGGAGGTTATCAAGTCTCCCTGACAGCCTCAGTGATGCTGCTTGTAAGCGGCAACTTTGCAGAAGCGTCTGGGGCCGAGAAATGGAAGAAATTGGCGGAAAGCCTGCTTCCTTCTCCCTATCTGTATCGGAAAAGGTATTGGCCCACATGGCCGCCTGATAGCTGCTCATGGCTTGTTGAGTGTCTCCTCGCAAGGCATATACTTCTCCAATGGCATTCCATACATTGGCGACTCCAGGATGGCGATCTCCAAACGTCCTGATGCGAATATCCAAAGCCTTTTGGTAGGCATCCATCGCAGCATCATACATGTCTAATTTCTTATAGATATCTCCCAGAGCTTTCAATGAGCCGGAATACTCTGGATGTTCAGGATGGAGATGCTTTTGGGAAAAATCAAACGCCTTTTGGAACAGCATTCTGGCTCCATGCAGATCTCCTTTCGCCTCAAGAACATCCCCCAACAGAACATAAGAAGTTGCCAAACGAGGATTATGTTGGTTGGAAGATTTAATTAATTGTGCAATTCCTTCTCTGAGTAAGAGTTCAGCTTTTTCATATTGTTTTCTTTGCTGATACACACTCCCTTTGTTCATCTTCATGAAGATGACGTCAGGATGGTCCTCGCCCAATGTTTCTTTCCCGATATCGATTGCCTCTTGCAAGTACAATTCTGCTTGATCCAAATCATCATTGTACTGAAAAATTACCCCCATATTGTGGTAGAGGTACATCAAATTGGGATGCATTTTCCCTAAACTTTTGATACCGACCTGAACGGCTTTTTCATAATAAGACAAGGCCGTCTGCTGATCTCCCCTTTCCTTGTAAATGTTCCCAAAGCTATTGAATGCCTGTACAAACATCGGATGATCGGGCCTCAACTTTTCTTGGTAGATCTTCAGGCCTTTCTCATAGTATTCTATCGCTTTCTTCAGGTTCCCCTGTTTCCAATACACCCCTGCCTTATTGCTATATGCTTGTCCCAAATCTATATCCGACCTCTCTATTAACTGCAGTCTAAGATCAATTGCCCGATCATAGTAAGCATGAGCAGAGTCCAGTTTGCTGAGATTCGTCATTCCCCAGGCTATGTTCATGTACAGGGTGGATACAGCCAGAGATTCCAGTTCGTCGAAGGACTTGCGAAGTTCCAGCGCTTCCTCAAAATATTCCAGTGCTTTCTCTGTTTTCCCCAACTGGAGCCAGGTCAACCCAATATTTTGATACAACTGCGCAGTTTTTCTATCGGGCTTTCCCAGATGCATTAGTCGGATATTGCTGGCTAGCTCATAATGAGCAATTGCTTCGGAATAGTTCCCCAGATAGAAATATCCTATTCCAATGTCCTGGTGCACGGTACCAATCAGAGGATGTTTTAGTCCAAGGCGTACTTCTGCGAGTTGTAACAACAACAAGGTCGAATCCAGCGCTTCCCGATATTGCCCATTGTCTCGATAGTAACTCCACAACCTTCTTTCGATGTCGATCGCACGCTTCCAGATGGCCGGATGTCTATGAGCTGCTTCTTCGAACAGCTCCATCGCTTCATGTCCATGAATAATGGCCGAATCCCACTGATTTGCTCGCATCAATGAATGGGCCTTCTGAAAAGCCGTATGAGCGAGGAGCGTATCCTGAGCCTTCATCCCAAAAATAGAGAACAAAGTCAGCCCGAAGAACACCGAATATCGCAGGAGTATAGCCATTCAGTCCTGATTCATAGGTAAATGAAGGTACGAAAAGATACTCCGCCTGTTTCAGGAAGGCAAATGTTTTGGGGAATGAGGGCTCCTTAAGTCGTCATAAATGTATTCAAAGCTGCTTCTTTTACGGCTTTGGCCACATCAAATGCCACCCTTTCATTGAGGGAGGAAGGGATGATTTCCATCTTCGTTGGAGTTCTGACACAATCTGCAATGGCATAAGCTGCTGCCAGTTTCATATCCGCATTGATTTGGGGAGCCCGTGCATCCAATGCACCTCGAAAAATCCCTGGAAACCCTAACACATTGTTGACTTGATTGGGTAGATCACTTCTTCCCGTCCCGACGATTGCCGCTCCTCCCGCATAAGCATCCTCCGGCATAATTTCAGGAATAGGATTCGCGATCGCAAAGACGATCGCGTCTTTGGCCATTGTCTCAATGTCTTCTGTCTTCAACAGATTGCCTACACTCACTCCGATAAATACATCTGCCCCCTTGAGCGCATCCTGGAGAGAGCCTGACAGATTGTCCTTGTTGGTGTATTGCAGGATTTCCTCTTTGGCTGAATTGAGATTGGTTCGATCGGAAGAGATGATCCCTCGGCTGTCACAGACAATCACATCCTTCACAGCAATACAAGCAGAAGCATCTATCTCTGCACAACGCAACAGACGCGCAATGGCAATTCCTGCTGCTCCGGCTCCGTTGATCACTACTTTCAAATCGAAGAAACTTTTTCCGACTACCTTGGCCGCATTGATCAAGGCCGCCAGCACAACAATGGCCGTCCCATGCTGATCGTCATGAAATACTGGAATTCCCAACTCTTGCAATCGCGACTCCACTTCAAAACTTCTCGGTGCAGCAATGTCTTCCAAATTTACCCCTCCAAATACAGGCGCAATCCGCTTGACGGTTTCCACGATTTCGTCTGTATCTTGTGTGTCAAGACAAATCGGAAAGGCATCTATCCCTGCAAACTTTCGAAAGAGCATGGCTTTGCCTTCCATAACAGGAATAGAGGCTGCAGCCCCAATATTCCCCAATCCAAGTACCGCTGATCCATCCGACACAATGGCGACAGTATTGCTTTTCATGGTATATTTCCACACATCTGCAGGGTTGGCGGCAATGGCTTTACAAGGGGCTGCCACTCCGGGAGAGTAGACAATGGAGAGGTCTTCTTTGGTCCGGACATCCATTTTGGTCTCGACACGAATCTTGCCCTTGAGTTTTTCGTGGAGAAACAAAGCTTCTTCAAAATAGTTCATACATCTAACTTAGCGGTCTGTTCGAATGTAGCACTTCTTCCCTTCATTGGTCAATATCTTCTGGAAAATTGTCGGTTTTATCCACAAAAGATGATCAGATATAGTCCTCATTCTCTCCTGGACATCATGCCAATTTTTCTTCCTACCAATGTCAATCGGGATTTTGCTAATTTTATGTCTCCAAGTATTCACGTTTATGCGAAATAAATTTGTCTTCCTCATGACGGCTTGCTGGATGCTCAGCAATTTCTGTCAACCAGTTATCAGTCAAAATGCCCGTTACGGCGAGTGGCAATCCTATCTGAGCAATGGGAGAGGAATTATGTCTGTCCAAAAAGGACAAATCATTTACACCATCTCGCAAGGTGGCATGTACTCTTATGACATAGGGACAGAAGAAATTCGGATTTTTTCTACCATAGATGGCATGAGCAGTATCTCCCCAACTACCTTGTATTATCACGATGAGACTGATCAGATCTTTATCGGGTATAGTGATGGCATGATTGATTATTTTTCTGATCCTGACCAAATCTTCCATCTGAGTGATATTGCCAGAAACACCTTCTTTGTCGATCGAAGGGTCAATTTGTTTCTGGCTGAAGGAAAGAGACTCTATGTCGGAACAAACTTTGGGTTGGTAATCTATAATCTGGATACCAATCTTCCCTTGACTGATGTCTCACAATTTGCGGGCAATCCTAGTCGAACGCCTGTCAATTCCCTCGCTATCTCAGAAGGTCTGATTTATGTGGCGGTTAAAGATCGGGGCCTCTATAGTGCTCCAATAGACTTTCCCAACCTCAAAGATCCTGCTGTCTGGTTATGGGAAGATGGCGATACGGGGCTTCCTGAGTCTGAAAACATTAAGGAAATCGGAGCGAATCCTGATGGCCTCTTTGCCTTGACAGACAATACCGTTTATCGCAAAAAAGACAACAATTGGGCGGTATTTGGACGATTGGATAATAAATGGGAGCACCTTTACGTCATCGATGATGCGGTAGGAGCTTCCCGGCTAAACAATATCAATGTGATCAATTCCAGGGGAATTAAGTATAATTTTTTCATTGCGGGGGCCGCCAAACATGTGGTCATCTCAGGGGAAGATTTATTTTTTGTCACAACTTCCTTTAGAGGCCTGACCAAGTTTGACAATTGGCAAACGCCCACCATCGTCCCGCCAGGCCCAACCTCCAACGACTGTACGAGGTTGGCAGTAGGCAATGGAGAAGTATATGTTGCTCCCAAAGGATATGACCAACTCTTTGCACCAGACAACAATGCGTTTGGGGTGTATCACTACAACATCTCAGAAGGAATCTGGACAACCCTAGACACCATCAGAGACGGTCTCCCGGATGATGTTGGGACCAGCTTTGCCAGGGCTTATTATGATCACGAAACCAATCAGGCCTATATGGGATCATGGGGCAGCGGTTTGGTTGTGCTCAAAGATGCCACCCTCGTGGATGGGTACAATTGTACCAACTCAGGAATTCCGATTATCAATCAGGTATGCAATCCCTCCAATACCGGAAATTCTCGTGTCAGCGGGACCGCGCTGGATTCTTATGGCAACTTGTGGGTCAGCCTGGATTTTGCCTTGCCACCACTTGTGGTTCGGACACCTGAAGGAGACTGGCATTCGGTTCCCAACTTCAGATTTCCCTCAGACCATCATATCACGGAAATGATTGTCGATGACTACAACAATATCTGGATGGTCAACAATGACAAAAGCCTCCTGGTGTATACCGAAAACGGAACTCCTGATGTCTTTGATGATGGACAAATGGTCACCCTCCGTACTGGAACCAATCAGGGGAATCTGCCTTCGATCGAAGTGTTTTCATTGGCACAGGATCAAGAAGGCTTCATTTGGGTTGGAACAGCCAAAGGCGTAACGGTATTTTTTGATCCATTCAGTATCTCTCAAGGGAGAATTGTCGATGCCAGTCCCCCGGTTTTTGAACGAACTGCCTTGCTCAAAAACACAGCTGTGACAGCCATTGCTGTGGATGGTGGCAACCGCAAATGGCTCGGTACTGAGGATGGGCTATTTTTGGTAAGTGAAAACGGTGATGCCCTGATCCACCAGTTCACCACAGAAAACAGTCCCCTTCTTTCCAACAAAATAAATGATGTACAAATCGATCCCGAGAGTGGCCTGGTCTTCATTGCTACCGATCGTGGACTGATGAGCTTCCAGGGCGATGCCACCCAGGGACAAAGCCAGTGCGAAGACATACTTGTCTATCCCAATCCTGTCTTCACTGACTTTAATGGATTGATCACCATCAGGGGCTCCGCGGCTGAATCAACAGTCAAAATCACCACCGTTTCTGGCCTGCTTGTCAGAGAACTAGAATCTCAGGGAGGCAGTACTACCTGGGATGGGATGGATGTATATGGCAATCAGGTGCGATCCGGGGTCTACCTGGCCTTGATTGCAGACAGAAATGGAGAGAATGCCTGTATCGGGAAATTCACAGTAATCGCCAGATAGGAAATAGGAAGCGGGAAATAAAGGTTGTCTCCTAGATGTGCGGCTGCTATCTTTGATGGTGGTTTTACCTATTATTTCCCTCTAACGTGAATCTCCTTTACTTCACAGAACATAACCTTCGGGACCGTTTCTTCATTCAGGACTTTGTATTTAATTTCAAGTTCAAGGAGAAAACCATCGTCTTCCATGCTCCCTTTGGGGAGACTTTGCGCGATTCCAGATTTGTAACCAAACGCATCTCTTCTCTCCTGAGCGAGGCCATGGTATACAACAATTTTTTGATGGGGGATCAAAGAGACAGTTTTGTGCTCAATGACAAGGGGATACTGGAGATGAATCCCAAAGCCATTCATGAGTTATTGTATACCGCTCAATTGTTGATTCTGGGTCCACTTGTCAAAAGTCGGGAACAGGTTCAGATCGGAGACCCCATCCATATGATGCAAGTAGCCAGAGCGGAATTACAAGCCAAAGAGGTTCTGTTATTTCCCTCAAACCCTAAATCCCCACTTGCTACTAACAAGCCTGTCATTGATCGCAGGGAAGAGGTAGATCGATTGTTGGGGGTATATGAAGAAGAAACCGACATTCTTGAGCTTGCGTATCAATTAAGACCTGTAAGATTGGTTTCTCCGGTGAACTATTCTATGGAGATGAAATCCTAAATTCCTTTTTCAGTGATCTGTAAAACCGAAGCCATAGTTCTGCGAACCCTGAAGCATCAGGAATCCAATGTTATTTCTACCCTTTATACCAAAGAATTTGGGCTTCGAAGTTTCATTATCAAAGGCTATCGTTCTACCAGATCGCGACGAAAACACAGCTATTTCCAACCGCTGTCTATCATAGACATTGTCTTTGTGGATCAGGCCAATCGGGATCTTCAAAAGATCTCTGAGAGCAAAGCGGCAATCATTCTCGAAGACATACAGACCCATCCTGTCAAATTGTCTCTTGGTCTTGCTTTGCTAGAGATCTTCACTGATACGGTCAAGGAAGTCGAGCCAAATCTCCCGATGTATGATTGTCTGTACACCACCATCACAGGGATTGATCAAGCTCCCAATCGACTCATCCATCTATTCATTTGGTTCTTGCTGCATCACACCAAGCATTTGGGCTTCTTTCCTCATGACAAAAGCGGGAGTGCGAGCTTTGTCAATTTTGATATCCCCAAAGGAGTCTTTCATGCGGTGCCCAATGATGGAAATCCGATCGCGAATTTGCTACGAAGATTTGTGTATTGTACCGCAGACTTATTGCCTGATCCTCACTCTTGTCAACAATTGATTTTTGATTCGAACACGAAGCGTCATTTGATCAAGACATTGTTTGACTATTATCGGGTCCATATTCACGGATTTCGCTATCCACAGACCATGAAAGTCTTCGCAGAGGTCTTTGGTGAGTGATGATTTATTCTCAGGATTCTTTGGCAGGTTCAGGATAATTTCTAACTTTGCATTCCTTTTGAACGGAAACGAGATCAGGTATGAAACGGACATTCCAACCAAGTAACCGGAAGCGTCGCAATAAGCATGGCTTTCGCAGTAAGATGGCAACTCCAGGTGGTCGCAAGACGATTGCTGCTCGCAGAGCGAAAGGTCGTCACAAGTTGACCGTCAGTGATGAAGGTCGTCACAAGACCAACAAATAATATACAGATGCCAGCCCAATCCTCTCCGGAGGGACGTTATTGCTTTCCTAAAGCTGAACGTATGCGGCACCGACGAGCATTTGATTTTCTATTTAAGCATGGCTCCTCCTTCAGGGTAGGCATGCTTAAGTTTTTTTATGTCACAGATTGTCCTCCTGAATATATAGAGACCCCTCTCTCTGTGGCTTTCTCAGCACCCAAGCGAGCGTTCAAGCGAGCTGTTGATCGAAACTACCTCAAACGAAGGATGAAAGAAGCCTATCGGCTTCATAAGTTCATCCTTCTCTCAAAAGCAGAGGAAAATGAAAAAAATCTTGTGCTACTGATCAAATATAACAGCCGTAGAAAAGCCTCCTATGCCCAAATTGAGCATTCCCTTCAAAAAGGCCTGAATCGCTTACAGACAATGATTTTCCTCCCTCAGAAAGATTAAGGCTTCCTTTTTTTAGACAAATCCGTATCTTTAACAGAGAAGATGGGACGGGTTTGAAGAGAACGATTTCCAGCAAATAGAAGAAAACATCCCTAAAACATTACACTGTAGGGGATTAGACTTTTTCTCTTTATGCTCCCCTCTGTGATTGGCTAACTTGATTCGATATCACACATGCCAATCCATATCCTAAATGATCCCTATGAACTACAAGAAAGTCGGAATCTGGTTCCTGTTGATCTTGCTCTCTTTCAGCTTCGGTTTTGTCGCGGACGTCCCTGACAATTTGTATGAGATATCGAAGAATCTTGACATTTTTGGCCGCTTATACCGAGAGATCAACACCCTGTATGTTGAAGATACCGACCCGGAAAAACTGATGAGGACGGGAATCGATGCAATGCTGGAATCACTCGATCCCTATACCAACTATATCAGTGAGGAGGAAATAGAAGATGTCCGATTTATGAGTACAGGGCAATATGGTGGAATTGGCGCGTTGATCGGAAAGCGGAAGAATCGGATGATCATAATGGAACCCTATGAAGGCTATCCAGCAGATAAGGCAGGACTGAAAGCCGGAGATGAACTCATCAAGGTCAACCAATCTCCCATCGTCGCCAAAGACATGGAAGTGGCAGATGTGAGAGAATTACTCAGAGGAGACAAGGATACAGAGGTGACACTCTTTGTGAATCGGGAAGGACAGGACAGTCCACTCGAGGTCAAGTTATTCAGGGACCAAATCAAAATCAAAAATGTTCCTTTCTCTGGCATGGTAGAGGATGGGGTCGGCTATATCGCTTTGACAGGATTTACCCAGGATGCCGGGAAAGAAGTCCAAGATGCTTTACAGAACATGAAACGAGAACAGCCTGCCATCAAGGGAGTAATTCTTGACCTGAGAGACAATCCTGGCGGACGCCTGGATCAAGCTGTTCGGATTGCAAATGTTTTCATTCCCCAAAAAGAAACCATCGTTGAGACAAGAGGCAGAATTGATAACTCCACACGTGTGCATACAGCTCAGCGAGTGGCAGTAGATACAGAAATTCCCCTGGCTGTCCTGGTCAATCAGCGCAGCGCCAGCGCCTCGGAAATTGTAGCAGGCGCCATACAGGATTTGGATCGAGGGATCGTACTTGGGACAAGAAGTTTTGGCAAAGGCCTTGTGCAAAACATTCGACCTCTCGTCTACAATACACAGATCAAAATTACGACTGCGAAATACTATACGCCTAGTGGCCGATGTATTCAGGCCATCAACTATGCAGAACGCAATGAGGACGGGAGTGTCTCAAAAATTCCTGATAGCCTTCAGACGGCATTTCGCACCCGAAATGGTCGAACTGTCTATGATGGTGGAGGGATTGAACCGGACTTTGCTGTAGAGGCAGAAACTTACGAAATCATAACAAGAGAGTTGAATGCACAAGGGCTAATTTTTGACTTTGCGACTCAGTATACTGCCAAGCATCCTACCATCGCTCCAGCACGGGAGTTCAAGCTCACAGATGAGATCTACAATGAATTTGTCGCATATGTTCGCGCCAGAGACTTTACTTATGAAACACAGGCCGACCTCGAACTCAAACGTCTCAAGCGCATCATTGAAGAAGAAGCCTATGAAGAGATCCTCAAAGACAATCTTGCTAGTATCACCGACAAACTCGGCCAGCAAAAGAAGCAAGAATTGGGAACCTATAAAGACGAAATTTCCTGGCTTATCAAACGAGAAATCGTCAAACGATACTATTACAAACAAGGACTGATCGAAGCTTCGTTTGATCGAGATCCTGTCATCAGCAAAGCTGCTGAAGTCCTCAAAGATCCAACTCTGTATAGCAAGACGTTGCAAGGCAAAGGAGATTAATGATTCTCTGAATCTGATTCTAAATAGACCTGTTTGGGGACTTCCTGGGTGTACGTCAAATGTCCCATTTGTTTCCTAGCATGTGGGGTCGTTTCTCTTTTTGAGGAGAAACGGGGCAGTGCGGAAGAGGTTTTGAAACAAGGCAATCTCTTTGATTGGGAAATCTGACGTACACCCGACTTCCTCCAAACAGGTCGCCCTGAAAAAAAACG
>JBCCGK010000048.1:0-81945 GCA_039029315.1 Bacteroidota bacterium | reverse complement strand
TGCGATAGGTCCAAAAGTTGTTCATAGAATTCCTGAGCTTCCATAAAGCCAAGGTAACATTCCCGTGGAATTTGTCACAGAACCAGAATTTTTATGGTGTATTTTTTTCTCAGGCAAGGCTCTTTTTTGTCCTCATAGTGGTGCTATGAGAACAAAAAAAGCCGCAGAATGAGGAAAAAAGACGCATACAAAAAATAAGTGACAGATTTTAAAACAGTCTTTTATCGGGTGTACGTCAGATTTCCCAATCAAAGAGATTGCCTTGTTTCAAAACCTCTTCCGCACTGCCCCGTTTCTCCTCAAAAAGAGAAACGACCCCACATGCTAGGAAACAAATGGGACATTTGACGTACACCCCTCTTATCTTTTCTCTTCCTGGCTGAATGTCTCAAACTGCGCCACTGTCTGTCGAATCACCTTGGGATTGTCGATATCATAGACCCAATGATGGTCAAAGATGGCAATGGGTGTGGCATTGGGGTCGGGTCTACGAGTAATATGAAGGCTATGGAAATGTGTGGCTCGCTCGACTCGCATCTTTTGGATCCGATCAAAGACTTTGCGCTCCAGCCGTGGGATCATGAAGTCAGAAATGATTAATACATCTGCATTTCGGTATTGCTCCTGATCGATCAGATTCAGCGATTCAACCAAAGCAGGTTGTAAATCTGTCCCTCCATGAAAACTCATCTTTAGAAAGTCGATCATTTGACTGACATCCTTTTCCAAACCTGACATTTCGATGCTTTGAGTCCCAATAGAAAAAGAAATCAGAAACACCCGACGCTTGTCTTGAAGCGCAATCTCCAAAATCGCAAGTGCCAAAGCCTTGGCGATCCGCTCTGGTGTCCCAAACATTGATCCGCTGGTATCAATGCACATGATGAAGGGACCCGGCCTATCGATGTCTGTATCTGCCAGGGGAATTTCTTTTGTCTCTTCGCTCACACTGAGATCCTCGGAACGATACTGAAAGGTCAGAAGCTTTTTTTCTACATATTTCTTAGATAGGATCAATTCCGTCTCGGGATAGCTCAACAAAGCAATCTCTGAAGGAAGCATGGCACTGATATGATCGCTATGATGAATCCCAACGATTTCGGATTTGCCATATGGATTGGGCTTCCATTCTTCTTTGGGCAGCGGTTTTTGCATCAGGGTTTCCTGGCGCATTTTTCGTGCGTGTTGCCATCTTCCCAGCATCTCTGCCAGCTCACGGAGGCGATGATCTCTTTGTAGGTTTTGGGCAAACTCTTCAAACTGCATCCAGTCGATCTTGTTCCAATTGCCAAGGGCATCATTCCAGGCTTCTCCCAGGAAGTTGTAAAAGGGATTCAATAGGTCGCCCAATTCTGTGAGTTGCTCGACTTTTCCTTTCAGCTCCTCATAATAGCTGGAAAAGGTCTGCTCCAGGAATGCCTCTTCCAGGCTGTGTTTTTTGCCTGAAAGAAATCGGTCCCAATCGTTGAGGATGTTTTGCCGGAGGATCACAGCATCTTGCGGCAAGACTGAAGCAGTCCCTCCCTCTTTTGTTTGCTGCCGCTCCATAGCTACTCGATAGAAGGACCAACTTTGCTGATATTCGGGATACCAATTAGAAAGCTTACCAAGAGTAGAGATCCACTGACTACTGGGACTGGCATGCATATGCGTGCGCAAGTGATTCAACTCTGTCTCTTCCTGGAAATAATCATGCTCGGCCTGAAACTTCTGATAGGTCGTCCTGCACCAGTTCAGGGCTTCACGAGCAACGCTGAAAGCAAAATCTTCATGATTGGCGGTTAGTTTCTGGAGGTCTTTCTCTTGCATCAGCCGTTGGAGGAGATTGAACCAATTCGGATACTGCTTCGGCAATCTGGATTCTGATAGCTTGTTAAGGGCAGGATGACCAGGATCATACAGATAGAGGAAAACCTGTTCCGCCGTCAAACGTCGGTCTTGTTCTTCCATCAATCCACCAAAAACGATGAATTGGGAGAGTTCTTCCTCAATTCTGCTCGATAGACTCATAACTATGCTGCACCTTCTCAATCTCCAGTTTCAGATTCAGAAGTTCATGGGTGATAGAGTTGAGGCTGTCCATGACATGCTCTGCGAGCCCATCATCCACAAATAAATGCCCTGACAAATAGGGTTGATCAATGTCTTTTCTTTGCTCTACGGTTTTGATTCCTTCTTCACAATGCTTCAGCATCAGTTGGATCTGACTGTTCCAGATTTTACGATAAGCATCCGATGGTGCTTTAGGTGTAATGACCTCTCGTGTTTCATCCTGGGTGACAAAGTTCACCTTCCTGCCTTTGTGATGAAGCACAAATTCTGATTCATAGTCAAAAGGAACCGTCTGGAAAACCCGATAAATCTGCTTGCCTCCATCTTCCAAAATTGGAATTACTCCTTTTTTTTCAGTCTGGAGTTTTTCATAATCAGTTGCTCTCACATAAGCAGTTCCTTCATTCCAAAAATCAGCCAAAGCATAAAAGGGATTTCCCGCCCGATCTCTAAACACTTTCATGACAGGAATGATTTCCTCTTCAATGATTCTGGTTTCTCCTGCGATCTCTTCCCTTAATTCTTCCAGTTCATTTCGAAGAGGCGTCAGGTTGACCAATCTGTGATAGCCATAATTGGCAATGCTTCCAAGGACCAAAGCATTGGCTTCTTCCATTTGCTCGATCTGATCCCAAATGCAATCTGCAATCAGAAAACAGTCCATCACATGCACCTCATTACGGCCATTGAGAAAAGCTGAAGCCCTGAGCAAGTGTGAGATCTTTCGCCAGCGTCTGTCAGACACGTACATCTGATGCTCCAAGTCCGAACTTTGGTTTCTCTGGCGAATACTTCTTCGCAAATGGTTGATCAATCCCAGGATGTGGACAGGGAGTTGGATCTCGCCGATTTGCTCATTCCAATCCTTGTATTCCTCGTCTGTGATCTTCAATGAAGGTTCAACTGGATCGACATAGGTCGTTTTGCCTGGAAGAGACAGCAATTCATTAAACAGCGTTTCATCTTCAATATTGCCAACAATCAATCTCAGCAAAAAACGGTCCCACAGGGCTTCAAGCCCTTCGCCCCTCAGCGGCAGTTCATTCGAAGCTGAAATCAGTCCTCGGATGTCTACCTGAAATTCCTGCTCCCCATTGCGAAAGATTTTTTCATTCAAAACTGTCAGCAGAGCGTTCTGAATCGGGGGACTAGCCTTCCAGATCTCATCCAGAAAAACAATGTTCGCTCCTGGCAGATAACTGTCGGTCAGCCGCTCGTATTTGTCTTCATTTTTGAGTTTGCTGATAGAGACTGGCCCAAACACCTCATCAGGTGTACTGAACTTTCCCATCAGATATTCGAAGGATTTGGCTCCGTGGAAAGCATATTTCAAACGGCGGGCGATCATACTTTTTGCCACACCCGGAGGACCTAACAAAAAAATGCTTTCCCCTGCAATGGCCGACAGCAAGGACAGCCGGACGATTTTTCCCTTTTCATAGACCTGATAACTCAGACCTTCTGCCAGTTGACGGATTCTTTCTTGTATGTTCACAGTTCGCTGTTCATAAACTCCTGAAGGATGATGGTCGCACTCACCTGGTCAATTAATCCCTTATCCCTGCGCTTTTTTTTCTTCACGCCCGAATCGATCAGGGCTTGTTTGGCCAACTGAGAGGTGAAGCGCTCATCCCACAAATGAATAGGAATTGTGGGATAAGTCTTTTCCCAATAGGCCGCAAACTCCCGAACTTCTTCTGTAATATGGGAATCGCTGCCATCAACCCTCGTCGGATAGCCCAATACTACTGCCTCGATTTCTTCCTTCTTCAGCAAACCCTGAAGAAAAGATTTGAGTTTGGCTGTTTCTACTGTTTGCAAAGCGGTAGCAATGATCTGCATCGGATCTGTCCAGGCAAGACCTGTTCTTTTGCGACCATAATCTATGCTGAGGATTCTAGGCATATTCAAACATTGGGAAGGATGTCACTGACTTCTTCAACAGAGAGATTCAGCATCTGGGCAATATCTTCTTTTGTTTTTCCTGCTGTGTGTAAGGCAAGGACACTTGATGTCAAAATATTTTGAATTCTTTGATTGGCAGCTTTGGTTTCTTGCTTTGCCTCTTCTGCCCGTTTCAGCGCCTCCATTCGATCTTTTTCTGCCTTGGCAATCTTTGCTTCCCGCATCCCGATGGTTTGTTGGTATTCAAACTCAATGACAGCCTCTAGTTCCAGTTGCTCTTTCAGGCTCTTGTCTTTGGTAACTAACTGCAATCGCTTCGCCAGGGGACGTGCTTCTTCCGGAATTTCTTCCTCAGGATATTCGAGGAAATATTCTTCTATGAGTTTACGGTTTTGATCAAAAATGCTCAACATACGCTCAACGGGAGATCGAAGTGGGAGTTTCAGTCGGTTGACCTGAATCAGATAGGCTTCATGGGTCAGCCGCTCCACAAATTCGTTTTTTACTTCATAAATTTTTCCCGAAATAATGCCAACCAATGAACGTTGCGCCTTCACGACCACCTCAGGTAAATCAGTCAGGTTATATCCCAGAAAGTAAATCGTAATAATTGGCAATGCGTATTTTCTATCGCTGTATTGTTTGCCAAGATAACTTCGAAACCGACTGATATCAGTTTCCCGCTTCGCTTTTTGGACTTCTATTAAGACTTTTTTGCTGCCTTCATTGGTCCGGATTGTTGCGACAAAATCCATCCTAAACAGCGCCAGGGGCCAACTGGAATCCAATTGTATTTGTTCTTGGGCAGCAAATTCTAATTCCAAAATGTCTTCTCCAATCAACATCCCAATCACCCGACTCGCAACAGCCGGATCTTCCATCATAAATTTGAAGATGGTATCATAGATTGGATTCCCAATGACCATAGGAGCAAAGATACACCTTTGTCCGAGGAATGGAAAGAAGTATATTTGCCCAAAATTGCTCGTAGAAAGACGTTTACGATATGGCACAAAAGATCATCACGGGGATTCAACAGGTAGGGATAGGCATTCCGGATGTCCATCAGGCCTGGAAATGGTATCGACAACATTTTGGAATGGATGTCCCTATCTTCGAGGAAGCTGCAGAGGCCGAATTGATGCTGCCTTATACGGGTGGCGAACCCAGAAGTCGACATGCTGTCCTCGCAGTGAACCTTCAGGGTGGTGGCGGCATGGAAATCTGGCAATACACCAGCCGAACCCCGGAAGGCCCTACCTTCCAACCTCAATTGGGGGATTTGGGGATCTTCGCTGTTCGGATTAAATCTATGGATGTTGCGAAAGCATATCAATCCCTGAAAGAAAAGGAGATTCAGGTATTGGGCTCTCTGAACACAGATCCTGCAGGAAAGGCGACTTTTTTTGTCCAGGACCCTTATGGCAATCTATTTCAAATTGTAGAGGATGAGCATTTCTTTACCAAAGGCAAACATGCTACCGGAGGACCTGCAGGATGTATGATTGGTGTCTCCGATATCGATAAGGCCAGAACCCTCTACAGTGATATTCTTGGCTACGATTCGGTGGTATATGATTCCAATGGAGAATTCGTAGATCTTGGTCCATTGCCGGGTGGCGGGTCCAAGGTTCGGCGAGTCTTGCTGACTCACAGCCAAAAACGCACAGGAGGATTCAGTGAAATATTTGGGCCTACCCATCTAGAATTGGTAGAGCTACAGGGACGAACGCCCCGCAAAATCTTTGAGAATCGATTCTGGGGTGATTTGGGATTTATTCACCTGTGTTTTGACATTGTAGGCATGGATGCGCTCCGACAGGAATGCGCGTCCAAAGGGTTTCCCTTCACGGTAGATAGTACTTCTGCATTGGGAAAAGAATTTGATATGGGGGAGGCAGCTGGTGCTTTTTCGTATATTGAAGACCCAGACGGAACGCTAATCGAATTTGTAGAAACCTATAAGGTTCCTATATTAAAGAAATTAGGCTGGTATCTGGATATGCGCAAACGCGATCCCTCCAAGCCGCTTCCCGGATGGATGTTGAAAGCATTGCGATTCAATCGGGTGAAGGATTGACAAGGTGAGACAAGGGAATGAACGAAGATTCTTGGGTGTTCTTCTTTTTTTTCATGAATCCTGTAATTCAATGGTATGAACGCCTTATGTGAACAATTTGATTCGGTTCGACTCAATTTCTCCGAGACGAGCCTGATGTTTCTTGACATTTCCCTAGCGATTATCATGTTTGGAGTCGCCCTCAATCTCAAAGTAGAGGACTTCCAACGTGTCATCAAGCAACCCAAAGCTCCTTTGATTGGGGTCCTGTCCCAATTCCTGATCTTGCCAGCACTTACCCTTGGATTTGTGTTGATTCTAGGTGCATTGGGAGACGCTGGGTGGGGCGTGTTCTGCCCAAGTATGGCTTTGGGTATGTTTCTGGTAGCCGCTTGTCCAGGCGGCAATGTTTCCAATTTTATTTCGCTGCTGGCCAAAGGCAATGTTGCGCTATCAGTGAGTTTGTCAGCAATTGCCACTCTGGGTGCAATTGTGATGACTCCAATCAATTTTTTGTTCTGGTCTCAATGGTATGAGCCAGCAGCAAGCATTTTGCGAGAAATTGACATGGACCCCGTTTCCATCTTTGTCAAGATTTTATTGATTCTCGCCATTCCTTTGGCGATTGGCATGCTCACAGCCAGTCGTTTTCCAGGATTTACGGCAAAGATTACCAAACCGATCCGTATTCTATCCATTGTGATCTTTGGTGGATACATTATTGGTGCCCTGGCAGGGAATTGGGATTTTGTGGTTACTTATGTCAAGTATGTCATTCTTATTGTCTTCTTCCACAACATCATTGCCTTGAGCTGTGGCTATTTCCTTGGCTCTCTTGGGAAATTGCCACGGGCGGATCGAAGATCCATCGCAATAGAAACCGGAATTCAGAATTCAGGGCTTGGATTGGTGCTGATTTTCGGTCCTGTCTTTGATGGCATGGGAGGGATGGCAATGGTAGCCGCCATGTGGGGGATCTGGCATCTGATCAGTGGAATCAGCCTCGCTTCAGTCTGGTCCAGAATTTCTGTAAACTAAATGATGAGTAGGATTTTAACATATGGATAAAGGAAGGTTTAGCAAAGCATATTATGTGCTGAAAGCATATTGCAGATTCACACTGAGGCGATATTATCGAAAATATCAGGTAGTGGGCCATGATACACATGTCACAAAAGGTGTCCCGATTATTTTTGCCCCGAATCATCAGAATGCACTGATAGATCCGATCAATGCAGCCAGTGCAAGCTTGATGGATCGGCAGCCCAGTTTTCTTACACGCTCAGATGTGTTTGTCTCATGGGCCATCCCCTTTTTCAATGTATTGAAAATGAAGCCTATCTATCGGCAAAGGGATGGGGTGGACTCACTGGAAAAAAACAAAAAGATTTTTGAAGAATGTGTCGAGAGGCTGTCTTTCAACGAATCCCTGATCATATTTCCAGAAGGCAATCACGGAAGACCCCGAAAATTGCGACCACTCAAGAAGGGCGCCGCGAGAATTGCTTTCCAGGCAGCAGAAGCCAATCAATTCGAGTTTCCGCTGGAGCTTGTTCCTGTTGGGCTGAATTACAATCAGCACAGGAAGTTCCACAATGATATGCTGGTTGTATTTGGAGAATCCATTCCCCTTTCTGACTATTACGAACTGTATCATCAGAATTCAGGCAAGGCGATTCTGCAACTGACAAAGGATTTGCGCAAGCGCATCTCCAAATATATGGTCCACATCATGAATGCCGAGCATTATGATACGATCAATGACCTCAGGACTATTCTTTCTGCGGAGGTCGTTCAGGCACAGTCCCGGAACATGGCCAATCTGCATCATCACTTGCTTGCCCAGCAAGACATGGTCGCGGTGATGGAAGCCAAGGCAGAATCCGATCCAGAAAGCATGAAAGCCCTTGGTCCCAAAGTACAGACCTATATGAAGGGTTTGCAGGATCTACGATTCCGGGATCATGTTGTCGCCAAAGCCCCCTACTCCCTCGGCTCCCTGCTGTTGCAGTCTGTGGGCGTCCTTCTTGGGCTTCCCCTCCATCTTTATGGGGTGATCAATAATTACCATATTTACAAAACATGTGAGCAGCTGACCTTGAAGATCTTCAAGGATGATCACTTTCATAGCTCTGTCATGTTTGCTTCAGGAATGGTGCTCTTTCCCCTCTCCTATCTCATCCAGTTCGGAATTGTGTGGGGATTGACAGATATCTGGGTTGGATTGCTCTACCTGATCAGCCTTCCTCTCTCCGGAGAATTCGCAGTCTGGTATTCAGAACAAGTAAAGAAATGGTGGTCGCGCTGGCGTCACTGGAATCTGAAAAGAAAGCAGAATCCCCTGCTCAAGCAATTGACAAACTTCAGACAAGAATTTTCGACAACCATCCTAAGCTGGTTGGAAGAAGAAACTCAAGAAAGGGTGGTAACCGACAAAAAATAGAAAGATTTCCAATCTTTTTCTTACCTACCCCTAGAGTATCTTCCAGTTATTATTAATTTTCACCTCGTGAAACTATCTGAATTATCGAGAGATGACTTGCTTCGGGAAGCCCAAAGACTCAAAGGGGAAAATGATGCACTAAAAGCAACAGAAGAAATTAGATACAGAGCAGAAGCTTCGAGACTGGAAGCGCAGCAAATCGCCAAAATCGGTGTCTGGGAATATGATCCACAGAATGGAAGAACCTGGTGGTCTGAGGGAATGTATGCCCTGTTCGAATTGGATAAGGACGAATCGCCGCCAAGTTGGGATGATTACATTCAGATTATACATGAGGAGGACCGTTTACCATTCCAGAAAGCCTTGTCAGACGTCCTGAAGACAGGAGAAGCATGTCAGATTGATGCGCGTATACGGACCCACTCTCATACCATCAAATGGATTCATTGTCATGCTGGAATCAGCTATTCTGCCCCTGGCTCCACCGCTCGACTGATAGGAAATGTTCATGATATTTCCTCTCGCAAGCAAGCCGAGATAGAGCAATCCGGTCGGAATGCCGTGCTGGAATCATTGGCCAACCAGGACACGCTCCCTCATATCTTCGAATTAATCATGGATATGATTGAGCAGGTCTTTCCACATATGATGGTTGCCTTTCTCGAGTTTCGAGAGAGTGTAGAAAAATTATTCCCCGCAATAAGCAGGAATCTCCATGAAGATCTGCTTTCAACACTCACCAACGGGTGGCCAGCAGGACCTGAAGATGAAGGACTTTGCGTGGAGGCGATCTACAGTGGCAAACAAACCGTAGTTCCTGATTTGCAGGCATCAAATCTTCCCGCTTCCCTCAAAGAAAGATTCAGACTGTGGGCCATCCATAGCTGCTGTATTATTCCAATAAAAAAGGCGTCCAATAAGGTGTTGGGTACATTTATCTGCTACTTTCCCAAAAAACGAACCCCAACTGCAGCTGAAATGCGTCTCATGCAGACAGCAGCCTATTTGACAGAGATTGCCATCGAAGGAAAACAGGCTGAAGAGCAATTAAAGGAAAATGCCCTTCATCGTGATTCTCTCCTTCGTCTCCGCCGGCAATTGGAAGTCGCCAAGAATTATGAACAAGTCATCGACGCGATTCATCCCGAAGTTCAGCATGTACTGGGCTATAATACCTGTTGGTTGTATCTGTTCTCGCAGGATCGAAAGAGTTTATGCCTAATTGCCACTCGGGGCCGGGACGCACGCAGTGAATTAGGGCATTTGCAAACCATTGATACAGAACAAGACGCCTATGCCAAAGCCTTAACAGAGGTGCATGACATCTGGGTCATTCCTGACGTCAGAACACATCCGCTAACCAATAAAGAAACCGTTCTTCGAACCGGAAATCGCGTAGTGGTCAATATGCCTATTCGTATTCTGGACAAATCTTTGGGGGTGATTGGCGCAGGCACTTTTTGGGAAGAAGACCCCATCATCCCTACCGAAAGTCAGGAAAACTTCTGGCGCCAAATGGCTTATCATACTGGCTCGGCCCTGGATCGGATTCAATTTGTAGATGAACTCTATCAAACCCAACAAAAGCTCCAGAAGGCCAAAGAATCCTTGGAACAAACGGTGATCAAACGTACAGAAGAACTCGCAGAACTGGAATTATCCATGAAGCATTTTGTCTACCTGGCCTCTCATGACTTGCAAGAACCCTTGCGAATGGTGGTCAGCTACATACAACTCTTGAACAGAAGAGCCAAGGACAAGATGGATGACAGTGAGCTTGAGTTTATGGATTTTGCCATAGATGGGGCCATGCGCATGAAAGAATTACTGGATGGAATTTTGGCATACTCCCGACTCACCACCCAGGCTCAGGAACAACAGTTGGTAGATCTGAATGAAGTCATGGACTCAGTCCAGCAATCGATGAAGGCGACGCTTGCGCAGCGAGATGGCAACATAGAGGTCTCCTCATTGCCGACAATCAAAGCCGAGCCACGTCAAATGCTACAATTGTTCCGTCACCTGATTGACAATGCGATCAAGTTCCATGGAGATCGTCCTCCCCAAATTGAGGTCGGGGCAACTCAAACAGAAGATGGCTTTCAGTTTTTCGTCCGTGATCGGGGAATTGGGTTTGAGGAAAAAGACAAGTTGAGAATTTTCAATATGTTTCAACGCTTACACGCCAGAAGTCAAGTCTCGGGGAATGGCGTCGGCCTTGCGCTCAGTGCCAGAATTGTTCATTTACATCAAGGAAAAATCTGGGCTGAATCTATTCCGCATGAAGGCAGCACCTTTTATTTTACCTTGAAAAGTGAGTAATTGAACATAGATGAGAAATGAGATGCTTGATCCCATGCCTACCCCCCAGGACGAAGAGAGACAACTTCGGCCCCAGGAGTTGAATGAGTTTACGGGTCAAAAAAAGATTACTGACAACCTAAAAATCTTCGTCAAGGCTGCCAAGCTTCGCGGAGAGCCGCTGGATCATGTATTGCTGCATGGCCCGCCCGGTCTGGGCAAAACGACACTTTCCTATATTGTGGCCAATGAACTTGGTGCCAATATCACGACAACTTCTGGTCCTGTATTAGAAAAACCGGGAGACCTCGCTGGTTTGTTGACAAATCTTGAAAAAGGAGATGTGCTCTTCATTGATGAGATTCATCGCCTGTCTCCCGTTGTAGAAGAATACCTCTATTCAGCCATGGAAGATTTCAAGATCGATATCATGGTCGAGACAGGTCCCAATGCCAGAAGTATTGAAATCACCCTGAATCCATTTACGCTGGTCGGAGCAACCACGCGTGCAGGCTTGTTGACCTCGCCCATGCTCGCGAGATTTGGGATCAGCAATCGCCTGGAATACTACGATGCAGAGACCCTGGCAAAAATTGTAAGTAGATCTGCAGGTGTGCTCAGTGTGCCCATTGATCAGGATGCTTCCCTTGAAATCGCTCGCCGAAGCCGAGGTACTCCAAGGATTGCCAACCGACTCCTGCGACGCACAAGAGATTTTGCCCAAGTCAAAGGGAACGGTCACATCGATCTGACAATCGCCAAAATCACGCTCGAAGCCCTGGAAGTGGACAATGCTGGCCTGGATGATATGGACAACAAAATCCTGCTCACCATCATTGACAAGTTCAAGGGAGGGCCCGTTGGACTCAACTCTATTGCTGCATCCGCGGGGGAAGAGGCAGAGACCATCGAGGAGGTCTATGAGCCTTACCTGATTATGGAGGGCTTCATCAAGCGCACCTCAAGAGGTCGTGTAGCTACCGAGCGCGCATACCAGCATTTTGGTCGTATGCCTGGCAGTCAGGATCCAAGTCAAGGGAGCTTGTTTGGGTAGAGGGTTAGCCATTGATCGTGGATCTTGTCTTGCGATTTACTTCCCCCCTACTCTAGCGATTCGTTTTTGAGGAAAGCATGACTTGTCTCCCAACAACAAAGAGTCCAACAAGAATCAATAACAATCCTACTATCCACCACCCTGTCCATTCATTCCGGCTGGGGATCGGTCTCATATCCCCCATAGCAATGGGAGCAGCCCAATAGAAGGGAGGCTTGAAAGTATCATCCAACACTGTCAATTTCGCCTCACGCAGTGCAGAAGCCTTGTCCATCCCTGCATCCAGATTTTTGTAGAAAGCGATCATGAGCTCTTTGGTTGTGGGATCGTCCACCTTCCATAAGGTAGAGACAACGCTTCTCGCTCCGGCATAGGTAAATCCTCTTGCCAGGCTGGCAATGCCCTCCCCTGGAAGAAGTTTTCCCATACCAGTCTCACACGCACTCAAGACCGCCATTTCTGCATTCAAATGGATGCCATAGAGATCGGCAAGAGTGAGAAATTCCTGATCCGTGGAGTCGCTGGTCTCAGCAAAATATATTCTGTTCAGATCAGGATGCTGGTCAAACACCTTTCCATGTGTGGCTAGATGTATGAACTGGAATTTAGGTGCTTCTTTTATCCAGTCAATTTTTCTCGCCTCCTGATCAATCCAGATTTCTCCCCCCATGATTTTCTGGATTTGTTTGACCTCTTCTTTGGAGGAAGGCAAAGGCTGTAACTGTTCCGATCCACTGACAGATCGAAGAAGCATTGCCTGTAAAAAATCTCCTTTCAATGACCAATCTATTGGATTCCATCCTTTTTCATCAAAAGGAGCAATGCCCAGAAAAGATTCTTCAGCAAGGGGAGGTTTGGCACGCAAAGTCTCCATCCACAGGGTCGCTGATAAAGCATAACTGATATTTTTTTTTCGAATCAAATAGGGATATGATCCTTCATTTTTGTGAAAGGATTTGGATATCGGCTCGGTCAACAAGATCTCAAACGGGATATAGGCCAGGGGTCCGTCCGGGACAATGATCAGACGTTCGGGAAGATCGTCAGCAAATGGTTGAATCAATGCCCTGTACAGGCCATAGGCGTAGGGGGCAAAAGCCACAGAGTCGATAAATTCATGCATCTTAGGATACCCCCACTGGATAGCTTGGTGTAGGCTATCAATCCAATCTAGCTGAACAGGCGGCAGCTGCTTCATCATGACTGTGTCTGTCCGAATCAATATCCCGTACAGATTGCTATCTCCTACGAAATATTCAAGTAAAGCATGATTATCCTGAAGGTTTTGTTGTATTGTCGAAAGAGAAGCTAGTTCTTGATTATACTTCATCTCATAGTACAAGGGATAAGCTTGCTCAAAGTGAGCGATAAGTGAATCATGGCGACGCTTTAGATCAAAGAGGTGAGATCTGTTTTCCCTGAAATTATCTCTTTGTTTTCCTCCAGCCAATTGACTTTCCATTTGATGAATCTGGAACAAGAGTTCATGGAGCAGTAGCGTAAGACTGTCAGGTATACCAGACTTTTGGCGAGCTACCTTTTCCCGCAGGTCCATGCGAAGTTGGCCGGCTTTGCTTTGTTCGAGGAGCTGGAACAATATTAGCTCATCCCCATAAATCGGAGCCCTTCTTTTTCTTTGAAACCCAATCTTCAATCCACTTTCAAAAACAGATGTATGTATTTTTTTCAAATGCAGACGGGAATCCGAGTTGAATCCAATAGATAATTGATGGATCATTTGAATGACTAGCTCCGTTGTACGAAAAGCCTCGGACAAAAAACGTGGATCTTCAGCAAGAATTTGTCCCTTCCGTTTCAACAGTTCAATCACACTGGGAACCAGGAGAAGGGAATCAACAGATGGATTGGAAGCAATGTTTTGAGAATAAAATGAGAGAGAAGCGGCCTGCAAGCCACTTTGGCAGGCCAATAACGCAGAGCGAAAATTCCCCATTTTTTGTTCCAGTTCTGCCAAATTCAAATACAAAACAACCTGGTGATTAGGATTTGGGGATTCTAAATTTTCAATTATTTCTTGTGCATGAGACAAATACCGAATGGCTTGGGGGAATTGTTCCTTCGCAATGAAGGTCTTTGTCAAGCGAAGAACAGTCTCTAATATTTTCGGATGAGTGGTAGGCAAGATTTCTTCATACAAGTTTAAGGCTTTCTGGATATGCTGTTGAGCCATTGTCCATTGTTGCAATGTCATATAAACCGCCCCTTTTGTATTCAAAATATGAGCCTGAATATACCTAAATTCGGATCTGGATTCGTCGATAAATGTAAGTGCTTGATTCAGGTAGAACAAAGCTGAATCCTGTTGGCCCAGCTCTTGAAAAGCCCCACCGATATCCATGAGAATTCCAGAGATTAACCATTCATTGGAAGGATAATATTTTTGAATAATCCTCAACGCCTGTGTGTGGTAAGTTAAGCTTGCTGGATAATTCCCCAACATTTGATAATTAGATCCTAAATCATCATAAATCGACTGAAGATGATATGGTTTGGGAAGAGATTGAGATAGGATTTGCTTCTCCGCAAGTAACAATGTCTCAATCGCTTCAGAGGATTGCCCCAACCCAAACAGCACTACACTGAAATTCGCCAAGGGAAAAACTGATTGAGGATTTTTTTCAAGTATTTGCTTTAGCTCCAACCCTTGTTGAAAGTGTTGTAAAGCAGTAAGGTGTTGGCCTGCTATTCGGTAGATTTTTCCAAGATAGATTTCACAATCAGCCATCAACCTGGTGGTCCCCATTCCTTTCTCTTCCAAAAGATTTGCTTGACTTAATAAGAGCCCGATTGATTCCTCAAATCTGAATAAATTCGCAAGACTTTCTGCCAAAAATATATTGGTCGTAATATATTTGAGTGTGTCTCTCCTTAATCTCAATGGATTTGATTTGAGGCTTTTGCGAAAATGTTCCTCTGCTACCTCAAAGTTTCCTCCTAGCGCATGAATAGATCCAATATTCAAATAAATGGAAGCCAGGGCAGAATGATTCGATATCGAGGACCTAAGCATAAGAGTCAATGCAAGTTCGTAATAACACATTGACTCTTCATACTGCTGAATTTTATCATAAAGATTTCCAATGTCATTATAACATGCAGCAACTTCAGGGCTTATCTCCCCATGTTGATCGATCAAAAGAGAAAGAGTCCTCATTCTGAATGCCAATGCCTCTTCAAACATTCCCAGGTGAATAGTAACGCTTGCAAGGTTATTCAACACTCTTGCAACATATGAGGGGAACAATGAATCCAGTTTTTCGTAGTGATTCAGAGCATCTTGATATAGCTTATATGCCTTTGTGAAATTTTCCCGACTCAAGGAAATCGCACCAAGATCAGAATAGATAATAGCTATTTTCCAATGCCCATCTGGCCAGGAAGCTTGCAATTTGGGAAGGGATTGAGTAGCAAAATATTCAGATGAATCTCTGTTATTTAGTAACAAATAAGTCCGTCCCATTCTAAAGTAGACTTCCCCAAGCAATTTGTCGGATGAACAGGGGATCTTTTCTATTTCTTTGATAAGCGGCAGATAGCGTGATTTCGCTCTTCTCCAATCCACATGTCCCTTTCGACTTCTGTCCCCATAAATATGAAAAAGCTCTACTTCAAATGCCCGGCATGGAAATCCGGCCTCAGCGAATAGCACCTTCGCACGATCTAAATAGAAATATGTGCTATCATTCTGAAATTGTCCGTTCTTCAACAAGGCATACCCTCTGTTAAAACATCTATGCGCCGCCGACGTATCCACCTGCCCAACAAGCATCTGACATCCAAGCCACATCAGTCCCCAACAGACAATCGCTATTTTTATACGCATCACAAAAATTTTCAAGATAGACTTTGTGAAATTCTTGTCAATGTATGTCATGCTCCCAGAAAATCCAACTGTCGGATGGCTTGCCCATTCCCTCAAAGGCTTTGAGTAGGATGTTTGGGGATTTATGAACAGTCATGTTGTTGGGGTGGGCAGCAGCCCACCCCAACAGCCATTTCGTTACTCTTTTTTGCTGAAGGAGGGTTCTGTTTGGATACGCTCCCGAAAACATTGGGCCCTTTCCTGCAATCTGATTCGCTTGAGGGCAGCAATTGTTTTTGTCGCGCTGTCTGTATCCCCTGCGTCAAAGGGATTCTCGATCTCGAAGGAGAGGAGTTGGTAGTCGCAGAGCATTTGGAGTTGCTCCTCAGTCAGGGGGATATCATTTCGATAGAATTTGGCTTGCAATTTTCTATAATCCAGCCCTTCCTGAGGAAACTCAATCTCGATTTCGAGCCCTTCGCCAAAATACAGATGAACCTGCTGCCTCGGAGTCAGCGCATAAGCACGCGCAACTATGGTACTGCTCGATTCCGAGAGCAGTGTCAGGTATATCTGCCCATCACGATAGTTCAGTTGGGCTCCTACAGCCCTGTGCATTCCCTGGTGGAGGAGGACAAATTTGGTTTGAAGCTTGTCCGAACGCCAACGTTCGAGTCGTTTATTTTGGGCAATCTTTTTGGTGAATGCCTTGCTACAGTCTACTGTCTGTGATTTGCTGTCAAGGCTGGTCAGCAACATCAAAAGGCTAAGAATAATCAGTTTGAAAATAGAATGATTCATTGGTTTGGGATATGAAGTGATAGAGAAACAAATGGCTAAGAGACCTTAGCGAATTGGGTAGATATTGGTCCATTTTCTGTTGAAGAGGCCGACACCAGCACCAATGCCAGTACCGACCAGGGTAGTTCCGAGCAATACGGGCAAGGGTTGATCGACCAAAGGATTGTCAATTGTCCATTGCGCACCAGCGAGCAAGCCTGTCAATGCGCCTAATCCAGCAAATGGAAGGATGCGGGTAGCAGTGGAGGCTTTGATTTGTCGAATCTCAGCCAGCGGCATGTGCGCAGGGCGTTTGGCTGCATTGAGGTAGTGAACCGTGTCATTCTGGATCCTGAGTCGCCAGACACGTTGGGGCATATTGCCTTTCGGATAGATCCGGGCATGGGCGTAGCTGCCGGTGGCAAGGCTCGACTTCGCTTGTGCACAGAGCTGACAGCTATAGGAGAACAGTACCCAGAGGAGTAGGATATATTTCATAAGGATAAGTTGGTGGTGAAAAAGATAGACAAGACTTATGCAGGCACTTCGGGAGGGAAGCACACACGTATTGGATTCATGAATGTCAGGGAGAAAAAAAGAGGATTAGCTGGGCTAAGAGATTGTTTGAAAATCTATCACTAATTTTTTGTATGCGTCTTTTTTCCTCATCCGGCGGCTTTTTTTGTTCACATAGCACTACTATGAGAACAAAAAAGAGCCTTGTCTGAGAAAAAAATACATCATAAAAATTCTTAGCACAGATTCCCAAACAGTCTCTAAGGCTTCATGACAATTTTGTCAGATATGGCGCGATGAGGCGTCTCTACCAAGAGGATATAGATTCCATCTGGCAGCCGCTTTCCATCAGAGGTGAAGCCATTCCAACCGAACTCGTGCAAGCCCGGCATCATGCTCCTGGGTTCGATCGCCCAGATTTGCCGCCCCAATCCATCCGTGATCCTGAGTCCCAACTTTGTTGCTTGCTCCAGCTCAATGCTGATCCGGCAAGATTCGACCATTGGATTGGGGGCGATAGACAATGCTGTAACAGGGAGCATGTCTTCCTCCAGAGCCGTCACTGGCATACCGACAATTTTCACCCAATCTACTTCCCATCCGCCAGCTGTCTGATGAATACTGCTTTCCATCCGAAAACCTATTTGAATCTTCTGACCAACATAACTCCCCAGGCTCGCAACATACTGTGTCCAGGTCGGTGAGCTATCTTCAAAAGAACCGCTTAGATCTTGCCAGGTTCCGCCATTTACGGAAATCTGTATCCGACCTTCAGCCACAAATCCAAAATCAAATTTATGCCAGACTTGCAACAGCAATCCCGGATCGTTGGGCAGCTGAATCACCGGGCTTTCCAGACGAGAGTCAGCTTTCACAGGATAGGTTCCACAATGCACCGTGGAGAATTGCAAACTCGAATCATAAGGACTTGAGCAAATACCTCCACCAACTTCCCACAATCCATTGCTGACGTTCCAATCGTGTAGCCCTTCAAAGCTCTCTGGATTGGTAAAAATCGCTTCTTCTTGCACAATCAGTACATCATCCAGATAGTATCCCAATTCCGTTTGATGGATACTGGATTCAAAGAAAAAGCCAATCTGAATGGTCTGACCAGCATAGGCCGAAATATCGAGCAGATAGCGAGTCCAGACCCCACTAAAATCATCAAATGGCTCAGAAAGATCAATCCAGCTCATGCCATTGTTTGTGCTGAGTTGCAACTTACTTTCGCTCACAAACCCATGCTCAAAATAGTGCCAAAAGGAGAGCTTGAGTTGCTGCATGCCTGCTTGTTCAGGCAGAACAATGGGAGGACTGGTAAATCTCGAATTGGCCTGGGTAGGGTAATTTCCCTGGAGAATTGTGGCAGCCAGCTGATTGCCAGAATGAGGAACAATGCCACTTCCAGCGATGCCTACCTCAAATATGCCATTGCTGGCGGACCAAAGCCCTGTCCCGTTTTCAAAATCCTCATGGAAGATGATGTTTTGCGCAAGGCTCATTTGAAAGAGCAATACCAGAAGGCAGTGCGTAAAGGTTTGTCGGATCATTGTTATATGATTGGTAGATAAAAAAAACTTAGGAATGGTGAAAAAATAAGGGGTAAGATTATGAGGCAGAGATTTTGTTGTGGATCATTCAGAGTTCATGACTTATTTTTTTACCATTCCTTAATTGACAATGCTGTACATATTCATTAACATTGACGATCAAATGATTAGGGATCTCATAATTTCATATTCCCTTCTCATTATCTTGAGAATGTCCTGTAAATTCTGATCAGAATTCTGTCTTCAATAAGGGAGACAATCAAATATTGGAAAAGGTCAAGATGAAGAGAGAAAAATATTTATTCTCTGATTCAGGGCTTATTTACTCCTCAACTTTGCTACTTACTTTACCTTTTTATGATCTTGACAGTCTTACTATTTGGTGGCATCCTTTTGGTGGCAATTTGTCCAAAGGATGAGATCAGGAATAACTGGCAAAAACTGGCAAATGGCGATCGGGACAAGCCACTTCAGGAGATTTACAAGTGCTTTTATTTGGCGATTTTCTATCAGGCCAAAACAAAAAGACTTAGAAAAGACCTCGCAATTACTGCAGAGGATCTTACTCAGGATGTGTTTCTGAATCTGGCAAATCCAAAAAGAACACTCAATGCAGAGGTGGGAAATGTCCTGGCATATTTATCTCGAATTCTGGACAACAACATCAAGAATCACTTGAAGGCGCAATCCAAACGACCATTGTCTGCTGACGCAGAGCAAGGCAAACAACAACTGAAAGATTGGAAGTTTGAGGAGGAGCTAAAGCAGTTTGCAATTCGGTATAGCTTCTTGAATGAAGCAGGAGAGGCAGTTTTTACAGACGATGGACAACATATGATCACAAGTATCATCAAGATTGCCGATCTAACCCCCAATCAGGCAATGGTTTTTTCAGCAGGTTTGTTAGGATATTCCCATAAAGAAAAAGCCGATAGATTATCCTTATCTTACCAAAGCATCAAGACGCATTCCTCTGCTGCTCGAAAAAAAATACTTGAACAGAAAAAAGAGATTAGAACATTCCTGAATGACTCTGGATTTTTATCTTAACTCATGGCAGATCATCAAGACCATTTATCACAAATCCCCCTTGAGATGCGGCAGCTTCTCTTATATGCCCATGAAGAGTTATCTTTTCAGGAATCACGGGCATTACTCACCAAACTTGCCACAAAAGAAGGACATGAACTTAAGGATCTGATCAGTGGAATTCGATTGGAAAAGGTCGAACATCAATTTGAGTCGGCTGAACAACATGCACACTGGATGACTCTGCATCGTTTGCAACCACCGGTCCTTCCTACTCCCCCTCCTCGCCCACCTATTTCGATCACCCCCCTCCAGTTCATCTCCATCGCAGCCAGCATCCTCCTCCTCATAGGCATTGTCTATTTTCTGAATCGCCCCACCACGCCTCAAGCTGTATTCGCAGAAGCCTCTCTACGCTATCCCCACCTGAATGAAGGCGGGAATCTTCGAAGCCCATCTCAAGCGACACCTTTTGATAAACGAATGAATCAGGTGGAGGAAAACTATGACGCCAAACAGTATCAGCAGGCATTGGCACTTCTCGAACAAATATCTACTGACTCGCTCAACAACTATCAGCTCACCCTCCACACCTATTACGGTGCCAGACTCCTATTATCGACAGATCAAGCAGAAGAGGCGCTCCCCATCCTGAGTTCCCTTGCTGCCCAGCCTTCCAATTTGTTGTACCAAAGTTCACTCTATCAATTGGGCTTGTGCTATCTCTCATTAGGAGATCAACAACAAATTCAACAATATTTCACCGAGCTGAGTACCAATACGAATGCGAACGGCATCAACCGTCGCTGGGCGCAGGAAGTTCTCGATCAATTGGGGATCTAGCTTCCTTCACAACGATCTCATAACGATACCCCTCGCTTCCAGGGAATAAAGTCATCCTGCCCCAAAGCTACAGCTCTTGGGATTTGCTCTCCACTCGCCACCCGGATGATCAAATCAAGCATCTCAGCTCCTTTGGATTCAATGGTATCTTCTCCAGAGATGATGCTTCCGGTATTGATGTCAATGATATCGGACATCCTGTCTGCCAGCGCATTGTTGGTCGCCACCTTGATGACAGGACAGACGGGATTGCCTGTTGGTGTTCCCAGACCTGTGGTGAACAAGATGATGTTGGCACCTGACCCAGCCAATCCTGTGGTAGATTCAACATCATTGCCAGGGGTGCACAGCAGATTGAGTCCGGGCTTGCTGACCTGCTCTGTATAATCCAGGACATCGGTAACCGGAGAAGTCCCTCCTTTTTTGGCAGCCCCCGCCGACTTGATGGCGTCTGTGATCAAACCATCCCGGATATTCCCTGGCGAGGGATTCATGTCAAAGCCAGAGCCAGAGGCTTCTGCGGCGCGCTCGTAGGATCGCATCAGGTTCATGAATTTCTCAGCCAGTTCTTCCGTCTCACATCGATCAGACATTTCCTGCTCCACTCCACACAATTCAGGAAATTCTGACAAGACTGTTGACCCTCCCAAAGCCACAACCAGATCAGACACTTGCCCCAAAGATGGATTGGCAGAGATTCCACTAAAGCCATCAGATCCTCCGCATTCCAGCCCAATCACCAATTTGCTGAGTGGGGCGGGTTCTCGCTTGATCTCATTGGCTTTGGACATGCCAATGAATGTCTTCTTGATGGCCTCGCCAATCAGATCTGGCTCCGATCGACTCCTTTGTTGTTCGAATATGTAGAGGGGTTTGTCAAAGTCCGGGGAAATTCTCTCAATGGCTCCCCGCAAATCAGGAATTTGGGCAATTTGGCAGCCCAAACTTAATACCGTAGCTCCTGCAACATTGGAATGGGAGATATAGCCAGCCAGCAATCGGACCAGAATATCTGAATCCTGACGGGTTCCTCCACACCCTCCTTCATGGGTAAGGAATTTGATGCCATCTACATTGGAAAAAAATCGATTTTGTCGGGTATTCTCTGCTGTCTTGCGAATATCTGCCTGGAACAGTTGGTCCTCAGAGGCTCCCTGCTGGTGGAGGCGCATCAAGGTTTTGACATCCAGGTTGTAGGAAGTTTTGGTTGCATAGCCCAATTCTTCCTCCAAAATCTCCTGCATGATGCGTACATTCCGGTTCTCACAAAACACGAGCGGGATAACCAACCAATAATTCGCAGTTCCTACCTTGCCATCTGATCGATGATAGCCCTTGAAGTGCGCATTTTCCCATCGACTAACATCGGGCTTGTTCCAGTCCAATTTTCGCTCTCCCAACGCATATTCACTAGAAGAATGCTGCACATTGGCGGTCGAGATCAATCCGCCCCTGGGAATGGGTTTCATCGCAGTCCCAACCAACACACCATACATATGAATAGGATCTCCTTCTCCAAAATCCTTGCTTGCAAATTTGTGTTTGACAGGGATATCTTCGACCAAACGATATCCTTCCCCTTCATAGACCACCTCACTTCCTGACTGGAGGTCAGTCAATGCAACTATGATATCGTCTGTAGGATGAACTTTCAGAACCTGATGTGCCATAGATCTATATCTTTGAATTGTAAGAGATGCAAGTTTAAAAAAACTTCCTGGAACTCTGTAGCAACAACCCTTAGTCGATACTTATTTTCCTACCTTTGCCCAATGGATCTAGCAAAAGATATTCTGGTAGCCCACGAACGCATCCAGCCATATGTATTGGAAACCATGGTCGAATATTCTCCCTGGCTCAGTCAATTGTGCGAAGGAGAGATATGGCTCAAGTTGGAACACTTACAGACGACGGGTTCATTCAAGCTACGAGGGGCGACAAACAAGGTATTGTCGCTTTCACCAGAACAAAGAGAGCATGGGGTGATCACAGCTTCTACTGGCAATCATGGGTCTGCATTTGCTTATATCGCTGACAAACTCCATTGCAAGGGAAAGATCTATTTGCCTGAGACTGTTTCTCCAGCCAAGGTCGCACCGATGAAGTTGTATGATGTCGAATTGGTCTACCATGGGCAAGATTCGCTGGAATCGGAAACCAAAGCCAGGGAAAGTGCCGCAGAAAGCGGACAGGAATTCATTTCTCCCTACAATGATCCATTTATCATTGCAGGGCAGGGAACCATCGGCATTGAACTGGAGCGCCAAATTCCTGAGCTGGACTGTGTTCTGATCTCAGTTGGAGGCGGAGGTCTGATATCAGGCATCTCTACCTACCTCAAATCGGTCAAACCAGATATCGAGATAATTGGATGTCAACCGGTCAATTCTCCCGTAATGTACGAGTCAGTCAAGCGAGGCGAAATCTGGGAAATGGAATCTCTCCCAACCTTGTCTGACGGGACAGCCGGCGGCCTGGAAGCAGGAAGTATCACCTTCCCAATCTGTCAGGCATTGGTCGATGAGTATATGTTAATTTCTGAAGAAGAAATCCAACAGGCCCTTATTTGGTTGATGGAAAAACACTATCATCTGGTCGAGGGAGCCGCAGCCTTACCGATTGCTGCTGTTCTCCAAAATCCTGGCAGATTCAAGGGAAAAAAAGTTGGGCTGGTCCTTTGTGGCCGAAAGATTGGCTTACCCCTTCTCCAGCAAATTTTGTCTTCGGTAGGAGGGTAGTCTCCCTCAGAACTGTCATAGTTGAAGCAAACAATATCTATCTTTCAGATCATATTTTAATCATTGCCAATACAATAAACCCTACCCGTATGAACCTCACAAAAAGATTGTCCGTATTGTTGCCCATCCTGCTGCTCTGTGTGAGCAGCGCCCTGACACAACACAATGTCGTAAAGATCTCTCCACTCAAACTGGCCATTCGAACCTTTGCCATCTCCTATGAGCATACCTTTACTGATAAGATTGCTGTTGGTCTTGGCACCAACTTTTTTCTGAGAACGGATTTCAATGAAGGACTGGCTGGCTCTATCTCCAACCTGGATACTACTGGCAACTTTTCCTCCACTGCCATCAATCTCAATGGATTCACCTTTACGCCTGAGTTCAGATATTATCCCGGCGGGAAAGCACCCCAAGGATTCTTTCTCGATCCTTTTGTTCGATTTTTGCAATACAAAACGGCTGTGGATGCTGTTTTCAATGATAATGCTGAGGTCTCCAATATCGAGTCCAACTTCCGATTCCGTGCACTCGGACCTGGATTTTCTCTTGGCTACCAGTGGATCATTGCCGAACGCTTTTCGATTGAATGGCATGGTGGTCTGGGCATTACTTTTGGCGCAGTCAGTCACACAGGAACCATCCTCAATGGTCCGATTCAAAATGATATTCAGAAGTATGTCGATGAGTTGAATCTGTATATTCAGGAGGAGATTCCTTTCATCGATCAGGAAATCTCCCTGGAAGATATCAACACACTCAAGTTCAGAATTCCAGGTGTTACCTGGCCTGTATTTAGGAGTGGCTTATCTTTTGGAGTAGCCTTTTAGCCTCATTCTGCTCTCTTCTTATGCACCGGAGAAGCCCAATAGATTATTTGGGATTGTGTGATTGTTATGGACCATTTCCAGGTGCCCCCTATATGCCCTGGCGTTTAGCTAAACGTCAGGGCATATGTACCAAATGGGCAATGTCCATAGAAAGCATTCATGTAAAAGTCTGGATTCTCAAGGCACACGAAAAAAAAATCTCAAAACCTAGTGTTCTTGACAAGAATGGCTCGCAATTTGGTTCTATTCCTGTCTGTGTAAACCAGATCATTGTGGTTTTGATGAAATCCTTTTTCTTCCACTTTCCTGTTGGATCTTTGGTGTACTCTTGCTGGTGGGTCCTGCTTTTAGGAGCAGCTGGCACCTCATGTACGCCCAGAGAAGCAGAAGGGTCTCAGCTTAGTCTTGCCCGCGATACCCTCTCTTCCTCCTCAGGCATGGTCGTCTGTGCCCACCCACTGGCTGCCGAAGTAGGGAGTGAGATTCTCCGACAAGGAGGCAATGCGATCGATGCTGCCGTCGGTGTGCAGTTTGCCTTAGCGGTTGTCCTCCCTTGGGCTGGCAATATTGGTGGAGGCGGATTTCTCCTCTCTCGACAGCAGGACGGGACCATCCATTCACTGGATTTTCGGGAATCTGCTCCTTCGGCTGCACATCGGGACATGTTTCTGGACAACAATCGCATGGTCATCAAAAACATGAGTTGGTATGGTCATAAGGCTTCTGGGGTTCCGGGAAGTGTGCAAGGCATGTATCAGGCGCATGATTCTCTCGGAAGATTACCCTTCGCTTCTTTGATTCAACCTGCTATCCGGCTGGCCAGAGAAGGGGTTGTCCTTACGGAGAAAGAAGCGACAAGACTGAATGACAAATTGCCTTATATCCGCGCCTTCAGCACCCAATCCAATGCTTTTACCAGCAAAATCCGTTGGCAAGCTGGCGACAGGATTTTCATGCCAGATCTTGCCCATACCTTGTCCCTGATTCGGGATCATGGGCCAGCAGGATTCTACGAAGGAAAGACTGCTGACAAAATTGTGGAAGAAATGAAGCGGGGCGGTGGGCTGATTACCCATCAGGACCTTCACTCCTATCGGGCCATTTGGCGACCTACGATTAGCGGCACATATCGGGGGCACAAGGTCATCAGTATGGCTCCCCCTTCCAGTGGAGGAGTTGCCCTGATCCAGCTACTCAAAAGTATTGAGGCCTACCCCATGAAGACATATGGCCCCTTGAGTGCTGACGCCATTCATCTGATGGTAGAGGCTGAGCGGAGAGTATATGCAGACCGAGCCAAGCATCTGGGCGATATGGATTTCTATCCTGTTCCAATATCCACCCTGCTAGATTCGACCTATAATGCAGATCGAATGGAAGACTTCGATCCCCAACAAGCCACCCTGAGTGCTCGCATCCAATCTGGAGAAATCCCTGCTGAATCAGAACAGACTACACATTTTTCGATCGTAGACCCCGAGGGGAATGCGGTTGCCCTTACCACCACCTTGAATGGATATTATGGTTCCTGTGTGTTGGTGGGTGGAGCGGGATTCTTTCTCAACAATGAAATGGATGATTTCAGTGCCAAGGCCGGGTTCCCCAATGCCTTTGGTTTGTTGGGGGCAGAGGCCAATGCGATTGCGCCTGGCAAGCGAATGTTGAGTTCCATGACACCTACAATCCTTGAAAAGGATAGCAGCTTATTCATGGTTGTAGGCTCCCCTGGTGGCTCTACCATCATTACCTCTGTCTTTCAGACAATCGTCAATGTGATCGATTTTGACATGGATATGCAATCCGCTGTGAATGCGCCTCGGTTCCATCATCAGTGGCTTCCAGACGTGATTCAACACGAAGCATCTACTTTTACTCCTGAAGTTCAGGAGGTCTTGTCCCACTTTGGCCATCGCTTTAAGCAGCGACAAGATCCCATCGGTCGTGTAGATGCCATCCTGATACTCCCCAATGGCAGATTGCAGGGCGGTGCTGATCCTCGTGGAGATGATGTAATAGGGCAGTTGTGAAGTCCAACTGGTGGGGAGGAGAAAGAGAACTGAATGCCTATTCACTGTCTCACTTCCTTGTATCGCTCCCTCCTCTCCCTTTCTTTAGGCATATCCGAATCCGTATCCCAAATCTAATCCTTCATCAAAATTGTCCAACAACAAGTCTTCTGAAGAAAGAAAGGGATCTTCGATGGGCAAGTCAAAAGAGACGGGCTTCATGTCTCCTTGAATCTCCCATACCTCCAAAGCTGTCTGCACTGATCGAGGCAATTTGACACGGCTTCCATCCACTTCGAGCGAATAACCCGAAGGAGAACTTGCAAGCAGGTTGATTTCTGCAAAACAATCCAGATCCATCACTGCCACTTCGATGGGGGTTAATCTTCCTTCGCTTCGTTTTGCTGATGTGATGTGCCGTTTAGTAACTGAAACTTTCATTTGTTTTTGATTTTAGCCTTGTTTAAGAATTCATGATCGAATTTCTTGTTTCCTCCCCGGACTCCCTAGATCAGCTTTTCTCATTTCTTACACATCAAAAAAACTTGTAATAATCGTTCATTTTTTATAAAAAAAATAACGGAAATTGAAAAATTACAGCGATATTTGCTCACATATGCTTCAAACAGCCACAACAGGAAGTTTTTCATTTTTTAAAGAAACATCTCATTTTGTGGCGTGGTCCTTGCAAAAACATCCTATATCTTCATATTTTCTATCATCCAGAAGGTGTGAAGTCTTAACCACTGATAGGATCATGACTAGGAGGTTGATTGGGTTTTGCTTAATACTTTGGTTGATTGGAGGCTGCTCATATGCACAGTCTGCCTTCAGCTATGCCAAAGGCAGGGGCAAGAGGAGCGGCGGCAAATCCTCAATTACTTCGATCCGAGTCTATGATGACATTCTGGGGCAAGTTCTTTTTTTGCGATCGTTGAAAAGAATTCAACATGTGGAGACCTGGGAAATTTATGATGACCCAGGCGGGTTGATAAGGTTTTTTGCGGATCGCGATTCTTTGTATGCGACCATTTCGCTTGGTCAAATGAAAGCAGATGTTTGGCAGACAAACAGCTCTGATCCTGATCACAAATCCTGGAAGCTGAGCAGTCCTGGAGATACGGTATTTCTTCAATGTGTGGCTCCTGTTGAGGGGGCATCTGCCGAGCAAATAGGTTTTCGTTTATTTAAGCGCATTCACTCCCCCCCTGATATACAACGCCCTCATACACACACGGAAGTAGATTTGATCCATTTTTTCTTCCAGCCAGCCAAGCGCCCCATGGTCCGAATAGAAGATCAGGATTCATTGGATGATTATCCTGAAATATTTTCAATCATGGCCCTGGTCATAGTGTTTCAGATTTGCACAGACAAGTAAGGTTTCATGCAAAATGCCCGATTTTTTTGTCTAAAATCTCAGGACCTTATTGGAAGCTCTTGACCAACACACTCCAGATTTTCTGTTATGAAGCAGTTTGTACTCTTTGTCCTTTTCTCTTCTATTTCAGTCAGTATTTTCGCCCAGGAAAGCATCCTCCTAAATGAAGATTTTGACAACAATGCTCGTTTTTGGGAGATCACCAATTCCAAAAGATTGGTCGCAACCATTGCTGAAGGGTCATATATCCTTAAGGGAAAAAGTGACTTCAGTCCCAACTTTTTTGTTCAGCCATTGGAGTTATCCAAGGAACAAGACTTCGAAATGGAACTCAAAATCACTCAAAAATCAGGTGCCCGCAATATGGGATTTGGCTTGGTTTGGGGTGCCAAGAAAAACCAGGACGATCTGTTCACCTTCCTGATCAGTGCCAATGGGAAGTATACAATCCTGCGTAAAGAAAGAGGCCAATATGATGAAATCAAGCCCTGGACAGAAGATTCAGAAGTGATTCATAAGAGTGGCAAACCAAATATTTTCCTGATTCAAAAAGAAGGAAATAAGGTGCGGCATTATCTCAATGGAAAACTCCTGTTCGTCAGCGGCTACCATCCTCCCAGAAGTCAGCATGCCGGGATTCTCTTTCATGGCACCATGAAGATAGAGGTAGACTATTTCAAGGTCAGTGTTCCCGATCCTTCCGCAAGAGAAGCAAGAGGCAATCATTGAATGGGAAAACAGAATTCTCCCTTTTTTTGAAAATTCCGTACCTTAGAGCGTAGATTCTATCAATCGATACGCTTCGTGTCATGTATAATTCACGGCACATCCTAGCCTGTCTAGATTAGATGGCCAACAATCCAGGTACAGATCCTCCTTCATGAAGTATTCCCTTATATTTTGTTGCCTTTTGCTCTCCGGGCAGCTCATCGCCCAGGATCATATTCTCTTTCATGATGATTTCACCCTTGATGCCTACCGATGGGCTTTTGGAGAGAGATCCAACAGCAGTGCGCGCCTCCTCCCCAATGGACAACTGGCCCTCTCTCATCAGGCAGTTGAAGGCAGTTTTTTGTTTACACATGAATTATACCTTAATCGACAGAAAAATTTCAGCCTTTATGCCCTCCTGACTCAAACTCCCGCAGGCATCAACAACAGCCACGGGATATGCTGGAGTGTGAATGAGGCCGAGGATAGCTATTATGCTTTTTTGATCCGCCCGGAAGGGTATTTCAAAATCATAAAAGTCATCGATGGAGCGGAAACAGAACTGTGCCCCTGGACACGAAACAGGCGAATCCGACGACCAGGTGAAGCGAATGAATTGCTGATCGAAAAACAAGGATGGCGCTTGTTCTTTTTCGTCAATGACAGGGAAGTTCACTCTCTCAAAATGCCCAAACAGTTGGGAAAACGGCTGGGATTTGTTCTCAATCAGCAGGTAGAACTCGTCATAGATGAACTCACTGTTCGCCATCCGCCTATAGACATTCCGCTTGTGGAAGGGCCAATCCTCAATGCCCGAAAAGCTCCCCTGGACAGCAACATCAATCATCCTGACCTGCATGATACCGCCCCAATTCTTAGCAGAAATGGACGACAGCTCTACTATACACGATCAGATTCGAGTCAATGGTTGAAGGCGGGGGATATCTGGGAAACCCATGTACAGGGCGATACCATGTGGGCTCCTGCAAGACTTCTCCCTGCGCCCCTGAACAATCAAGACAGAAACAGTGTCGTCTATCTCTATCCAAGAGCAAGTCAGATGTTGTTGGGTTCTTCTTATCATCCCAACGGACAAGGTCGAGGTCAAGGAATTGCGGAATCCCGTCAACTTAATTCAGAGGAGAATATATGGGATACTCCCTCCCCCATCGCCATTCCTCGATTCATGAGTACCACAGCGCCTACCACATGGAATCTTTCACACGATCATCGGGTATTGATTTTTTCGGCCCAGGCTTCCGGCGGATATGGAGAATCTGATTTGTATGTGAGTTTGAAAGGGAAAAATGGATGGACAGCTCCCAAAAACATGGGGCCTTCCATCAATACATATGCCAGTGAGATGACCCCCTATTTGGACAAAGACAACGAAACCCTCTATTTTTCCAGCAACGGGCATCCCGGATATGGGGCAGGAGATGTCTATGTCAGTCAGCGACTCAGCAATACCTGGACCCAATGGAGTCAACCCCTCAATCTTGGTTCCAGGATCAATGGTCCTACATGGGATGCCTGGTATACTCCACTTCCAGAACGTCCCAGAAGGGCGTTTATGGCTACAGTAGATACGGTCCACGGAACCTATGATCTCTATGGGGTTCGGATTCCTCTGGACATCAGCAAGCAGCCCATCGTCAGGGTCTATGGCCGGGTACTCAATCGCAAGACCAATGTATCTCTAGGTGCTCAAGTGCATAGCCTTGACTTGTCCCCGGATTCTTTGGTCAAGGATACGGAAGCTGCTGATCCTGTCGGAACCTATAGCATGTACCTGCCTTTTGGCAAGGCATATCAGATTTTTCCTGAACGCATCGGCTATTATTCCGTGATCGATACGCTGGATGTACGGCCGGTCAAACAGTTTCGGGAAATTCAAAAAGACCTGTATCTGGCTCCAATTGAGATTGGAGAGACGATTAAGCTCGAACGGGTATATTTCTACAGAGCGACTGCGAATCTGATTGAGACCTCTTTTCCTGAACTCAATCGTCTGGTGTACCTCATGCAAGCCATCCCTACTCTGGAGATTGACATTCGAGGGCATACAGATAACATCGGTAGTGCAACTGAACTTCGCAGATTGTCAGAACAACGAGCAGAGGTCGTCCGGCAATATCTGATCCAGCACGGGATTTCAGCCAGGAGAATTACCGGACAGGGATTTGGGCCGACGGTTCCCGTTGCCAGCAATGCACATCCAGAGACCAGGAGGTTGAACAGGCGGGTGGAGTTTTATATAAAGCGGCGGTGAGGGAGGCATGCTTCCTCTTCAAGGATTCGAGCCAACATTCATTGCAAAATATAAGGCTTTTTGAAGGAGTGCGGTGAATAATTACCATATTCACTGCATAAAATGCGGCGAATGAGCGGATTTATCTACCAAAAACAAGATTGGCCAAATTTTCTTTGGAATACCGAGAGATTGCTCACAATCCTGGGAAAGCTTAGGAATTTGCAAGGAAAACTGATTGGTAGAATGGAGTCCCTGGGATTTGAACTCCAAAGTGAAGCAACACTAGAAATTCTTACCCTTGAAATCTTGACATCTACCGAAATTGAAGGAGAGATCTTAAATCCTGAGCAAGTTCGATCCTCCATTGCCCGAAGACTGGGAATGGATATTGCTGGTTTGGTTCATTCTGACAGAAATGTAGAGGGTGTTGTTGACATGATGATTGATGCGGTAGGAAATTACTCTGAGTCCCTATCGGCAGAAAGATTATTTAATTGGCATTATTCTCTATTTCCTACAGGAAGAAGCGGGATGTACAAAATAATTATCGGGAATTGGCGGGATGATTCAACAGGCCCCATGCAGGTAGTTTCTGGTCCCATGGGAAGAGAAAGGGTCCATTTTCAGACCCCTCCAGCATCGAAGATCGAAGCGGAAATGGCACAGTTTATTCATTGGATAAACAATGAAAAAACGATAGATCCAGTCATAAAAGCTGGAATTGCTCATTTATGGTTTGTTACTATCCATCCATTTGAAGACGGAAATGGAAGAATTGGGCGGGCCATTACTGAGATGCTGTTAAGCCGGGCAGACGACGTATCTCAACGGTATTACAGCATGTCCTCACAAATCAAAATTGACAGGGAAGCATATTACCGACAATTAGAATTCTCACAAAGGGGAACTCTGGATATTACTGATTGGTTGGAATGGTTTCTGACATGCCTACTTGAAGCTCTTAGCTCTTCAGACGTCATTTTGTCAAAGGTGTTATTCAAGATGAAATGGGCTCAAACCCCCATAAATGCTCGACAAAGCCTCATGCTAAATAAATTGCTGGATGGGTTTAATGGGAAGTTGAATACCTCTAAGTGGGCAAAAATCTTAAAATGCTCACAGGATACTGCCCTCAGAGACATTCAGGATTTAGTCAAAAAGGGAATTCTTAAAAAAGAAGAGGGTGGTGGTAGGAGTACAAGCTATGTGTTGGGAGACGTTGATGATCGTTGAGAAGAATAACTATGCCTATTCTTAAAGAAATCACCAGCAATAGGCTTTTTCTCTAGGGCAAGTCGTTACCAACAGGTTGAAAGAATCGAGATTGAAATGGTGTGAAATTTGAATATCTCCCCGCCAAATAATAGATGATTCTCTACGAATAATTGACCATCATATGTTGCCCAATCTTGACAAGGTATTTTAGAGAAAAAATATCTAAGATGAGAAATATTCTCTTATGGTTACTTATTCTCGTCGCTGGGTCTTGGAGTTTTCAAAAATTCAGAGAGTATTCAAAAGCCTTAAAAGAGGAAGATTGTTTTGCCACTCGGATTTCTTCAAAAATATTTGATTTTAACACCTTTACTGTAGTCCTTGAAGAGGGTATCGACAAAAAAGATATTAGAATCATTCATCTAAATAGTGGAAATATCATATTCAATAATGGCCAAAGTGAAAAAGGGATAAAAAATGAATACGGTCATTGCTTATTTGAATTATACTATAAAAATGAAAAAGCATATGAATTTGGCCATTTTAAAACAAACAATTGGTACACACAGGATTATCAATTATGGATTGGGGTAGAATCTGATTCTCTTTCAATCAAATTTGAAATCTTTGGAAAGAAGACATCCTTTGATGGATACATTATGAAAAAGTGATAAGTGCTGGGACAATTGCTTTTCTTACTTTTTACATCAATTCATTGACACTCACTCCCTTCTGGGTTTTAAGCACCTCAAATGAAACTCTGGGCCTTCCTCGTCCTGCTCCTCATCATCACCTGCGTCATCATCGCTGACTCTCCATATGGAGAAGCCACCTTTGCCATTGTGCGGGCCATCCCATATGGAGACAAAATCGGGCACTTCATGCTCATGGGCTTGCTGTCCTTTACGATGTGTCGTGCCTTTCCCAAACCGATCAGCATCGGAAGTCTGAAGATCCCACTGGTGATCTTCATTCTCTTTGTTCTGATAGTAGGGGAAGAAATCAGCCAAATCTGGATTGATTCCAGAACTTTTTCCTTTCAGGATCTTGCTGCAGATATTCTTGGAATAGGAGTGGGAGGATGGTTAGGGAGTGCTCACAACTCCCCATTCATGAGGACTTCATAGACCTTGATTTTTTCTTTTTTGCCTTTGACAGCGATGGGTTCATGGGCCCGTGCCTTCACTCTGTCTTGCACTTTCCGGTAAATTGATTCGCTGATGAAGATGGTATCATATTTGGTTTTGGTCAAACTTTCAATCCGCTTGCCTGTATTGACCGTATCTCCTACCACCGAATAAGCCATGTGCGCACTTGATCCCATATTTCCGGCGACGACCTCTCCACTGTTGACGCCAATGCCGATATGTATTTCGCATTGATAGGATTCCAGACAAATCTCATTCAAGGCATCGAGGGTTCGAATCATCTCTATGGCGCAAAGGGTGGCTTGCTCTTCATGATCTTTCTGTGCCATGGGTGCGCCAAAGACAGCAAAGACTTCATCACCAACAAACTGGTTGACAGTCCCTCCATAAGACTCTACCACTTCTGTCATCATCCGATAATAATGATTGAGGATGCCTACCACCTGTCTGGGAGGCAATTGTTCACTCAGGCTTGTAAATCCTCGAATATCACAAAACAAGACACTGACAGCACGCTGTTCTCCCTCAAAAATAGAATCAGGAGAGCTTGACAGCACTTTTTTCACAACTGGTTCAGGCACATAGCGCTGGAAGATCTGCACTGTTCGTTCCTGCTCCTCCAATCGTTGCTGAAGTTCCCGAAACAAAGACTTGTTCTTGGCACGCAATTGATAGAGTTCCCGAGCGCTTTCGATCTCCATATGCAACTCCTTGTCATTCCAGGGTTTGGTGATGTATCGAGATACCTGCCCCTTGTTGATCGCATCGATAATCGCCTCAGTATCACTGAATCCCGTAAGGATCATGCGGATAGGATCAGGAAAATCAATCCGGATTTTGCCAAGAAACTCGACCCCTGTCATTCCAGGCATGCGCTGATCTGTGATGATCAGATGGATGCTGTTTTCATGAAGGATCTCTATAGCTTCAGGACCAGAATTAGCAATAAAAATATTATAGGAGCGACGAAACAAAGCCCGAAAAGCAGACAAATTGTGCTTTTCATCATCTACATACAGAATGTGAAATGACTTATCAATCATGGATGAGGGCTGTAGACTTTGCGTGATCAAAACAGTAGTAATGATACGAAAAAATCACAAACCCATGAACTGTTGGATAAATCCTTCTTTCCGACTTTCGGAGACGGGAATCTCTGTGCCATCATGCAAAAAGGCGATGCCTCCTTTTTTTCTTCGCTTATATTCCCGAACCTGCTTGACATTGATGAGGTGTGATTGGTGGCAGCGATAGAAGCCCAGGCCTCCCAACAATTCATCATATACCTTTAGGGTTCGAGGAATCACTTGCTTTTTTTTGCCTTGAAGAAAAAAATGTGTGTAGTTCCTATCAGCCTCACACCGAATGATTTCCTGCACCTCTTGTACCAGAAAGCCTTCAAGAGTTGGCAGGACAATGCGATCAAATTGCTCATTTCTTGCCTCCAGATTATCCTTGAATACCTCGTATCGGACTGCCTCTTCCTCCCCTCCTTTTTTGGCGGACAATTTGTCTACGGCTTCTCGTAGTTCTTCTGGATCGACAGGTTTGAGTAGATAATCCAGAGCAGAAAATCGAATGGCCTGCATCGCATAGGCATCATAGGCTGTCACGAATATCACATCAAAAGTGATTTCTGATACCTGTTTCAAAATGTCAAATCCACTTCCGGGACTGAGACGAACATCCAGGAATATCAGTTCTGGCTCATATTGGGCGATCGCATTCAGGGCAGTTTCTACAGAATGCGCCTCTCCCACAATCTCTATCTCAGGACAGGACATTGCCAGCTGATTCCTCAGGGTAAAGCGAGCATCTGCTTCATCGTCAATTAGGAGTGTTCTGATCATATGGGAATATTGTTGTTGGGAATAGGGGGAATAGGGTATAAATTGGAATTTTTCATCCTCCACCGCCTTTATCTCCCCTATTTGCCTTATGTCCCTTATTTTCCTTCCACCCTCTATACCCGATTTGGGACAATCACTTTTACTTTCGTTCCAGTTCCCTTGCCCTCCTCGTCCTCCAGGTCTATGATGGTGATTTTGGTTTCATCTCCATGAAGTAATTTCAGCGTCTCCAGACGTTCTTCATTGATCTTCATGCCTCGGGACTTATGTGCAAATTTACTTTTTGACTGTAGTTCTCTGGATTTTTTCCGGCCAATCCCGTCATCCTCCAAGATAATCAGGATATCTTTCCCATGTAAGCTAAAGGTCAAGAGAATACTCCCCTGCTCTTCTTTGGGCATCAATCCGTGCCAAATCGCATTTTCGACATAGGGTTGAAGAAGATTTGCAGGCATTTCAGTATTGTATATGTCAAGATTGGGATCGACCTGGAATTCATAGGAAAATTTATTCCTGGTTCGGAGCGATTCCAGAGACAAATACAAATCCAGGGTATCAATTTCTTCTTCAATGGTGATATAATTCTGTCGGGCCTGATTGAGCATCCGTCGCATCAGTTTCCCAAATCTTGAGATAAAATACAGAGCTGATTGGGTATCATTCTCTGTTACAAATCGCTGAATGGAGTTGAGAGAATTGAAGGTGAAATGGTGGTCCATCTGCGAAGCCAACGCTTCCTGACGGACTTTGGCGATCCGGTGTTGAAGGCGTCGTCGCTCCCGACCGCGTAAGTATTGCAACCTTCTATAGCCAATATAGCCCAACCCAAGCGCAAACAGCAACGGCAAAATGAAGCGAATCCATAGGTTTTGGTGCCAGAGTGGGATTACCTGAATACGCAGGGAGGCAGGCGTAGTTGAAAACACCCCATCACTATTGCTTCCCTGTACCAAAAAGGTATAGTCCCCAGGCTCCAGAAGGTTGTACTGAACGCGATTGCCATCCGACCGAGGGCTCCAGTCCTCATCCCAACCCTGGAGCATGTGTCTGTATTGATTGTTTTCGGGTCGGGTAAAATCGAGAGAGACAAATTCGATTTCCAAATGCTGACCTCTATATGCCGGGAAAGAAATGCTTGCTTCTTTTCCACCAACAGTATCCAACATAACCAGCTCCCCAGAGACTCTCACTTCAGAAATATGGGTCGGGGCATCAAAGCGATTGCTTCTTTCCTGGATCTGACTAGGGTAGAAACTCACAAATCCATCCATCCCACCAAAATAGACCTCTCCATCCCTGGCTTGCATATAGGCCCCCGTTGCAAATTCATAATGCGGCAACCCATCATCTACATCGAATAAGGTAAAGAATTCTGTATCGGGAGAGAATCTTGTCAGCCCTTTATTGGTACTCATCCACAGATTGCCAAAGGCATCGCTGATGATCCCATATACAAAATTGTTGGGAAGACCATGGCGCATCTCATAATGTTTGATTTCATTGTTGATTGGATTCAGTTGGAACAAACCGGTACCATAGCCCCCAATCCATACATCTCCATTTGGGACGGGATGAATGGATATACTTAAATTTGTTGCGCGTTTGCCGGAGACTTGTAGTGGGATGACCTGAAAACGGGAATCACACTGATTTCTTTCCAAAATCCCTTCATTCCCACTGATCCAAATCCTACAACTATCGATTGCCTTTGCCTCAAAAAAATAATTTTTAAAACAATCATCTGGCCCATTGCAGATTGAGACCCTCTCAATACTCAAGTTCTCTATGTCAAATAAAAATTGCCCTTGGCCAGTCAACCAGTATTGGCCAGGGCTACCTTCGACTGGATCAATATCCCGGACCGTCCCATAGAAATTCGGCTTTTCTTTATTTTCGGGAACATGTTTCATCGTCTGACTTGGGATATCCAATAGATCTGCCCCTTCAAATCTCGAATATCCAATGATGAGCTGTTCATCAGGTGTTTCATGCAAAGAGAAGACATTTCGTGCACTCAATCCCAGTTCTTCTTCTGGACCATAGGTGTAATGCGCCAAGGTATCCTTGCTTGCTTTGTCAAGTAGCCAAAGACCATTGCTTGTACCGACCCAGAGTCGGTTATTCGCCCCTTCAGCAAAGGCAAAGACGATGAGGTCATTGTGCTTCTCGCCAAAATGCGTGAAGTCATATCGATGAAATTGACTCAATCTGGCCAGTCTGGCTTTGTTGAGACCACCTCTCATGGTTCCGACCCATAGATTCCCGGATCGATCTTCTAGCAAAGCCGTAACATGGTTGTGACTCAGACTAAAGGGGGATTCTGCCTGGTATTGATAGGTTCCCAAGGTAGTACGATCTTCGGATAAGCACTGAAGACCTATTCCGGTGCCGATCCAAATGCGTCTTTGTTTATCTTCATATAGAGCTGAAATCCAGGGATGCAGCAAGCCATCTTTTCTTCCCCAGTATCTCATCACTTGTGTATCTTTTCGGTATTGGATCAACCATCGTTTGGTACCGACCCAGATGTGCCCTCGATGATCTTCCAACAGGGAGAGAATGTCTTGCTTGGGAATCACCAATCCCGGATACATCTCCTGAATGGGTATGGTGGAATCAGCTGCAAAAGACCAAAAAGCAAGTCTTGAAGACCTTCCTCCGCATATGACCCCATCTTGTGTCCTCACCATCGTTGTTGTAAAAGGCCCACGAGCATTTTGGAAACTATCCTTGTCAATGATCAGGCGATTCATATGTGGTCCTTTTCCCAAAAAACCACCAACCATCATATTTCCTTCATCATCCTTCATCAAGGCTCCGACAGCATCATTGCTGAGTTTACCTGGAACGCCTCTTTCAAGGGGATATTGAACAAATTCCTGCTTCTGCTCATCCCAGCGGCTCAAACCGCTTTGCATGCCAACAAACAGTCTCCCTCTTCCATCCTCGGCGATGGCCTTCACATCATTGGCAGACAGACTTGTCGAATCAAAGGGTCGATGGTGAAAATTCTCAAACCCATATCCATCATAGCGACTCAATCCATCCCATGTGCCAATCCACAGGAAGCCTTCTTCATCCTGATACAGCGTCTGAATAGACATATTGGGCAAGCCTTCCTTCAGACCAAAACGCTCAAAACGCAAATCAGCAGGCTGACCATAAGACATATGGAGACAACCTGCTAGCAGTGCAATAGTGCCGCACAATAAACCCATGTTGGGGTTAAAGAATTTATGAACAAGTGAAGAACGAAAGGCGTATTTGGTCATAAGAGAGTGAGAGTTGGGAAAGAGGACACATCATCCTGCGGGCCTCTTTCCCTAATGTACGATTTATTTGGCCTCTCTAGAAGCGAATGGTCGCATTGACCAGAGAGGGGGTTGTTTTGATAAATTCATGCGTTGGAGATGCTGCCTGATTTCCCATCGCTGCTGCAAATCCTTCTGGATTCAGGGACATATTGAACGAGATATCTTTGTCCTTAGATAATGGGGCTCTTTTGGAAAGAATCTTGTTCATGGTCAGATATCCCCCCACTCCACCTGCAATGGCTCCTGCCAGGACTGCTTTTCCATCTCCATCAGGATTCAGGACGAATACGGTTCCGGCTCCAATTCCTGTTCCGGCAATACTTCCAAGAGCGAAATAGACTCCTTGTCCGCCAGTGAAATCATACTTGGAGGTAACATAATGTCCAATGCCAAGACCTGCAATGCCACCAGCAACAGATGCAGCCGCTCCGAGACGTGGCTTGTCGATCTCAAATATTCCACCAATGGCGATTGGAAGAGCTGCTCCCATCAATCCTGAGATCTTCAGGATATGTGCATCTCCGCGGCTGTAGGATTGCATATCGGTCATTTTTTTCCCTGCCATAAATCCGCCAGCAGCTCCTACCAAAGAAGAGGCAATGAGAAGCTTAGGTGATTCAATGTCCTCAGGGCCAGCAGCAAACATGATCAAAGGTAAGGCGATCATCCCCGCATCTGTATATGTTCCAACTGCTGCAGAAGTACCCGCATCCCAGTTATATTTCTTGGCAAGATGATAGCCTGCGATTCCCTCTGCTACACTGAAACCCATTCCCAGGGCCAAATGTCCTCGCATATCATAGGTTTTGTCTGAGGAAATCAATTCTCCTATTGCGAGTCCGTGTACGATGCCTCGGGTAGCCCCATAGCCATACATGCTGGCCTGTCCCTTTGTGATCTCACGATTCTGGGTCATCTTAAAGGGGAGAAAAAATCCAGCTGCACTTGTCAACATATACGCTCCAACTGCTGCACTGGCTTCATTCGTTTCTAACATGGCTGGCATAGCCCATCCATAATATCCAAGGGAAACTGCTGTAGCATTGACCATCAATTCCAATCGTCCACTCTGGTCTACCCCTGCAAGCGGAACTTTTTCTGTGAGGTCTGCCTCAAGCTTTTGCTGAAATGCTAGCAGCTCAGTTCGGTTCATATCTATTCTCTCTCGCTCTAGGAAGTCATGCTTCTCTGTGGTGATTTCAAGTACAAATTGATCTTCATTTGTCTGAAAAAGTCGTGCGCTTTCAAACCCTTTCTTCTCAGGAAAGAGGTTCAGCTTTTTTTCCAGCTTTTGATCAATGACTATGATTTTCTGTTCCTGATCCATGTAGATCTGCTTCTCCTGTGCATGGAGAGTAGCTGATGTCAGAATGATTATCAGGAGGATGGTGATGTTTGCTAGTATCCGTTTCATGATGAAAATTTTTTATAAGTGAAGGATTGTGTTTTAACTGATGACTCAAAGGTATGCTCCTTCACCTCTCTTCAAAAATGGATGTTTGCTAGTCGAACATGTAATTTTGGGCAGCTATGCAAAGATCTTATCTCCTTTGAACGAGAATTTGGATTATTTGCAAGTTGTCTGAGTCTCTTCTGTGCTTTTTGCATTTTTTCCCAAATCAGATTTTTCAACCAAGTCAAAAATGCTTCTTCTATATGTTTCTTTCTACCTCCAATGATCAGATGTGCGAAACGGCAGGACAATAGGGGTTATTTCTCATCCATTGGATTTGTCTAGTGGAATAGAGCAGTGACCGACAAAAGTGGATGGGTGGAGGGAAATGTTGAACAAGGTGTTAACATTGTCGTGTACACGAACGTTTGAAGGAGTAGAAAACTGCCTACTTCTCTTCACAATCATCATGTATCTTTGCCCTGCTTTTTGGGAGCACAAACAGAATTCCCCTTTATATGAAATACATATTCTCTTCTGTCCTGATTTTTCTCCTCCTTCCTTCTCTTTCTTCAGGACAATCATCTCCTTCCCATACCATCAGTGGAGTGATCAAAGCTGCGGAATCCGGCGAGACGCTCATTGGTGCTTCGATTGGCGTTGCCAGTCTGAAAAAGGGAACCTATACCAATGATTATGGATTCTATTCTCTGACGCTTCCTGAAAGCACGGACAGTATCGAAATCCGATTTTTCTTTGCAGGATATCGAACCGAGCCAAGAACCATTCTCCTGAACCAAAACATCCAGCTGGATATCGAATTGACAATTGCCAGCCTGGATGAAGTGGTCATTGAAGCCAATTCTATTGAGGAACAACTCAACAGCACACAAATGAGTGTCGAACGAATCAGCATGGAAGAAGCCAAGCGTCTCCCTGCCCTGTTCGGCGAGGTCGATATCATCAAGACCCTACAACTCAAACCTGGTGTATCTTCCGGGAGTGAGGGCAGCTCGGGCATATTCGTTCGAGGAGGCGGGCCCGACCAGAATCTGGTGTTGCTGGACAATACGGTGGTCTACAATCCGTCTCATCTGTTTGGTTTCTTCAGTACCTTTAATTCTGATGCGGTTAAGGACGTGAAGTTGTATAAGGGGGGATTTCCTGGCCAGTATGGTGGGCGTCTCTCTTCTGTCATTGATGTCAAAATGAACGAGGGAAACAAGAAGAAATTCTCTGGTGCAGGTGGTGTGGGCCTGATCGCTTCTCGTTTGACGCTGGAAGGACCTATTGTGAAAGACAAAGCATCCTTTATGGTCTCAGGCAGGCGGACATATGTGGATATCATCACGCGACAGATCAACAAATTGCAGGAGGACAATCCTGACTTCAATCCTATCCCTGATTATTTCTTTTATGATTTCAATGCCAAGGTCAATTATGAATTGAGTGATAAGGATCAGCTTTTCCTGAGCGGCTATTTTGGTCGGGACAAGTTCACATTCAAGGACGATGATTTTGACTTCAACTTCAATTGGGGCAATAGCAACGCTACCTTGAGATGGAATCACCTGTTTTCTCCCAAATTGTTTCTGAATACTTCCGCCAGTTATTCTGACTACGAATACATCATCTCCAACAATTTTGACATCTTCTCCTTTGAGTTGGGGTCCCGAATCACGGATGGAACCTTCCGAACGGATTTCACCTGGATTCCTGACAACAAACATACTGTCAGATTCGGTGCCAGCGGGATCTACCATCGCTTCATTGTGGGTCGCCTGAACGCGGGAGCGAGTGATGAGAGTTTCAGTCTGGAGGCTGGCCAAACCTACTTTGGAGGAGAATATGGTCTCTATATCGGCGATGATTTTGAAGTCAATAACCGTGTCAAGCTGAATGCAGGACTTCGCCTCTCCGGCTTCTCTAGTGATTCTACCTTTTATGCTGGCGTAGAACCGAGATTCTCTGCAAGGATTACCCTCTCCGAGAATGTCAGTGTGAAAGCCAGTTATGCCAGAATGATCCAATATCTTCACCTCGTCTCCAATAGTGGAGCTTCTTTGCCGACGGATATCTGGTATCCTTCCAACAGACGCGTTCCCCCACAAGGCTCTCATCAGGTAGTAGCCGGAATCAATATTTCCATCGGTGAGCAGTACATTCTGAGCAATGAGATTTATTACAAATGGTTGGAGAATCAGATTGATTTCCGCGATGCTGCCAACCTCTTTGTGAATGACGACCTGGACAGTGAGTTCGTCTTCGGGAAGGGCTGGGCTTATGGCAATGAGATCTACATTGAGAAGACCAAAGGTCGCTTGACAGGATGGATTGGCTATACACTGGCCTGGTCCTTCCGACAATTTCAGGGAGTGAATCCCAATGGCGAAGTACGAAATGAGGATGCCATCAATGATGGAGAGCCCATCTTTCCTCGTAATGACAAGCGGCATGATGTGTCTGTCGTGGCACTGTATGATTTGAGCAAAAGATGGAGCATCAGCGCCTCTTGGGAATATCGCAGCGGCAATGCGACTACGCTGCCGATTGGGCGATTCTTCTCCTTCGGACCTGAGTTCCTGAATTTGGGCAATGCCAGCGCCACGGACCAGGATGCCAATTTCTTCACCCTCATCCCGGATTTCGTCAAACGAAACAGTTTTCGTATGCCGGCTTATCACAAACTGGATATTGGCGTGGTGTTCAAATTTTTTCCTAAATGGGGCGAGTCTGACTTAACCCTGAGTGTGTACAATGCCTACAATCGACGGAATCCCTATTTCCTCTACATCGAGCCACAGACGAACGATCAAGGAGTCCCCATCGACAATGTCGCAAAGCAAGTTGCCCTGTTTCCTGTTATTCCTTCCATTACCTACAATTTCAAATTCTAGCCCAATCCTGAATTCCTATGACTTTTTATATAAAAACAAGCTTCTTTGCCCTTCTGGGCCTCCTTTTTCTGGCAAGTTGTAATCTTACACAGGAAGTCGATCTTGAATTGCCTGAATACGAGGAACAAATCGTTGTTGAATCCTATCTGGAGCCGGGACAACCCTTTCTTCTGACATTGGTAAAAAGCTCAGGCTTCTTCGATGATATCGAACTAGACTATGTACGAGAGGCGACTGTAACCATCACCCACGAAGGGAATACTGATACGCTTCAGCCGCTTGAGATTGACATCTTGACTCCTGGAATTGAAGCAGTTCTGGATACCGCCTTGCTCTCCCTTTTTGAACCCATCATCGGTCAAGGTTTGTATTTGTATGGGTCGTTCTCTCTCGTTCCAGAATTTTACAATACTGATTTCAGTCTTCAGGTTACAACCAAAGATGGGCAGAAACTCAGCGCAGTTACCCAGATTCCCTCTCCTATCGAAAGTCAGGAAATGGAGTACAGATTCAATGATGATACCATGGCACTCGTCCTGACAACCTTTCAGGACGATCCTAATACGGTGGACTATTACCGCCGATTGCTCGTGGAACGCAAGCGTGTGATCACCACGGATTCTATCACGATGGAGTCAGACACCACTTTTGTCAATGATGTGGACCAGGACTTCACCATCGATGACGAAGTCTCCAATGGTGGCCCCATCGTATTTGGGACGGGCTTTGATTATGAAGAAGGAGATACCCTGATCAGTACCCTCTTTCATGTGACCAATGACTATTATCGGTTTATCGCTACCAGAGATGCCGCTATACAGGCGAGTTTTAGTCCGTTTGGTCAGCCAGCAGTCGTGTATACCAATATCACTGGTGGCATAGGGCTGTTCACAGGCTTTACCAGAAGGCGGGCGATGATTGTGGTAGGAGAATAAACAAGACCTTCTTCTTGCGTGTAACCTTTTTGGATCTCATCCGACATTCTTGTTGAAGTTTGATTTTTTCCAAAATTGCCCCCATGCAACAAGCTCAAACGCTGAAGAAACAAAACGATTTTCTTGCTGCCTATTCCCCTTGTGAAGCAGCATTCGTACGGTATTGTTCTGCCTTGACCTTTGGCAAAATGAATACCGATGATCTGGTACAAGAGGTCCTGGCATCAGCCTTCGAGCATTTTGACCGAATTCGACACAAGGACAAATTGCTCCATTATCTGGTCCGGTCTGCGCGTTTCACCTATATTGACCAGCTCCGAAGAGACAAATTCAAAGCAGAATTACTCGACCAGCATACACGAGAACTGGCCACTCAGGGAGCCTCACCAGAAACGATTCTGGATGCGCAACTGGTCTTTGAAGCGATGGATCAACTGCCTTCGGAACAAGCAGAAGCTCTCCTGCAATTTGAGGTTTTGGGATTCCCCATTAAGGAAATTGCCAAAAACCAACAAAGCTTAGCAGGTGCCGTCAAAACGCGAATCAGTCGCGGAAGAAAAAAGGTGAGGGATTTATTGGAAGATCGGGATAGACCCAATGCTCTGTTGCTCCTGGGCACATTCCCATTTTCCTTCAGTCAGAGAGAGCCCAAAGAGATGCTCACTTCCTCCACAAGTGTTTCCCTCTCATCAGCAACAATTAATCAGATTTTTTCCTCTCCTTCCTTGTCTCTCACAAACTGGATTACCGTCCTCACTGCCGCAGTCTTGTGTATCGGATTGATTCTGGGGCTTGCTGGTGGCATATCTCTCCCTTCTTCTGAAGCCACACACAGGCCAAAGGTGTGTGTCCTCACGGGCAAGATCAACGGGAAGTATACAGAAGGATTGATGATTCACAAAGCCAGTGAAAATCCACGGACAGGTCAGCTGATTCTTGTGGAGGACAGTAGCTTTCATTACGAGTTCTCCTATGAACAAGCCGAAGCCTACCAGTTGATTTTTATGGATGAATACATCACATCTGGTTGGCGTGCCATCACTTTTTTTCCTACAGATGGCGAGATCCAATTCAGCTTATATCCCAGAGAGCAGTATGACATGAATCGGGTCCTGGGGGGCGCTCTCAATCGGGAGTATCAATCCTTTCTCAGCACATATCAGCAACCTTTTCTGGAATATGTTGATCATCTATCAGATGAACACAAAGCTTTGAGAAAACGCTTGAAAGCCATGAAAGATTCTGTAGACAGGACGTTGGAAGCAAAGATTCAGGCTCTCAAAAGCGAAATCGATTCGACCAATTTGGCTTTTTCCCGAGCGCGTACCACGTATATTCGAAATCATCAATCCATTGTCTCTTATTACTTATTGTATGAAGATGCTGCATGGTTGGCAAGTTCAGAGATCGACCTTGAAACGCTCACAGACAATTTCCAACTTCTTACTCAAAGATTTCCTTCGCATCCCTACAATGAGTTGATTGCGCATACCCTCAACTCATATAAATCTGTCGGTGTCGGGTCGACATTTGTCAATTTTAGCGCTCCTGAGCTGGACGGTACCGACAGAGAGTTGTCCCAGCTCATCGAAGGCAAGGTTGCTTTGCTAGACCTTTGGGCCTCCTGGTGCAAGCCTTGCATTCTCAAGAGTCGATCTATCCTCCCACTCTATGAGGAATTTAAGGATCAGGGGTTTACAGTTGTTGGCGTGGCGCGAGAATACAAGAATACCCAGGCGCTTGAGCGCAGGCTGGATCTGGAACAATACCCATGGGTGAATTTGGTAGAGGTAAATGATCAAACCAATCTATGGGTGAAGTATGATCTCTTTCATTCTGCGGGAGCCACTTTTTTGATCGATCGGGAAGGAACCATCGTCGCTGTAGATCCGACAGCAGCACAAGTGCGCGAGCTGTTACAGCAACTCTTATAGGATTACCTGGTGTGAATCATGCACAAGAGGAACCGCTAGGGGTTCCTCCTTCATACAATAGCCTGTAAGTATACTAGAGCGATGATATCAGGACATTAACGACGTTCTCGCAGTCCCATCCAGAGATCTATCTCTGCACTTATTCCAATAAATGGCCGGATAGAAATGGCTTTGGGGTCCAGACTTGCACTGCCTTCGGTGATGGAAGAGCTTCCTCGTGTTTCCAGTGCCGTAGCACCTGCATTGATTTTGATAAATCGAAACAAATTGTACCCCACCCCCATAAAGTAGGGACGGCCAAAAACAGGTCCTGAAACTTCACTGCTGTCAGCAGACAAGAAGTTCCTGGTAAATACTCCAATAGAGAGGGAAGTATTGGCCAGAATAGCTGGTCCATACGTTCGATTCGCCAGAGGAAGTGAGATTCCAACGAAGGGAGACGTTCCATAAGTCAGTTGATCCAGCGATTTCCCCCCCAACAACACGCCTCCATACCCAACATTGAGTGCCAAGGCTCCCGAAGCTTTGTCTGTCTCATAGCCAATCACTTCTTTGAGTTCGATCTGCATCAGTTGCGGTTGTTTTAAGTAAGTATCCAGCTCCATATGGATGATGTCCTTCAGTTCCTGAATCTTTGCCCGGAATATTTCTGCACTTGATGAGGAACCAGGGACCGCATCTTTATCTTGTTTGAACCCCAGATCACTCACATTTTTCTGATCTGCTGTGTATCGTTCTATCTGTGCAAATCCATCCTTCACCAAATCTGAAAATCCTGAAAATGAGTCATCCCGGGAATGTCGGGTATATGTGAGGCCATCTTCTACGATGGCGTTGAGATCAGAGATGACTTTATGCTGATTCCTTAGTTTCTTCATGCGCGATCCTTTGGGCGCGAAGCTTTGGTCAATATAGGTATCCAGGGACTGATGGAGGTCAGAGGTTAGTTCGGCTTTTTGATCTGTTTGGAGGAATTTGTAAAAGAAAAACCGAAAATCATATCGGGTATTGCTGTGTAATTCGTAGTGAAATGGCATACGAAAATTCAGCCCATTATCTCCCGTTTCTCGTTTCCAGGTTGAGGAAAATAATAGTTTTTTGCTGCCATTGGTCTTGTACAGTTCGGCTTCAATCCAGTCTGCCTGCACAGGCATTTTACCTGTAAGGATAAGTTTGCTTCCAGCTGGCAGGTCCTGCCCATTGTTGAAGTAAGCATTGGCATAGTCGTATTCGACTACCTTGAATTGTGCATATGCAATAAGAGGCAGGAGGCCTAAGGAGGCCGTGATAAGGGAACGTAACATGTTCTTCATAAGAGATCCTGATTGTCAATGAGTGAGTAAGATGCTTTTTCCTTAGACTCATCTCAGATGGAAAAAGTATCACCTTCGAGGATTTTTTTTTATCAACATGTTGAAGGTGTCTATTCCGATGCGTCTTCCTCTTCATTCCGTATGGGCAAGGCTTCTCTGGCTGCTACCCCCAAGATAGCTGTAAACATCTCAACTGTCTGATAGATAAACCGTTTCAGGTTCAGGCTTCGCATCAAGTCTGCTTTTAGCTCTGGCTTTGGCGCCTCCTCTTCTGGCATCATTTCCCGAAAGGGATTGTTCTTCTTGTTCATAATTATGGCTAGGAATCCAGCTGTATCTGCTGATAGATCTTGTGTACTTTTGACTTGGCCCGCTTGAGCCGCATTTTAATCGCAGGAACAGAAAGATTGGTAATCTCCGAAATGTCATTTATTCGCCACTCATGCCCATACTTGAGCATCAACAACTCCTGATCCTGAAAAGATAACGAACGCATCGCAATTGTCAGTCTTCTCGCATCCAATCCGAGAAGTTCTTTTTCTTCGATTTCAGGCATCTCAGCTTCTTCTGTCATCTCCTCTTCATGCTTCCAGTTGGTTTGCTTTCTCAAATAATCCAGACAGAGGTTTCGCACAAGCTGAAAAACCCAGGTAGACAGAGAAGACCGAAACGAGAATTTCCCCAATTTGTCATAGAGACGCATAAAGGAATCTTGCATAAGATCTTTGGCTGATTCAGAATCTTTGGTGTAGGACAGACACTGATAATAGACCTTTTGAGAATAGCGTCTGTACAATTCCTCAAAATATCGATCTTTTCCAGTATCCAATAATTGTTTCACCAATGTTTCATCTGATAGCTCAGTGAGTTGGTGCCATTTCATGTAAGCCCATAATCAAAAGGTATTAGATCTTTTCAAGGATTTGGACGTCTTCTGTTAACAATCTTTTTGCTGGAATCAAATATCTGCCGGTGAGTGTCTTCAGCACAACTGACAGATTGGTTATTTCGAGGATTTCTCCTTCTACCTCTCCGATTTTGATGGTTTGGCCAACCTCAAAAATCCCCTTGCTGTAGTAGGAAGAAATCATATGAGGAAATATCTCTTTTGCAGAGAGACCATAGGCAATAGCAAATGCCAATGCGATGCCTCCCAGGAGAATCATGATATTGGAAGTCAGGAGTGCTACATTGAATTGTAGTTGGTCCAGGGCAGTGAGCAGAATAAATACCATCAACAGGTAAAAAATCATATTGCCTACCAGGCGACTTCCCTTGATGCCATATGATCCGAAGGAGGAAAAAATGGTCTCTCGAACCAGATTTGCCGCATAAAACCCAACGATGACAATGATGAGTGCAACCAACACATTGGGTAGGTAATTGATCAACAAGCCTATTTTTTGAGAAACGATCTCTAGCCCAAGTCCATCCGTAAAGGCCACAAGTACGATCAACATGATGAACCAGTACACAAACTGGCCAAACATGCCACTGGGATCTTTTTTGATGTTGCCTTTTTTGAGCAGTTGGTCTATCCCCAGATGGCCCATCAATACATTGAACCTTGCCAGTCTTAGGCCTTTGCTAATCAATGTCCGCAATACTCTGGCAATCATCCAGCCAACGAGCAAAATGAGAAGTGCTCCAAAAATTTTGGGCAACCAGGCACTCAAACCAACCAAAAGATTTTGTGCAATGTCGGTCCAATGTTTCAACTCGTCCATAGGAATGAAATGTCAGTTGGGTATGTAGCTGTGACGCACGGACAAGTAGAAAAGTAACATCTGTTGATCTTTTTTTTATCCCCTATCACGCATCATCACAAACTTCCCTCATCCCAACCAAATTCAGGAGAGGAGGTCATTGGTCGAGGCATATAATCTCAAAGAGCCCGGTCAGCAAAACGCATCCCGGGCATCGAAAGGGAAAAGCATATAAGGTGGGTGTGTCCAGAAAGAGGGTGTTTAGCTCTTTTTATATGCGTATTCGGCAAAAACGAGTTCTTCTCCTTTGTGCATAATGGTAAATCCGACCATCCCATCTTCCAAATACACTTTGGGTTCAAGTTCTGGTTTAATGGTTGCAAATTCAGTGATTGCGGTTTGGCGGATTTCTTTTTCCAACTGATAGATACTGGTCAGAAAGTCGTCCAGAATCCTGTCATTGGAGACCAACTTCTCAAGGATCTCTGGTGGAATGTTCATCCCCAGATCAGTGATCATCATATGCGCATCGGAGAGGGTGTATTCATAGGTCCGTGAGCGGGAAAATCTGGGAACCAGGCTTTTTGCCAGGCGTTTGATTCGATAAAAATCAGACATAAGTTGATGATTAGTCTTGCTCTGGAATTAGAGGTAAACGAGACATTCGCAACAACACTTGTGCAGTTGTTCGAACATCTTTTTCACAATATACTTTGATTCGTTCGTAATCTTTTTCTTCCCAAAATACGCGCCCTACCTGACTGCCATCAATATCATCTTTGGGAGAGGGAATTCCTAACACTGCTGTCAACAGGTCAAGGCTGGTATAGGCTTTGTAATCACCAAACTTCCACAGTTCCATCGTATCGACATAGGGGATTTCCCATGGTTTCTTCCCCTGGATTTGCAGCGATGTTGGCAGCGGCAATCCATGGACGAGATAGCGTCTTCCCAGGAAGGGAAAATCAAATTCCTTGCCATTATGGGCGCATAAATTTCGCCCTTTTCGCGCGGCGATAAATTTATCCAGCATATCGCCAAAGTCTTTCAGAATCTGATGCTCATCCGGGCCAAAATAGGATTTCATCTTGATAGAAGGTGTATCTCCCTCGAATCGCAGATATCCGCATGAAATACAGACTGCCTTGGCAAATTCTGCATGTATTCCGGCTTTTTCAGAGAATAATTGTTCGGGCTTCTTGTCCGGCTCCATTCGCTGGTATTTGCCTGCTTTCCGATCCCAAAGCCCCTGCATGCGCTCAGGCAAATCGGAATAGGTAGCAACCACAGAAGCTGTCTCAATGTCAAGAAACAGGATATTCTCTAACTGGTGTTGTGTATACATAATTAGAAGCTAAATAGACGGGCAACATGACAGGGCACCCCCGTGTCAATAACAGGATTCAGAAAGACTCCCTCAGGATTTTTGAATCTGTCTGATGTCCAGTTCATGTACTCCAGAAAAACAGCCCAGAGGTGATTTCTGGAATTGTACTCAAGCATGTTCAAGCCTCAAGATGTCCAAAAATGCATAGAACATACCCACTGGATCAATGACTACTGCCCTCCCAGAATTGAAAAGATCTTAGGGTGTTCCGAATGGAGACACCATCCCCACCGATAGGGAAACAATTGCAAGTTAGGCAAAGAAGAGCCAGGACAAAATATCAAGTGAGCTTTCTGCCTTATGCGTCAAGCAGTCCCTAGTCCAGATTCCCTGTTTGCTCCAGGGTTTTTGCCTCTGGCATCAGCTTGATCGCTTCCTGGATAACATTGTCCAGTTCGTGATAGACAGGGTAGAAAGCCTCATCATTCAGGAGTCGTCTACCGATATAGGCTTTGATACGATTGACAATCCTCCGCTCAGCTTGCTCAAAGCCTGCCGGAGAATACGTAACGCCCTTCTCTTCTGCAAAGGCTGTAAACTGTCTCACGAGTTCATCGGTCACCCTGAATCCCTTGACAAAGGCATCCACAGATGCATACCGATTCTTCAATTCAGGTCTGTTGTCTACATATTTGAAAGAGAATTCTCTGAACAGGTCATTGATTCGGAGATTCATCAAATACTTGCTTGAGCCAGTCGTGTCATCTGCAACAAAGATATCCGGATAGATCCCACCACCTCCATACACTGTTCGGCCTGAGGAGGTCGTATATTTGAGTGAGTCCGGGAGTTGGATTTTCTCCTGGTCAAAAATCTCACCTGACTCAAACCGCTGGGTAATATCCTTGTTGTAATCCTCAGAACTTTTGTCATAAGGTTTCTGGATACAGCGACCACTTGGGGTATAATACTTCGAAATGACAAGACGAATCGCTGAACCATCGTCAAATTCTTCCTGAATCTGAACCAATCCTTTTCCAAAAGACCTGACACCGATAATCAAGCCTCTGTCATGATCCTGCAAGGCGCCAGAAACAATCTCGCTGGCAGATGCGGATCCATAATCGATCAATACCACGACTGCCCCTTCTTCAAAAGATCCGATGGAGGAGGTCGAATGATATTCTTGCTTGCTTTGAGAGATTCGGCCTTCGGTTGAGACAATCAACTTTCCAGCGGGGAGAAATTCGTCTGCCATCTTGTTTGCCATCACCATATAGCCCCCTGGATTGCTCCGCAAGTCCAGTACCAGTCCCTTCATTCCCTGAGCGATCAACTGCTTCAGGTGCTGCTTGAACTCCATATATGTTGTCTCTGCAAATCGAGTAACCCGTATGTAGCCAATATCCTCTCGAATCATATAGGAATGTTCCACGCTATTGATGGGAATTTTGTCCCTGACAATGGCAAACTCCAAAAGCTCTTTTTCCCCTCGTCTATGGATTCCGACATTGACGGTAGTTCCTTTGGGTCCTTTGAGGTATTTGGTAACGTCAGCATTGGTGATTCCGATCCCGGCAACCGTCTCTCCATCCACGGTAACAATTCGGTCGCCAGCCATGATCCCCAGTTTTTCGCTTGGGCCACCTGAGAGAGGTGTTTCTACATAGATCGTATCGTCCAGAATGTCGAATTGCACCCCGATTCCCTCAAAGCTGCCCCCCATTTGTTCTTGCATCTGTGCCATTTCTGTCGCTGGAATATAGAAGGAATGTGGATCAAGTCCTTCCATGATTCCCTTGATGGCATCATCTATCAATTTGTTATGTTGTGGGGACTCCACATAATTGTTCTCTATAAACAGAAATGTGTTCTGCAATTTTCTCAATCCACTATCTATATTTGTCATCCCACTTCCAGGAAGGGTGTTCTTAATCTGAAACCCACCCAGTAAGCCCAGATTGAGTAATGCGAACCCAGCAAGAAGAATTTTTATCACTTTGTTCATAAATCAAATGTAGCGGAATCCGAGGGATAAAAAAAGGAGTGTGTTGCTTATTCTGGGATTCCAGTTTGAAAGAGGCATGATTTTCGTTATATCTTTGCAGAAATGATACGACTTCCGAACAATGTTGGGTGGATTTTTCCTCTTTTGCTCCTCAGCACCCTGATTTCCAGCGGTTGTATGAGCAAACGCACCATCCAGGCCAATGGTCTCAAGTTTGTAAAAATCGGAGACATTATGCCCGATGATTCCATGAAGCGACTGGGAGGGAAAAGTCTAAGGGATACGGTATTCGATCAGTCAGGCTACTCATGGCGAGCAAAGGTCCTGGACTACAAAGATGGCAAGGTTTATGTAGAAGAAGATTTCTGGGGCCAAAATCAGGTCAACAGAATCAGGATTGAAAGTCAGGTCTTGCGTGCCAAATCTGGCATTTCAGTTGGAATGACGATGGGAGATTTGAAACAAATCAGCACAAAATGGGAGGCCCTCTTTCTGGTGGATTATGATTTATTAGATCTCATTCTCCCCCATCAGCCCTCCATTCATTACCTTGTCAAGGAGTCCAAGACACTTGACCGTTCTTCATCAGAAGCGCCAATTGTTATTGAAGAGATTCCCTCGGAATCGTTGGTTGTGGCCATTGTGGTCATGTAAATCTAGTTTATCTATGGAGCTCTTTAGGTTCCTGTTTGTCTGCTTGCTCTCTTGTTTTTCTATTGTTGCCGTGGCTCAGCCCAATTTTGCCAAAGATCCGCTGAAAGTTGGTCTTGGCCTTAGTGGTTTTGGCTATCTGGGGGATATGTCTGAGTCGCAAAGCAGCTTCAGTCGCTTCTATCCTGGAGCAAATTTTTCTTTACAAACGGAAAACAGAAAAGCACTCAAAATCCAACTCAATGGAGGATTTGGAAAATTCTCTGAACAGTATGATGGAGACCCTCCACAGGTAGGGGCACATATCGAACCGACGACCTTTGTCGAAACCTCTTTTTTCTATGGAGATCTTCGAATGAAATATCGGTTTTTCACACGCTATAGATTTCAACCCTACCTCTCTATCGGGGCAGGTCTATTGTTTTTTACTCCACGAGACAAAAACGGCAAACTCCTCAAAACCAGAAGCCAAACAAGAGCAGAAGGAGAGTCTTATTCTACTTCTGTTCCACAGGTCCCTGCCACTATCGGGCTTCAAGCCATCGTCAATCGGAACATTTATCTCGGACTGGGATATACCTACCGATTTGTTCCCACTGATTACCTTGACAATATCGGCGAGTTGGGAAACAGAAAAGGCTTTGACAGCTTGTATAATCTTCAATTGAGCCTCTATTTTATCCTCAAACCTCAGGAAATTGCCTATCCGACAAGTTCCTCTACACGTTGAGTGAGGTTTTTTGAAAAAATGTTGCGACCTTACGGGACAGGCTCAACAAGAATGTGCTGATAAATCTATGACCCCCATTCAAGGCAAACAATGTAACAACCTCTGGCGACTCTCATTCTTACTTATCTGGCTGATGGTCTGGATTCTGGCGATTGTGCCAAATACGCTCCAGGCTCAAAGCGCCACCATGTCTGTCGATGCTCCACAGGAAGCTGCCCCTCTCCAGCTAGGTCTGGGGTGGTGGGGATTCGACTATCGAGGAGACCTCAGCAGTTCCAATGGGATGTTTGAGCGTGTCTATCCTGGCTTCGATGTTTCACTTCAGTTTGATAACAACAAGCCTGTTGGGATTCAATTCCATGCGGGATACGGTCGTTTTGTTGCACAAACAGAGGAAGAACCCATTCCGGGTCCTGATGATGTCTTGCCAAATACATTTGTCGAAACTCCTTTTTTTTATACGGACTTGCGCCTCCGATGGTATGTGATTCGGCGGTTCAGAATCAAACCCTATCTGAGCGCTGGTGCAGGCTTGTTGTTTTTCCGTCCGTTGGACAAGCGGCGCAATTTTTTGGGAGAAAATTTCTTCACCAGACTTCCTGAAGAAGAATACCTGACATCGATTGCTTCTTTTCCCTTGTCAGCTGGCCTTGTTGCCAAAGTAGCTCGTCAGATCCATCTTGGCATTTCCTACACCTATCGGCTAACTACCACAGACTACCTCGACAATATTGGGCAATTGGGTGAAGTAGCAGGCAATGATCGTCTTCATGGATTGGGTGTCAGTTTGTACCTCTCCCTATCTACCCCCCAAAACGCTTCCCCTGCCCCTCCCCGACCAAGTTCTCGTCCTCAGCATTGGGTGGACAATCGGCCCAAGGACAGTTCCTTATTGCTCTCTCACCAAGATGACCTTCATCCATCCCTTGATTCGACCGTTCTGCTCAGAATCCAGATGCGCAAGGAAGACATGGATATGTTCCAGAATCTATGGCGGCAAGAGTTGCGTGAGATCCCTCCGCTGGATATGCAGTATGTGGAGGCGCCTATCTATACGACCTCCTCTTTAGCATCTGACAGTTCGTGGATCACACTGGAAGAAACAGCTCTCCAAGAGCAACTATTTCAGCAAATCACCACTGAGTACCCCATGACTGTCCGACAATTGTCTGAACGATATCATATACGGATCCAAACCATCCGTAATTTGAATCCAAATCTGCCTGCCTCCATCCCTGTCCAGTCTCTTATCCGCATTCCAGATCTGGGATTAGGACAAGACAGAGCGTCTGAGTAGAAGAGCGACTAGCCGATGGAGGCCTGTTTCGGCCAGCTAGCCTGAACTCCTAAGAGAATGATGAGCAACTTTCATATTCATTTTTTCGGTTATAGAGGTACCTTAGCAAAATTCCTTTTGGCAAATCCATTTTTTCAGAGCAACTTCGAACTCCAATCGTTAATAAAATTTGAAATCATGTCGTTCAAATCTATTTGTATACTATTTACTTTCCTTGTTCCATTGGCCCTATTGCATCCAAATGCAGCATTCGCGCAATTGGACACCTATCAGGATAGCCTTTCCTATACCTTGGGGGCTGATCTGGCAGACAATCTCTCCAAAATCCCCCTGGACATCAATTCTGATATGATTTTTCAGGGCATGATAGATGTATTGGATGGTGGAGAAAACAAGTTTGATGATCAGCAGGTCCGAGAACTCATGATGGCCTTCCAGCAGCAAGCGATGCAAGCCCAGCAAGCAGAAATGGCTGAACGGGGAAAGGTTGCCAAAGCAGAAGGAGAAATCTTTCTGGAGGAAAACAAAGCCAAGGAAGGCATTCAGACCACAGCATCAGGACTTCAGTATAAAATCATGCGTCCCGGCACAGGAGCCTCTCCAGGTGCTAGCAGCGTCGTCAAAGTACATTATGAAGGCCGATTGATCAATGAAGAAGTCTTCGACAGCTCTTATCAAAGAGGAGAACCCATCGAATTTGCTGTAAATGGCGTTATTCCTGGATGGACGGAAGCACTTCAACTCATGAAGACAGGTGCCAAATGGCAATTGTACATCCCTTATCACATTGCCTATGGAGAAAGAGGTTCCCCTCCTTCCATTGGCCCATACGAGACACTCATTTTTGATGTAGAGTTGCTAGAGGTCAAATAATCAGGCACATACCCATTGCCTGCAAATCCCTTTTTTTTCAGGAAGCCCCTGAGAAAAAAGGGATTTTTTAGTTTATACGCCTGAAACTTCCGAGCAGTTTGAACACGCTATATTACCATTCAACTTGAATGATTGAGACATGAAACAATCATCCAATCATTGAGGCTATTCAAGCCGTATCTTGCATATGTCTTATCAAGGACTTCCCATCTACCCTGAGCTTCTCAATATCTCGCGATCGAAACATTTATCGAACTTCTGCGAAATATCTCCGGCACCCAAACGTTGAATTAGTCGAATTAACTCTTGACCTCCATGAAGTTTTACGTCATTTTTTCCCTCCTTTGTCTCATTTGTTCACCGTTGGTTGAAGTACAGGCTACAGATTTCTTCTTCATGGCACAGGAAGATCACTATTACGAAAATCCCGCCAACTGGTATCCCAGCTATCCTGGCGTAAAGATTGCCAAGGACGATCGGGTCGTACTGATGACTGATGCCAACGCCAATGGATATGACATTGTGGTAGAAGGAGTATTGGAGATTCAGTTGGGAGCCATTCTTTCTTCTTCCGATGGAAATCTGATCATCAAAGCGGGCGGACTACTCGACAATGACGGATCTGTCTTTGTAAAAGAACTGACCAACTACGGACAAGTATACAATCGGCAATCAGCTGAAATCAATATTCATGAGTATATCGCTCATACCGGCGCTCAAACACATAACTCTTATTCAGCGACTTTCACGACCATCAAAACATTGGTCAATGAAGGGCGATTTGATAATTACGGCCACTGCAAAATTGAGCAAACGCTAACCAATGTAGCTGTATTCAATCAAATCAATCGCTCTGAGCTAGAGGTGGCAGGGGATTTGCAACTGCTTCCAGGATGCACATTCAACCAATCTCAAAAGAGTACACTTTCAGTGAAATCCTCGGCGCATAAAGTTGCGTTTCAGGACCGGCTGATGGAAATGTTTCAGTAATCTCTATTCGGTAGACAAACAACAACCCATCATAAACTGACCACAGAGATCCATCTCTGTGGTTTTTTGATGCAGCAAAGATTCGTATTTTCGGGAGAAATCTGAAGTTAAGCAGTGGCACATTCTTCTCCCAACCTCCTCTCTAAAGTAAGAAATCTTCCCAATCAACCGGGAGTTTATCGGTTTTTGAATGATAAAGGGAAGATCATCTATATTGGCAAGGCCAAGGATCTGCACAAACGTGTAGGCAGTTACTTTGCTTCCAGTCGACAGCACAGTTATCGGATCAAACATATGGTCGGCAATATTTCGGACCTTGCCTACACCATCACCAATAGCGAAGTAGAGGCACTGCTACTCGAAAACAACCTCATCAAGACACATCAACCTCGCTACAATATTCTGCTCAAGGATGGTAAAACCTATCCCTACATCTGTGTCAAAAAGGAGAGGTTTCCCCGGGTGTTCAGTACCCGAACCAAGCTCATGGATGGCTCAACCTATTATGGTCCATATCCCAGTGTTACGACCTTGAAGGCGATTCTGGAATTGATTCGGGGATTCATTCCCTTGCGTACCTGCACCTATCATTTGTCTGAGCGCAATATCAAGGCCGGGAAATTCAAACGATGCCTGGAGTTTCAGATTGGCAATTGTGCGGGTCCATGTGAGGGTCTGGTATCAGAAGAAGAATATATGAAAGGCATCGAGCAGGTGCGCTATATTCTGAAAGGGAATCTCAATCCGGTCTTAAAAAACCTCGAGGCTCAAATGATGAAGGCTGCGGAGAAATATGAATTCGAGCAAGCAGAGTTTTACAAAAAGCGACACGAAAAAGTCAAAGCCTACAAACGAAGAAGTACTGTTGTCTCCGAAAAGATCCACAATCTGGATGTCTTCACCATTGACACGGAGCAACATCTCTCTGTTGTCAATCACTTCAAGGTTCAGGATGGCGCAATCGTTCAAACCCACGCATGGGAAATCAAGCACACACATCAGGAAGAGGATCGTGAGGTTCTCTCAGCCACGCTCGGTCATATGCTGGCAGGTGAGGAGGAGATATTCGAGGACATCATCACCAATATAGAAGTAGATGTGGAATCCCTACCTGAAGGCTACAAAATTTCGGTTCCCAAGAAAGGCGACAAAAAGCATTTGATTGATCTCTCACTTAAGAATTGCCGGAATTTGCTCACAGAAAAGCTGTACAAACAGAACTTCAAGCAAAGACGAACCCCAGGAGAAGTCATGATGGATGCCCTCCAACAAGCTTTGAATATGAGTGAGTTACCTGATCATATCGAGTGTTTTGACAACTCCAATTTTCAGGGTGCTTCTCCGGTAGCCTCAGTCGTTGTCTTCAAAAATGGAAAACCGGCCAAAAAAGATTATCGACATTTCAATATCAAAACCGTTGTGGGGCCGGATGACTTTGCCTCCATGGAGGAAGTCGTCGGCCGTCGATACAAAAGATTGTTGGAAGAGGAGCAAGCCTTACCCAAACTCATTCTGATTGATGGGGGGAAAGGGCAGTTGAGTAGTGCAGCCTCAGCATTGAGAGATCTTGGCCTGCTCGGCAAAATCCCTGTGATCGGTGTGGCCAAGCGATTGGAAGAGATCTACAGAGTAGGAGACTCCTTTCCCCTGCATATTGACAAGCGGAGTCCTGCGCTGCATTTGATCCAACAGCTGCGCAACGAAGCTCACCGATTCGCGATCACTTTCCACCGCAACAAGCGTAGCAATGCGCCGAATCAGCGCTCCAAGCTTACCTCTATCAAAGGGATAGGCAAAGCTGCAGAACAACAGATCCTTCGGGAGTTTCGTTCTATCAAGAAACTTAAGGAAGTGTCAGAAGCCGAGTTAGCAGCAAAAATTGGCCCCCACAAAGCCAAGTTGATTCGGGCAGCTATTGAAGCGGGGGAGTTGTAGGAATCCTGAGTGAGTCTGGGGGAATCCCGGAATTCCTGCCTGCCAAAAGACAATTTTTCCTACCTTCGCCCCACAGCCAAGCTTTCCTTTCATTTCCTCTATTCCCCTTATACCTTCAAAAACCTCAAAAAATGCCCTACCCTTCCATGATCAATCTTGACGGCAAGCTGATCAGTGCAGATCTGAAAGATGAGATGTTCGCTTGTGATGTGGCCAAGTGCAAAGGGGCCTGTTGTGTCGAAGGTGATCTTGGCGCACCATTGGAGGATGAGGAATTGTTCGTTCTGGACAAGATCTATGAGAAGGTCAAGCCTTTTATGCGCAAACCGGGCATGAAGGCCATAGAAGATCAGGGATTGTATGTTCTGGATATCACCAATCATTATTCCACGCCCCTGGTCAATGGTAGAGAATGTGCCTACGTGAATTTTACGCCTGACGGGATTGCCCTTTGTGCCATTGAGCAAGCCTATGAAGCAGGAGAAGTTGACTTCAAGAAGCCAATCTCTTGCCACTTATATCCGATACGCATCACCCATACACGGACAGGTGAAGCCTTGAATTATGATCGCTGGAGCATCTGTAGTGCTGCTTGCAGCAAAGGCAAAGCAGATGGAACACGGGTGTATGAGTTTGCCAAAGATGCCCTCATCCGCAAATACGGAGAGGCATTTTACCAGGAACTCGATCAGATTGTGCAGGACTTGTGGCCACCAGAAGTTTAGGTCTGTGCAACATAAGATGTTCTTGCTTTAGACTTTCCATAAAAAGGTCAAGCCGCTATTCATGTAAAAAGAGGAAGAAATAGCTCCAAATGCCTCTATCCTTATTTTCGGTTGGATCGAATATCCAAATCCCAATCCAACAAATACAGGTCCCTCATCAGATGAGAAATGCCATTTTTTCAAGGAAGGACTGTGTTCCTTTCTGAATTTTATCTGGAGTCCAGTATTGGCAAACAGATAGACTCGCTTGAATGCGACAGATTTTCTGACGGCAGGCCGAATGAGAATATTACTTGTTTTTCTATATGGGGCAGAAGATAAATAAACCAACTGATTGTCTGGAAAGAAGACTGCCTCAATCTGAAAAAAAATTGTTGGGCTTTTGAACAGAGAGTGCATAAAGATTCCCCCAATCCCCAAACCATCATCCGAGAGATGACTGTCTGCTCCTATCTCTGCATATGTCGGAAATATCCCCACATACTTCTGATTTTCATCTTTCTCATTCTCCTTCAGTAACTGATACGCTTCCCCTTTGCATGTGTGATACTCTATGACTGATTTGATGATTCGTTTTCTGGAGTATCCAAATTTTTTCAGTGACTCAGTACGATCATAACACGATCCCATGACCATCCTCAAGACACTCTCGTATTGTAAGCCCGGTGTTTCATACAGTTTGTTGTCAAGAAGGATCACCTCCTTTTTACTCTCGACAGCCTCTAGGCCTCGCTCTTCGGTGTAGACAAATAGATCTCTCCCGTTTTTCCCTTCTTTGTTTTGATAAAGGCTTACTGGTCCCTTGATCAAACAATTCAAAAAAAGGATTTTTATCTCCATTCCTCCGGTTCCATCTTCTGTCTCGACTGTAAATCGCTTTCTCAGATATGTGTTTTTCGCACCATAGCCAAGAATATCCCTTGCGGTATAGATAGATTCGCCACTGGCATGTTTAAATTCGACATGCAATCCGACCATTGAATTAAAATGCTCTCTCCAAGAGCCCCAAATTGTGTCCTTTTCTAGCGTAATGATATATCCTTCCTGATAGGATTGCGCAAATGAGACAGATCCGTTCACCCCCAAAATCAGGATGAACAAGAGATTTTTCCATATTTTATTCATGGCAGGAGAAGTTATGGTTGTGGTACAAAAAGAGGATGAGAATATTCCTTGATGAACGAGAATACAACATCAGATATATCGGGCAATCATCTTACCCGACACATGCATATCATGATGGATCAATATATTCTCTGAAAACGTAAGCCAAGAGTAAGTTCATCAATTATTCTTAAACCGACAAGTTCATGCACAAGACTCTTCTCCCAAGTCGGCTTGTACACTTGGGCTGGATCTTTCTCTTACTCCACTCGGAACTCCCAATTTCGTCCTCTATCTTTGCGGCATGAAACCAAAAGCGCCATTGATTCTGGCATCTCAATCACCCCGTAGACAGAATCTGCTGAAAGAGCTTGGCTTCGACTTTGAGATTCTCGTGAGACCTGTAAAGGAAGTGGTCGAAGCTGGCTTAAGTCCCACGGAAGTCGCCATCTCCATCTCTGAGACCAAGGCCAATGCCTATCGGGATTTGGCAGAGGATCACATCATCATTACGGCGGACACGATTGTTAGTCTTCAGGGAGAGATCATAGGGAAGCCCAAAGATGAAGCCGATGCTGCTGTATTGTTGAGAAAACTGAGTGGAACTACCCATACGGTTGTGACGGCTGTCAGTCTCTTGCATCAAGGGAGGGTAAGAAGTTTCACAGCGGAGACGGGTGTCAGTTTTCGAGTGCTCACAGAGGAGGAGATTCAGCACTACATTCGCTCATTCAAGCCACTTGACAAAGCCGGAGCATATGGGATACAGGAATGGATTGGCATGATCGGCATCACAGGCATACATGGATGCTACTACAATGTCATGGGACTCCCTCTGTCCAAGTTATATACTGAATTAAGTCGATTCTGATGTTATCCATTCACACAGACGAACATTTCATGCGACAAGCCCTCAATGAGGCGGCCAAGGCATTTGATGCGGGAGAGGTTCCGATTGGCGCTGTCGTCGTGAGTAATTATCGGATCATCGGGCGGGGATACAATCAGACAGAACAACTACAGGACCCCACTGCACATGCAGAAATGATCGCAATTACGGCAGCTTGCGACTATATGGGTGCCAAATATCTTCAGGATTGTAGCCTGTTTGTCACCATTGAGCCATGTCCCATGTGTGCTGGTGCCATTCGATGGGCACAGATCTCCCGTCTTGTCTTTGGTGCATCAGAACCTAAGACAGGATTCCATCGCCATGAACCTTCTCTTCTTCATCCCAAAACCGAGATCGTCTCCGGAACATTGGAAACGGCTGCTGCCGAATTGATGCGGGAGTTCTTTCAACAAAGACGTTAAGAAACTATTTAAAAATGTTTCCTTCTCTCCTACTCTATCCCTTATGAAACCCAAAGCCTTGCTCTTCTATTTCCTTCTTGCTATGGTATGGGGGAGTTCATTTATTTTGATGAAAAAGGCACTTCTGGCTTTCACGCCGCTTCAGATTGGTGCATTGAGAATGGTCGTGGCAGGATTGGTTATGCTCCCGTTTCTTCTCGGCAAGGCTTCCCAACTCAGTCGAAAAGACTGGGTTTTTGTGGTCGCGGTAGGCATTTTTGGGAATGGTCTTCCTGCTTTTTTGTTTCCGATGGCAGAGACCCATATCAACAGTGCCAGTGTCGGGATGCTCAACTCGCTCAGCCCCTTGTTTACCTTGATCATTGGCGTGCTTTTTTTTCGGTTGCCATTCGTTTGGACCAAAAGCATTGGAATTATTCTCGGATTTGTAGGAGCAGCGATCCTGGTGCTGGCCAAGGATCAATCCGTCGATGCCATGCAACATGTGCAATATGCCATTCTGGTGGTCATTGCTACCATTGGCTATGGACTCAGCACCAATATCATGAAAAGCTTCCTCAGTGAGTTGCCAACCCTACTTGCGTCAGGATTCGCTCTGGTGAGTGTGGCCATTCCATATGGAACGTACTTGCTGATTGCCTCGGATATCTCAACTGTATTTGCAAGCAGTCCCTATGCATGGTCTTCTTTTCTGTTCATTATAATTTTGGGGGCGGTGGGAACAGCTCTGGCACTTATCTGGTACTACCGATTGCTCAGATTGACGGATCCGATCATCTCCTCTTCTGTTGCCTATGTCATCCCAATCGTGGCCTTGATTTGGGGACTCATCGATGGCGAGCACATCAATGGCCTACAATTCCTGGCGATGGGCATCATTCTAGCCGGAGTGTGGATGGCAAATCGCGGATAAATGCAAGAAATTGGTTTCTCTCATCAAGCTGGCAAAAACACCTCAGCCATCATACAGCGAACACTTCCGCCTCCATAGGTTTCGATCACATCCAAAGGAATAGGAAGTAGCTCTGAATGCATATTGATTTGTGATCGCTGAGTTGGATTCAGAGAATCATAGGCTCGTTGGGACAAGACCATATATGGCTTCCCTTCCTGATTGATGACTTCCAGCATATTCCCTGCAAACTGGTTGATTTGCTCCATTGTCAGGGGCACAATCTCATGACCGGATTCAACCAATCGGCCTACCAGATAGTCTCGTTCATGTTTGTCATGAATCGACTCAAAACAGACGACTGCAACTTTTGCTCCCACCGCCATCATCACATTGGTATGATAGATCGGCAATCCTGATTCATCTACAGCGTGAAACAAAATCCCCTCACACTCCATTTGTTGACAGAACTGCCGAAACAATACGGGATTGGTACGGGCAGATTCACAGGCATAAATCCGTTGGTGAACCCGATCCATGATCATGCTGCCTGTCCCTTCCAGATATATTCCCTCCTCCTCATGTGGACTCAGGTCTATCACTTCAGCATTCGGATACATATCTGCAAAATGATCCACTATGTCATGACGGCGCTCCAGTCTTCGGATGGGGGCCATCATGGGATACAGGATTATTTTTCCGTTTTGATGAAAGGAAATCCAGTTATTGGGAAACACAGCATCCGTCGTGATTGGTTCTTCCAGATCTTCAAACACCGTCACTTCAATCTTGTGATCCTTCAAAATTGATACAAAACGATCAAATTCCCGAACAGCTCGTTTTCTGATTTCGCTTACAGACAGATCAGAAACCGTTTGTTGGAAGCCATTACTTTCTGCGGTTTGGGAATTGAATCCAAACGCTTTGGGCCGAACCATGAGCAAATGGGAAGGGCTTTGGACACGAGAGAGTCTAGATGGAGAAATGTTCATAATGATTACCGTTCAATAACCTACAAATATCCCAAATTGTAGCGAAAAAACTGTAGATTTCGGCCTCAATTTTTACACAATGTCAAACACCCATATAGACACGATCGTCTTCGACCTTGGAGGAGTACTCCTTGACTGGAATCCCCGATATGTATACAAAGAAATCTTCGAATCTGAAGAAAAGGTCGAATGGTTTCTTGAACACATCTGCACCCATGACTGGAATATCCAGCAAGATGCTGGCCGAACGCTTGCTGAGGCAACTGAATTTCTGATCAGCAAACATCCTGAATGGGAAAAAGAAATTCGGATCTATTATGATCGATGGGCCGATATGCTCGGGGGAGCCATTCAGGAGACTGTGGATTTGCTCCAAGATTTGGTCAAGTCTAACACCTACAGAATCCTCGCCCTCACCAATTGGTCGGGAGAGACCTTTCCAACGGCCAAGGCCCTTTTCCCTTTTCTCCATTGGTTTGAAGGGGTTGTAGTATCTGGTGATGAGCGCCTCATCAAACCGGATCACCGCTTGTATCACGTATTGTTTGACAGATATTCTGTTGATCCCCGCAAAGCTGTCTTTATCGATGACAGCTTGCCCAATATCCTTGCAGCACGAGAGCTGGGCATGACTGCTTTTCATTTTCGTTCTACCCGCCTTCTTCTTGAGGAGATGGCAGAAGCGGGAATTTGGCCAAGGGATTAAACTTCTTGTAATGAATCCAGTCAGATTGTTGTCTTGACGACAAGGAGTTGCTTCAGAGATTCTGTATATTGATCCTCTATTGTATTTCTTTAGTCTGAGCGAACCTTTTGTACGTATTCAAGCGTTAAGTTGGGTATAGTCCTCACCATTGTTTTCTTTATGCAACAGATGATCCGACAACGAACCCTTGGAATTTCCTTTTTAGCCGTCGCCATATTTCTTCAGGCTTGTACCAAAGAGGAGATCATGGTCTACGAAATTCCTTCGAATATTCAGCCATATATTGATTTGTTTGAAGCTGAGGCCGCCAAGCGTGGACAGGATATCCAGATCGACAACCTGATTGTAGAATTTGAATCCGATCTTGTTGGACCTCAGGGAGAGGAAGCCGCTGGCTTATGTACCTTTGAGAGTGATAACAATCCCACGCCACATATTCGCCTGGACACCAACTCTTTCAATTGGACCAATAATGAATATCATAGAGAAATCCTGGTTTTTCATGAGTTGGGGCACTGTATTTTGAATCGGTTTGAGCACACCAACACCGCTCTACCCAATGGCAATCGATCCAGCATCATGCGCGGAACCGGAGAACAATTGTATGGAGGTGACCTCAATCTCTTCAAGCGGGAATACTATCTCGATGAGTTATTCAATTCCAATACCCCACCACCGGATTGGGCGATGAATACGCCAGAATATGGGTCTATCAGCAGTGCGAACAAAGAGCCTTTGTTCCTGGAAGAATTTGACAACAATCAAAACGGATGGAATCTCGGCAATTCCAACCAGAATGCAACCAGAATTGAAGATGGGAGTTTTTTCTTTCAATCCAAGATTCAGGAAGGCGCATTCTATACGGCGAATGAAGTCATCATGGACAAAAGCCGAAATTTTGAGATTGAGACGTCCATCAAAATCGCCTCAGGAGACAATTCTGTGATGTTCCAATGGGCTGGTTCTGTGGTAGATGAATTGAGTTTCTTCGGATTCGTACCAGATAGTGCCTTCTTTCTTGGGACCCGCAAATCTGGTTTGTCTATCTCAGATACCGTGGATGAATTCAGGCCCGATGACTTCAACAAACTCACGATTCGCAGAATCGATGGTTTCTACTACCTCTATGTCAATGAAGCATTCTTTGACATCATGGAGTATGAATCCTTTGCAGGCAACCTTGTCTCCTATGTGGTCGGCCCCATGACCAGTATGCAGGTGGATTATCTTCGTGTGCATTATCTGAACTAGGGATAGATAAGGGCTGGGATGATGGGGGGAAAGACCAGATACTAAGAGACTGTTTGAAAATCTGTCACTTATTGTTTGTATGCATCTTTTTTCCTCATTCTGCGGCTTTTTTTGTTCTCATAGCACCATAAGCCAATTCTATATCCCAAATATTTTATCAAATTTTCATATTCGACTGATATACAAGGACCTTATGTAACACAAGGTCCTTAAAATTGTTTGGTCTGCCATAGGTCAACCCTGCCCCAATTCCGTATTCGATATCCCCTCTCCAGGGCCAGCCTATTCTCTCACCACTTCGAGTTGATTGAGCTGCACATAGCCTGGCACATCAAATATGGTTCCTCCGGTAAATCGCTTATGCAAAATGACCTTCTTGACGGAATTGAATAAGAATACAACTGGCTGGTCTTCATATATGATTTCCTGTATCCGGTTGGCAATCTCCTTCCTCCTGGCCTCATCCTGCTCAGCGCGAAGTTCATTCATCAGGCGATCCGCTTCTTCATTTCTGTATCCAAAATAATTGGTTCCATTTGGCCAATTGTCTGAATGAAACGTTTGTTTAAAGTCATAGGGCAAGGAGGATGCACGCAAGGAAAGCATGGTTGCATCATAATCCTTGTTCTGAACTTTTTGGGCATAATCTGCCGATGGTTCAGGCTTACACTCAATTCCCACTCGACTAAGCTCGGACTGAATAAATTGCGCCATCCTTTCGACAACTGGACTACCAGGAGGATGCAAAAAAGAGAAGGAGAACTCGACTGTTTTGCCATCGATGGTCTTCTCACGGATCCCGTTTTGGTCTCGATCTTCCCATCCAGCCTCATTCAGGAGAGTCTCGGCCTGCTGGATATCATAGGGAAATGGTTGCAAGTTTTTGTGAAAATGCAAATTGCTCGGCGGGACAGGCGACACACAAATTGTCCCCATTCCATCCAAAACCTCCTCCACCAATCGTTCCCGGTTGATGGCCAATGCCAGCGCCTTTCTGACCTTGGCCTGCTCAAAGAATCGCTGATGCGAAATCCCGTCCGGGCGATTGTTCAATGCCAGAGACGCAAAAGAGGTTCTTGGCTTAATGGCCATGTGATAATTCATCCTTACAGTAGAATCTGCCTGCAAGTTCAGGTAGGTTGCCGGTTGTAAATAGGTTGAGACATCCAGGAGTTCTTCCCTGAATTGCAGGACTGCACTATTGTCTTCCCGTACAATTTTATAAATGATCTGGTCAGGTTTTTGTTTCTGCCAATATTCTGTCCCATTTTTTCCCCAATATCCTTCATTTCGGGACAAGACAATCCGCTGCTCGGGAATCCACTCTGTCATGACATAAGGCCCCGAACCACTGATGAGATGGTCCACGGATCGTCCATAGGCCTGGCCATTGAATTCTTCTGCCCATGCAATCAAAGCCTCATCTTCCATCGCCTTGCTTTTGGGATCCTGGAGTTCGGCAACTGTGTAGGCCTGGATCAGCCCTTTTGGATCATAGAATCTGGCATCAAACACATAAGAATACACCCCAAAATAATCATTGTTGATATAGAATCCCTTCATCTCAACAATGAGTGTTTTCGGATCAGCCTCATCCGCGCGAATGTCCTTGATATATTCCAGATAAGGTTTGAGGTTTTGATTCTCCACAAGTGGACAGAGGTTCAGCTTTGTTGAAAAGACCACATCTTCGGCCACAATCGGACTTCCATCTGCCCAGGCAGCCTCTTCCCGAATTTTGAACCGATAGGTCAGACCATCCTCGGATACCTGCGGAGGCGCTTCGGCCAACTGAGGAATCAGATTCCCCGTATGAATGTCAAACACCATCAAGCGATCGAAACACATGTCGAGAATTTCATATCTCACTGCAAGCTCACTGTTGAGCGGGTGCAAAGAAGACGGGTCGGCAAGAATGTGTGAGCTAACAGCATCTGACAAGTCCCCTGAATAGATCACTTGTCCATCCCGCATCTCGTAAAGTCCATTGTTCCCTTGATCAGATCCAACTTTGCACGAAAGGAGGAGAGCAAGGAGAAAAAATGAGAAAAGTAGGGAGTTTGGCTTCATAGATTTCATTAATATTGAAGCAAGTTAGGAAAATAGGATATGATCTCCATTAACAAACTCACCAAAATCTACGGGACTCAACATGCGATCGACAATCTCAGCTTTGAGGTAAATCAGGGAGAGATCCTTGGTTTTCTCGGCCCAAACGGTGCAGGCAAAAGCACAACGATGAAGATCATCACCTGCTTTCTTCAGCCAAGTAGCGGGTCAGTCACGCTGGATGATTTTGATGTACAGGCCTACCCGCTTGAGGTCCGCAGAAGAGTAGGATATTTGCCAGAACACAATCCCCTCTATCTCGACATGTATGTGCATGAATTTCTCGATTTTGTGGGGCGCATGTATCAATTGGACAAAGCCCATCGTCAAAGAAAAATCCCTCAAATCATCGAGCAGACGGGATTAGGGCAGGAACAGCATAAAAAAATCGGCATGCTCTCCAAGGGATATCGGCAGCGGGTCGGTTTGTGTCAGGCCATGATTCACGATCCCAAAGTCTTGATTTTGGATGAACCAACTACAGGACTGGACCCGAATCAGATTGTTGAGATTCGCAGCTTGATTCGCGAACTCGGTCAGGACAAAACCGTGATTTTTTCTTCTCATATTCTCTCAGAAGTAGAAGCCATCGCCAACCGGATCATTATCATCAATCAAGGCAAGATCGTGGCTGATGAACAGACTGAGAATATTCGCAACTTAGCCCAAAATGAAACGCGGATTCACCTGGAAGTTGAAAAATCGGGGCTCAATCTGGACAGTATTCGTGAACTGAAGAGTGTGTCTTCCATCGAACAGCAAGAGACATTCTTTGTGATTCATTGTTCCCCAGAAGCAGATATCCGCAGGGCCTTGTTTGAGTTATGTGTTGCTCAGGACAATGCCATTTTGGCACTCAATACCCAGACCTATTCTTTGGAAGATGCTTTCAGAATTCTGACCCAGAATTGAGTAAGCTGACACCCAAGGATCTTATCCCTAGTATTTGACACTTTTAGGAGGATGGGCTTGTGGAAGGAATTGGGTTCCAATGGAGCAAATGTCCCGCTCAATTGAGCATAGACCCAATAATTGCTGCGCTTATGCCCACGATTATCCCCACCACCAAGGCGATGACCATTATGGTCAGGAAAGACAGAAAATACATTCCCGCTGCTAGAAAGAATCCTCTCCACCATGGCAATTTGAAGGTATGGCCAAGAATCCAGGCCAGGAAGGCAAACATTAGTACCAAACTGACATAATAAACGGGATTGGTAAAAGGATCATTGTAATCCATGAAAAACACCATTGGTATCGACAAGAATGTATACAACCCTATTGCGTACAAGACAACAATGATCAGCTCTGCGAGATTGTGGGATCTCTTTCTCAGGAGGACTCGCAAGGAAAGCGCATAGAATGGGACGAGTAACATGAGAATGATGTTCATGTTTTTTCGAACCCAATTGGTGCTTGCGTTGGAGGAGGAAAAACTCTGATTCTTCACATCTATCCCCATCTCTTCATATCGTTCCATCGTGATCTGATTCGCAATGTCTGGATCAAAGTTGCTGAATTGGATGATAGAGAAGGCCATGATTGAGCCAATCAACACAAAGTAATTGAATGGATTGTAGTAGGTCTTCCTTTTGCCAGCCCAATAGGCTTCGACCACAGTTCTTGGCTGAGTAATCAGGTGCCTTGTGGTGAGTACAAAAATTTCCAGATGATGGCGTTGTTTTCTGGACCAGTTACGAAAAAGAGAGTTGATTGACATCTCCCCTGTTTCGTACTTTTGCCCACAGTTGGAGCAATAAACATGTGTCACCTCGGTTCCACAATTGAGGCAGGACTTTTCAGCAGACAGGGTAGGGAAAGTAGGTTCTTCAGACAACATAGAGATACATGATTGGCTGGCAGCATAACTCTGGCTCAAAGTACGAATCCCGGAATATTCAACCAAATCACATGCACAGCATATTCACAATTTTCAGAAAAGAAGTCGCTTCATTCTTCAATTCCCTCCTCGGCTATATTGTCATCAGTGTGTTTCTGATCGGTGTAGGCTTGTTCTTTTGGGTATTTCCCTTCAATATTCTGGAAACGGGATATGCTACCATGGATGCCCTCTTTGAATATGGGCCATATTTGTTTTTGTTTTTGGTCCCTGCGATTACCATGCGGGCCTTTTCAGAAGAAATCAAGACCGGGACCATTGAATTTCTGGTCACCAAACCAATTACAGACTGGCAGTTGATCTGGGGCAAATATCTGGCAGCCGTCTTTCTGGTCTTGTTTTCCCTTCTCCCTACCCTCTTTTTCTTTGTTACGGTCTACTGGCTGGGCGAACCAGTTGGAAATCTGGATATCGGGGCTACCTGGGGAGCATATATTGGTTTATTCTTTCTGGGATGTATTTTTGCTGCGATCGGCTTATTCACTTCTGCCCTCTCAGATAATCAAATCATTGCCTTCATTCTGGGCTTGTTTTTATGCTTTTTTTGCTTCCTTGCGTTCGACTTTATGGCTGGCATCAAGGTACTGAGCACCATCAATGCTTTTTTCCTAAAACTTGGGATCATGGAACACTACCAAAGCATCAGTCGGGGTGTGATCGATACACGTGATGCCCTGTACTTTGTCAGTGCCGTGGCAGTATTTCTGATTGGAACGAGAATTGTCTTGAGTCAAAAGAAAAGATAAATGTTCACCTATCCCTTAAATAACTTGACAACCAGTGCGACAAGCAGGATAACAATCAGGGCTACAATGGTGGCAGCCAGGAAGAATGCAATCACCAATGCCTGCGCCAACACATACATCAGAACAGCATTGATGATACTTCGACCCCACCCAATATCCAAGGTATGCTTGATGGTCCAGGTCCAGATGGAAAACAGTATCCCAAAATTGACAAGTGCAATGGGCGAACCAAAGGGATTGTTATAATCCAAAAAGGGCACCAGAGGCATCACGAAGAGCAAATATAGTGCTGTAGAATAGAGCACAAGTATGAGCATCTCCCCCAGTTTGTAGCCTCGTTTTCTGAATAGAAAACGCAAGGCCATGGCATAAAAAGGCACTGTCAACATCAGGACAAAATTAAAATGGCCTTGTATCCACTTCATGGCCATCATGCCTCCCTCAGCGCCTCCTTCATTCATCTCTATGCCCATTTGTTCGTACATGCTGCCCATATTTGCAGCAGCGATCTCCGGATCATAATTACCCAGCTTTAGCATCAGAAAGGCCATGATGGACCCCAGCAATACAAAATAATTGAAAGGATTGTAATAGGTTTTCTTTTTCCCAGACCAATAATCCCGCAAGACATTTCCAGGATCTGTCAACAAGTGCCGGGTGGTAAAAAGGAATACATTGAAGTGATGGCGTTTGTTTTTGAGCCACCTTCTGAGGAGAGATTTGACGGCAAAATCTAGAGGTTCATGAACCTGACCACAGGCGGAACAATAGGTATCTGGAACGATTTCACCACAGTTGAGACAGATTTGTTCGGATGATTCTTCGACCGATACGGGGGGTTCTTCTGGAAGCATGATTGGCTGGGTTATTCAATTTAGACCAATTTACGAAGACAGAAATAAGCAACCAACCCTCTGGGAATTTCTCATCCCAATCATTCCATAGAGTTGACCTTTTTCTGGATGGCGTTTCCCCAGCTATATGTGTCTTTGGGGTGAGAGGTAAACAAGGAGGAAGCCTCTCGCACGCTGCCCGCCCTTGATCATGGGCTTCGCACAGGCATTTTCTTTGAAAATCAAACTATTTCTACCTGTTCCCCTTTTTCAACGGGAAAGTCTGCTGCACTGCAAGGGGGAGCATACAGGTGAGAGGGGGCTCAAAAAAATCCTTTTGGCACACAGCCCTACTCCAAAAACAACTTGCGGAAAGCAGCCAACTGCTCATCTGTCCCCATGACAAATAATCGATCCTCTTCTCTGATTTTGTCCTGGACGGGAGGATTGAGTTCGACCTTTTGCTCAGCGCGCTTGAATCCCAGAACCAAGACGCCTGTGCGTGATCGGATGTGGAGTTCGGCCAGTGTCTTACCAATAATTCTTGAGTGGTCTTTGCAAAGAATGGCCTCCAAATGCAGATCGGAATTCCCTTCTCCGGAGACCAGATCCAGAAACTCTACCAGCGCAGGACGGGTGAGCATATTGGCCATTTTTCGGCCACCAATGAGGTTGGGCACAATCACGCGATTGGCTCCGGCGCGTTTGAGTTTGGAGATCGAGTTTTCATGAGAGGCGCGGGCGACGATGTGTAGCTTGGGATTCATCTCCCGAGCTGTCAGAGCGATGTAGACATTCTCTGCATCCGTCGACAAGGAACTGATCAGTCCTCTGGCCTGAAGAATATTGGCATGCTCCAATACTTCCTCATGTGTCGCATCTCCCCGAATGGCCAGGATTTCCTGAAATTCAGAATTGAACCGCTCGATCACATCTTCTTCCTGCTCGATCACCACAAATTTCTGGTTCTGGCGGATCAACTCATGGGCTGCTTCCCGGCCATTTCTTCCCAGGCCGCAAATGATGATGTGATTGCTGAGTTTGGTTACTTTCTGGCTCACTTGATATCGATTAAAGGCTTGCCTGAATTCTCCTTCAATCACAAAGGTAGTGATTGTTGTGATGGCATACAGGAAGGTGCTGGTGCTGATGACAATCAATATCACCGAAAAGATTTTTCCCTCAGAGCTCAACTCCCCAATCGTACCAAAACCCACCGTACTCATGGTGATCACCGTCATATAGATGGCATCGATCAACTCATATCGCTCTATGGAGACAAAGCCCACAATCCCGATCATGGTCGTGCCCAACAGGAATGTCAGGGCTTGCATGATGCGTCGGATCGAGGAGGTGCTGTCCATGGGGCGGGAGGGGTGTGAGGGGGGTATGGGGTATAAGGTATAGGGGAATTAAGGGGTATAGGGTGCAATTTGAGTGCTTTCGGACTGAGATGTGAACTTACTAAAGTCTAGCCATTGCACCAACGATTTTTTCCTTGTATCTTTGTCGCAGATCTTTTAGAGGAGGGGCATTAGCTCAGTTGGCTAGAGCGTTTGACTGGCAGTCAAAAGGTCAGCGGTTCGACTCCGCTATGCTCCACCAAAAGCGGCTTGTTGATTTTCAGCAAGCCGCTTTTTTTGTGAGCCACAAAGGTCCTCGCCAGGACATTTGTTATGTTTGATTATGAGCGCTAGGCCCTTACATCTTGAGCCATCTTTTGTTGAAGAGATCAAATCGATTCTTGCCTAGGCCAGATCACAGGCCTATCGGACAGTCAATCACGCAATGGTCGGGGCTTATTGGGAAATTGAAAAACGAATCGTTGAGAAGGAGCAAGGTGGTCAAGAACGCGCAGGATATGGCGAAGGAATTATCAAAAACCTCTCCAAAGAGCTGTCAGGGGAGTTTGGTAAGGGATTTTCGGTTGCCAGCTTGAAGAACTTCAGAAAGTTTTATCTCATTTTTCCTGATGGTCAAAAAAGCTACGCAGTGCGTAGCCTTTTGACATGGACACATTACCGTTCTATCATTCGGCTTGATAATCCAAAAGCAAGAAGCTTTTACCTTCAGGAAGCCAGTGAGCAAGGCTGGAGTACCCGACAATTGGATCGGAACATCCGTAGCTTCTACTATGAACGTTTGCTCAGCAGCCAACATAAACAGGAAGCTTTACAGAAAGCATCAGAGACACATGACCTCATACTTCTTTAGCATCGCTATCAGTGAATGACTTCTCTATGGCGATCTCTCGTGCGAACCTCGCCAATATCGTCGGCACCTCCAAAGAATGTGTTATCCGCGTCCTGCCTGAATTCAAATCAGATGAACTAATCACAACTCGCAAGAGCAAGATCAAAATCCTGGAACCGGAGAAGCTGGCGAATTTTCGGTATTGAGATGAGAATAGTAGGAGGATTTTTGCTTCGATGAATGAAAAGACCTGAGGTCACCGAAATAGACGTCTAATAGTGCTCAGAATCCCACCACTTTTTTTTGTTTTTGATGCTGGAGCAGGTGGTCTAGGTGTCCCTGCTCGACGTCGGCCTGGCCTTGGAGTCCCCGCCTTAGGTGGTCTTGGTGCAGGTGCAGGCAGGCCTGCTCCATCTCCTCTCCCACCTTCCATTCTAACTCTTATGCCTCCTATTATTGCATTTTCACGATCAAATTCTACCTTAGCCGCTTCCATTCCAGGAGCATCTCCACTTTTTTTTGCCTCCATGAATCTTTTTCTTGCGTCTTCTGCAGCATGTACTGAGCCTCTGGTTATTTCGCCTTCGCTGTACTTTAATTTTAAGATCCCTCCTCTAACTGCTGCTTCTGCGTCTGTGGCTTCAGATCCCCTTGCAACTCTTTCCACATAGGCATCATCTGTTTCATCGGCCACTCTTGCTGGGCGAATTAATTGCCCCCTAGAGTCGTGAAAGAAAATGTCTGGTTCACGTCTAATATTTCTTCCCTCAGTAAGTTCCAATAACCTTTGGGCTTCTCCAGCTTCTTGATACTTCCCAGCTTGAAGATCCCTTAGGAAGGCCTGTTTTCCAGCCAAGTCTCCCGCCTTGACAGCTGTAGCTCTAGCATGTCCAGCCTCAGTAATATTATACTGGTGATGCCTGACACCAGGAGCGAGAGGGTCCCACCCAATATTATACTCCATTGGATGTGCTTGCGTATACCGACCGTGCTCAAAATAATAGGTCTGGGGTGCACCAGAAGCTCCCTGTGTGTATCCCTGATATCTCCCCAACACAGCTTGGGCAGGGTCTCGTTGCCTGGCTACACCAGCCCTTGGATCTGCCTCGACTGCCCCTGCTCCTGCCGCCCGAGCTTCGCCTGATCGCTCTCTTTCTTCGCCATCACTCTCATCATCGCTCTCTAGTTGAATGGGGATTTGTTGGGGAAAAAGATGCGGGCCGCCCGATCGATTCACCATTTTCCCAAAAGCCATCAATTGCCTCACCTGAGGACTCTCATTCATCATTGTCTGCTGCCTTTGGGTGTCAAGTGATTCAGGCCGATTGTCCTGAAACTGCACAAGCTGCTCCCTCCTTTTTTGCCGCTGTGTTGTGGCGACAAGGCTTTGGGAGGAGGCCTTGCTTTCAGGTGATTGATGAATCTGGGTCGGCATAAGGCTTGGCTAGACAGAAAACTTCACACATATGAAATGTAAGCAAAAGTAAAATTTAAACCAAGATTAATTGGAGAAGGGTTTAGGTAAAAAGAACCAACAAGTCCGATTTCGAAGAGATCCAAGCGCAGGTTTACAGATCATCTCCCGCCCCAAGTTCGTATTAGGGAACCCCCTCATAATGGATCCGATGAATCAACAATTCCTCCCCGCTGAGAATCCGATTCGAGGGCGCGCCACATTGGCTACACTGAAAGACATAATTCTCGACGATGCTGTCGGTATCACAGGCTGGGCAGTGAATGCGAATCTCAACCATCTCTGTTTGTAGGGAAATGCTGCTGTAGTGGGGATGGGTTTCCTGAAAAGCCGTAAAAGCATTTTGCAGGAGAATCGGCTCGACATTGGCCAGGAGGCCGATCTTCAATTCCACGACAGATACCGTCTGCATTTCCGGCTCGCTTAGTTCAGACTCCAGAGTGGAGAAAATGCTTTGGACAATCGACAGCTCGTGCATGCAGGGCAGGGATTAGGAAATGGTTTTCAGTTTGGCGAGGTTGGTCAAATGCTCCTCGGCTTGCTGAAGCATCTCTGGATCATCGATCAGAGATTTGACTTCTTCTGCCTTGTGGAGCATATCCTGATAGCGAGTATCGTTGAAGACATCCGGCAGGTTCCCCGCATTCCAACTGGCTTCCAGATAGTTGAGCAATGTGATGGCCCGTTCGTAAGGATAGCTTGCCGTTCGGACTGTTAGGGCATCAGCATAGTAAGACAAGGCCTTCTGATAATTATCCGAATGCGTGGCTGGAGGGAATTTGGTCAAGGCATTGCCAAAATTGTTGCAAATGCTTCCATATTCATAAGGATAGGTCTCTTTGGTGTAAAATTCCAGGGCTTCGTGAAAAGAAGAAGATGCAATGCCAGCCCAAATGCCTCGCTTTTTGTTGTCGGCTGGCATTTCGGAATAGAGCACACCGAGATTGTGATGAATGTCTGCGAATACGGACGGATGTGTCTCTTTTGTGAAGACATAGAGGGCCTGCTGATAGCTTTCGACAGCTGCTTTGTAAAACTGTGGGTTCCCCTGCTGCGCCCAGGTATATAGGAGGGTCCCTTTTTTGAGTTTGGCTGAGCCGGATAATTCTTCGAAGCCTTCTTCATCGAAGATGCGAATGGCTCTGCTGACATAGCCCAATGCTTCTGTATAACTCTCAGAAATATTCGCGATATGTGTCGCGTCCATCAAGAGTAAAGCTACCTGGGCCTGATTCTCCCGCTTTTCAAAAAAGTTCAAGCTTTGCCAGATTTTATCTTTCAATTGCTCCATCAAGTCTGAATCATAAGGCACCACCAGTTGTTTCATCCACATCTGAATGAGCACCAAATTCAAGGCATGCACCGCTTCTTCTGACAAGGCTTTTTCTATCGCTGTCATGATCGCCTGTTCCGCCTCTGGGAGTCCTCCCATATCCAGGTAGAGAGTTGCCAGTTCTCGCAGACTAAAGGCCAGATGCTCATCATCCGTAGCATTCTCGACTGCTTTCTGATACAGCTCGATAGGGCTAGGTAGGGATTCTCGTCCCTCCAATGCACCATAATGAAGCATCACGGCCTGATTGTGAAGTGCTCTGTATGATGATCCGGTCAGCAGATTGGCATCGAGCAACATGCCATATTTGAGCTTATTTTGAATAGAAATGTGCTGATAGAGATCTGTGCCATTAAGATATTGCCAGGATTTCTGATCATTTTCCAGCAGATGAAAGATCAGCCCCAACAGATGTTCTTTGCTAAGGGGGATATCCTTTGGTAACAAATAGGGTGGCATGGAATGATCCCAAATGAGAGGCATGGAGATAGCACCTTGTTCTATCCTCAAGGAACTCCCTCCAGAATGTTGCTCAGCAAGTGCTCTGATCTCAATCAATTCTTCCAATCGATCTTCTTCCAGGATATAGCTTCGAATGGTGTCGGACTGATTAGTTTCGGCAAATATTGTAATCATGTTGATCTCGTTTTAAGGTTCCCCGACTGTCCTTTCTGATTCCTCGCTGAAAGATGCGAGCAAATGTCTCAGCCTTGTTTTTGGAGGGATAATGGTCAAGATATCGGATAAGTAATTTGATGGGTTCATCCAGTGAGAGAAACAACATATACACATGCCATCTTCCTCTTTTGGGCAAAAGGGCATAGCGAACTTCAGAATTTTGTAACCACGCACTGTCCCGAAACAGATACAAATCTGATTCATCGCCTTTGGTTTCGGCTGGAATCGGTTGGATCAGGCCGGGATCAATCTCCATCAGGATAGATAGACTTTTAGAATATTGGAACTCTGTTTGATTTCATACTTCAATGGCCCCTCTGCCAGATTCAAATCATGATCAATCAGGAGTTCATGCAGAGCAATGGATCGCTCTGCACTTGAATTCCTCATTTTGAGCATGTGCTGGGAGGCGTCATGTAATTTTTTGAAAAATGGATGAGAGATGGAAGACAGAATGAGATATCCTTTCTCCGGATAAACAGCCATATAGGCATTCAGCTGATCCTGAAATACCTGTTCAACCACTTCTTGCCCAAAGCATAGATGATTGGATTTCAGATAGACGCCCTCGCCTGAATTGGACTTACCAAATTGATGGGCGAGATGTTTGGGGGGAATGATCATATCAGCTGATCCTTGGGAGTTGATTCCAGGTCCTGAACCAGCACATCTACCAAGGCATCTCCCCCTTTCCTGGCTTCAGGAGTCATCTCGGTATTGAATCTTGTGCTGTCAATGGCAACCAGAAAGACATCTATATTGTCGGGATAGTCCTCCCGAAGAATTTTTTTAGCATAACTCAATGCCTGATCCCATTTCAAACTATGCAAGAATACAAGGGGATCATCCTGAATATGGCCTTCAATCTCAGAAGCGGGAAGTCTGTACAAGGTACCAACAGGCTCTCCTGTGTTCAAGACAGCATCGACCAGGATGATGCGATCCCTGCCTTTCAACTTGAATAAAACCTCAAAAGCAGAAGTACCCATGTCCAGAATCTCAACCTCTTCTCTCTTGATGCGCTCTTTCAATCGCTCTATGACATAGATTCCTACCCCATCGTCTTCCCTCACAGGATTTCCAAATCCTAATATGCTGATTGTATTCATGTTGACAAGATAGCAAAAGCCTGCTTCTAAGAAGAACTGAGAAGCAGGCATCGTCTTTATAAAAACAAAATTGTCACAGAGCCTGTTAGAGCTTGAATTTGGCCAGTTCTTCCCCTGTTTTTTCATCATGGGCATGAACTGTACAGACCAGACAGCTATCGAAGGATCTGGCAACCAATCCAACTTCTACTGGATCATGCGGATCTTCGATTTCTGTGCCTTCCAGAGCAGATTCAATCGGTCCTGAGTTGCCTTTGCTATCATTTGGACCCACATTGAAGGTAGTTGGGGCAATGATCTGATAGTTTTCGATCACTCCATTTTTGACCTTGATCCAGTGTGCCAATGCTCCGCGTGCAGCTTCAGTTGCTCCCCAGCCAATACCGTCTTTTTCTTCAGGCTTGATATAGAAGGCTTCATCCAGATTGACTTCTCTTAGCCATTTGTCGATCATATTGTACAATCTTGGGGCCTCATGCATTCTTGCCAACACGCGTGTGAAGACACTGGGTCCCATTTGCTTCATGATATCCCCAAAGAGTGGGTCCCGGAACTGATGATCCGCGTTAGCAGGATTGGCAGCCATGACGACACGTGCCAATGGCCCTGTTTCAGCTGCATAGTCCATGAATCTTGGCGCTTTGGCCCAGGAATATTTGCCATTGAAATCACTTTCATCCAGATTCGTTGGACTGAGAGAGGCAGAGGGAATTGGCTCATCAAATGGATGCAGGGCATCTGCCTGATTTTCATACCAGGAATGGGTTACATGCTCTCTCACCTGTTTCTGATCGGCATCAAAATAGGTTTTCCCATCATAGAATCCTGCTGGGCTGATAGTGGCTCTGTTTCGTCCTTCGATTGTCGGCTTTTGGTACAGATCTTTGTGCAGATAAGTTCCCCAAGCGAGATATCTACCTACTCCCTGTCCAAATTTATCCAATCCAAATTCCAATCCTGCCCGAATGAATAGACCGAGATCAGAATTGCGCTGAGAATCATTTTCCTCCACCCAGGCCAGCATATCATCCCAGGTCTTGATTTCCATATATCGCTCGATGGAACACCCAAGCCATACAGTCTCCAACCAGTCATTTCGGAACTGATTCATGATTGAATGAGCACGAGTAATATCTTTCAAGGTTGGGGCACACATGACGCCACCAGGAACCATATAGCTGGAATGTGGCCATTGACCACCAAAGAGTGCATAGACTTCTACAGGTCTGCCAGAAGCTGTGACCCCTTGCTGGAAGGAAGTCCCTACATAGGCAGCAAATCGCTTCACGACCTCCTGGTATAAGGGTTTGTTGGCAAACTTCTTATTGGCCATATCTGTGGCAAAGATGGCATAGAACCATCTTGGAATACTCTGAATGGTCTCTGTCGCCTGCCCGATCGCACGCAGCAACAAGGCATTGGGAGGCAAAGTAGTTCCCCATGCAACATCGAGTGCAGAAGAAGCGCAATAGAGATGCGATCCACCACAGATTCCGCAAGCACGAGGGGTTACGATCAAGCCTGCTTGGGGATCTTTTCCAACGAGAATTTTCTCAAATCCTCTGTACATGGCAGCTTGGGTATGTGCTCTGGTAACCACCCCATCCTGCATATAGACTTTTACGTCAAGATCTCCTTCTACTCTACCGACAGGAGAAATATTGAGTTCTTTTATTTGAGCCATTGTTAGATTCTAATTTGTTCTGGAATTACTTGGAAGAAGCTTTCAGTGCCTTATTGGTAGGCAGTGCTTTGGTTACACCAGCTTTGAAGTAGTACCCCAACTTGCTTTCTCCTGCTGGCACTTCTTTTGGGAAAACATTGAGATATTTCATTGTCTTGAACACACTTCCTTTCTTCAAATCATGATGTGGGAATCCAGGTTCTGTACAGCCAAGACATGGATGATTGGCCCTGGTTTTGCTACTTTGGCGGTTCCAAAGGATTCGATTACAACTCGCATGTGTCATCGGACCTCTACATCCAACTTCGTAGAACAAACATCCTCCTCGTTTTCCAAAATTCCCATCAATTTTGGCTCCAAAGGCTGCTGCATTGGTACATCCTGTCTGAACAAAATCGGTAAAGAAAGTTTTGGGACGATGGTAGTCATCAATTAACACATCTCCGATTCTTCCTGTCGAGATGGCAACCAGGATCTGGGTGATCCAGTCAGGATGCGCAGGGCATCCGGGAATATTGATGACAGGGAGTCCTCCTTTTGACACAAAATCTGGCCCAAGGAATCCTCCTTTTTGCCGCTTGTGAAACTGCATGCCGGTAGATTCTGATGGGTTGGGCGGTACTGCAGGAATCCCTCCGTAGGTAGCGCAATCGCCAATGGCGACAACGAACTGTGCAACATCTGCCAATTCTTTGACCCAATCTTTCATCGGACGGTCAGAAAAATAGTTCATTTTTCCTGTTCCGTTGGGTCCTTGAATGATGGTTCCTTCAAATACAAAGATGTCCAGTTGGGTTTCTCCTTTCAGGCAACTATTCAAGAGATCCCCTACCTGATGGCCGATCTCGAGACCGACAGTAGGGTGCCACAGAATATTGATCCCAAAATCAGTGATTAACTCGACTACGGTAGGTTCTTCGGCATCCAAAAAGGACATGGTGTTGCCACTGCATGCGCCTCCCTGTAACCACAATACATTTGCCATGAGTAGTAATAGTGTTTAGTTGAATCTCAAGCAACAGCAGAATGATCGCGACTCATTCTAGCTCGCTTTCGTAAACATAAACAAAAAAACCAGAATTAGAAATTATTTTCTAATCTTTTGAAAAAAATCCAATTTACTGAATCAAGGTAGGAGAAATCAGCATATCCCACTCCCGAAGGCCATTTTCGGTAAAATAAGGACGGATCATGAACCATACATCCTTATAGAGATGTTGCGGAGAAAGAAGATGCTGCGCCTGATTCATCAAAATCGCCATGGCGACATTGGAGGAAAGCAGAGAGATGGTTTCTCCATCCAAACTGATCATCGTACCTTTGTCAATATGATATTCAATTCTGCTTTCAATTTGGGTTGCCAGTTTTTCGTGGAACATCTTGATAATGGAGAATGTATCCGGATAGACCAATTCCATTTCTCCCAAATTCGTGAAGATGTATTTGAATCGCTCCAATACTGCTGCAATCTGTTCTAGCTGAATATGAAAATCCAAAAAATTTGGATAATTGCGATAGTGGCCCAAGACATCCTGAAGACTTTCTGTTAATTCTTCACTATGAGCAGCGATGATTTCCTGTTTGTTTTTGTAATGATATGCCAGATTTCCAACGCTGATCTGCACATCATTCGCAATGATTTGCAGGGTTGTGGTTTTCAACCCCTGATAATTAAATAATGCAAGAGACGCTTCTAATATTCTTTCCTTTGTTTTTGACATTTGCCCTCTTCTGATTGTTCTGTTTAATTTTCACATAAACTCAAGGACTCTTTCTCCACTTCCAGGGTTCCTCTCTGATCTTTGGCTGCTAATCTTCTCATATAGTGGGCTTCAATATTGGCCTTCCGGAATGATATCTGGGTTTTGATAAATCTTTTGATCAACAAAAATGGATTTTTGTAGTGAACAAACACCAGGAATACCTGCCAGGAACCATTCAGTTTCGCGACCCAATCAAATACAGCTGTATCTTGTAGCCAAAGATCTTCATGCAAAAAGTCCAGATCCTGCGTTTCTCCCTTTCTTCCAGTATCATGGCTGTTTTGCTTGTGCTGGAGCAAAAGTTTATACACTGTTTTGTCTAACTCAACCCGCATGATGCACTATTTTTCTATGGGTAGATTAACTTTCTGATTTTCCAGAATTGAATATTCTTCTTTGCCTGAATCAGTCATATAAGGAATCAACATCTTCCAGACAAAGGAAGAGAGGCTTAATCCATCCAACTCTTGTTCCTGCCAAATCAGATGAAAGGATTTCCAGGCGTTCATATTCTGAATGATGAATGAAGAAAGAAAAGTTATTTCTGATTCACTCAACACCTTTTGGATTGCTCCCCTGGCAATATTGAAACGAATTATTTCTTGAAAAAGCAATACTTGCCATTGAAAAAATTGCTTGATCTTCTCGAATACCTGCGGATACGCTCTTTTTATTTCAATGATATCGGTATAAAAGAAGTTGTATTGATTTTGAAGACTTTCCATAGACTGAAAAATGCGATCAACATTTACAAATATCGGGGTATGCCGATATTCGATAAATACCTCGCGTTGTCTCTGTTTCAGTTCTTCAAATATGTTGATGATAATGGCTTCTTTGTTTTTGAAATGATAGGCTATGTTTCCTACACTAATGATGGTATCATCTGAGATATGCTGGAGACGAACATTGACAAAGCCATGTTCATTAAACAATCGTCTGGCAGCCAATAATATTTTCTCCCGATTTTTCACCCGCTCGTGTAATTTGAGAATAAAAATACACCAGCTTGCGATCGAAAAAAAATAATTTCTCAGACAACTGCTTCAGAAGGAGGATTTCAGGAACCTATAATGTCGCTCAAGGTCGACCTCGGAGCATTTGTTGGATGGTGTGCGGGCGATTCCTCTGAGGAACCCTTCTTGAGCCAAAGATTACCTATAAGTAGATGGACAATATTAGGTTTGATTTTGGGTATAAGGGAAATAATGGCTTGATGGGTAAGAGTTCTCCCGTATTTCCCCTATGCCCACTATATCCCTCACAAATAATTGTGTCCCCTTACTTACGGGATACTAAAGATCTTTCTTTTTCTCGATAATCTCCCTGATCTTTTTGGCACTTT
>JBCCGK010000047.1:0-82813 GCA_039029315.1 Bacteroidota bacterium | reverse complement strand
TTTTGATTGTCATAGTCAAAGGCATAGGCCCGGATATCGCTTTCCTCTCCCAGGACTTGCCACTGCATCGCAGAGATGTTGCCGTTGTACAGATTATCTGTACCAGAAACGATGCTGCTGGCTCCTGAGTTATAATGCAGCTTCATAGCAAAAAGGTCCCGATAGCTCCCTGAGGGCACGGTGGTTGAGGGCTCATTGATCTGCGTGAGCCAACCTCTGATGTTGTACTCATAATCGCCCAGTTGGAGGAAGTTATTCCCGGCTTTGTAATGCAGATTCTTTCGGCTCATTTGCCCAAGCTTGTCATAGCGCTGCTCTGAAAGGGTTACGAACTCTGTTTCGTGTCCAGAGTTTTCTGGATCTTCTGTTTTTTGCTCTGTGCGAATGAGTCTGCCACGCGGGCCGTAGGTGAAGGATTTGTAGATGGTCGCGCTGCGCTCATAGGCTCCATAGCTACTGGTCCCATCATGGCCGATGTGCTGGACTTTGCTGAACAGCAGCTCTCCTGCAAAATTGTACTCATACCAGCTGATGTCAGATCCCTTGAGGTGATTGTCTGCAATGGTCTGGATCTCACGGCCATATTTGTCATAAAATGTGCTGGTGAGCATGCTGGCTGGCATATCACTATCTGGATTCAAGATCCAGATTCTTACTCCAGTTATCATGCCTCTGGTAAAGGAATTGATCTCATGATCTGGGAAGTTGTCTGTATCCGCCTGATAGCTGACGTCTGCATTTCCATCCCTGTCATAGTCATAATCATCAAACCAGGTTACCGAATGAATGTCCAAATTGGTCCTTGGATAGGCCAGATTGCTGTAGCCATGTTGGGTAGAGAAATTGCTTCCATCCCTTTGTTCAAACAAAACCGTCTCTGCATCCAGATCTGCTTGCAGCGTAGACCTGTCATCATCAGAGGCAAAGATTCCTGTTATGATGGGCCTTGCTTGCATGTCGTATTTGGTAAATGACCAGTCATTGGTGCCAGCCTTGTTTCTTTGATTGCCATCCTGGGTGAGCACCACTTGATCCAATTTGTTGTAAACCAGATGCACCCAATCTGCTCCTGGCACTCTTTTTTCAATCACTCTTCCTCTTCCATCGTAGACATATTGGAAGGCAAAATCATCAATCAAGGCCTGCGAGAACACATAGGCATTGCCATAGCCTTTGGTGCTATTGGCTTGGAACTCTTCTACTCCCTGGGGTTGCAGCACATATTTCACCCGGCCCCACTGATCATACATATAGTAGGTGCGGATATCTGCTCCTCCAATCTCTTGTTGAACCAAAATGGTCCTGCCCAGCTTGTCCGTAAAGGTCAAACTATATGTTCCATTTTCATCAGTTGTTTCTGATCGCATGAGCTCATCTGGATCATATTCGCTATTGTATGTTGAACCTGGCTGCGGATCGAGGCCAAAGAAGAAGACATCATCAGCTGAGGTGTTGGGGCGGATGTTTGTCTGAACAGTATGGCCAGATCCCACTTGCCAATCAGCTCCGGGTGCTCCTTGCTCTAGTGCACGGCTGAGAGGAGAGGCTTCAAAGACCGTCTCTGCAAAGGGGACTGCCAAATCAGCTGTTGGGATATGAGGAAAATTGGGTGGAGTAGGAGAGGGAGGATCATAAAAATCTCGCTGATCGCCTGTTGGAAGGCCCCCGTTGCCATCATCTCGAAAACTGCCATTGATGCCGCTGGCAACATAAGGCAGATCGATGATGGCCTCTCGTCCGAATGCGTCATATTGATGGTAGGCAACCAATTCTCCCTGACAATCAGGAGCAGCTCCAAGAGAGATTTCTTGCAAGGGTCTGCCCAAACCATCTACATAAGCTAGCTCTACCCAGGCATCGGCTGTATTGCTCAGCGCATCAAGAGCAGAGGAAGAGGAAACCGCTTTTCTGGCCGTTTTGCTCATCACATAGCTTTCGGTGAGGGTGGTGGTTGTGAACAGATTGTAATCCCCGCAGCGCACACAAGGCATGCTGCTGTCATAGAGCTTGACATTGGCTACTGTGGCGGTGAGCTTGCGATTGTAGCTGCCTTGAGGGATGTTGCTGTGCTGAAGCGCATTCAGGCCTGTTACTGTGGATGGAAGGCTGAGCGCATAATCATCTTCCAGATCTGTGCGAGCTGCATCATTATAGCGCTGAAAGGTGAGCGATCCATTGGCTCTGATCAGGCGCAGATAATAGGTCTGTCCATTGGGCGCAATATTCCCGCAACTGACTGGTGTATGGTAAGTCGTACCATCTTTGGAACGAACACGAAGATAATAGTCGCTGGTGGCCCCATTCAGGGGAGACATATATTCCAGAAAGATACCATCCTGCTCAGTATGGGCAAAGCTGGGATTGGAACTGCTAACGGTTTCCGGGACGATATTGTAGGGATTGGCTGTTCCGGCGGTAAGCCCTGCGATGATATGACCCACGCCATGAGGCCCACCAGCTGTGGGCGTGAAATCTACATCCAGGGTCCAGTATTGACCCAGGGGCGTCCCTATTTTTCTGACAACCCGCTTGTCTGCTTGATTGCCGCAGTCATCATAGACGACCTCGCCCCCATCGATATGGATATCGCCATCTGAAGTAAGCAGCTGGCCCGTGCTAGTGTTGAGGGGAATGAGGTAGATTTCTTCCCACAGATGCGGACGGGAAAAGTTGTCTTCAAAGGCTAGATTGCTTTGGGAAAAAAGAGAAAATGGCAATGTCAATAGCAATGAGAATAAGCTGAATGGACATTGATATTGTTGATAGGTTTTCATAATTGACAGAACATAAGAATGAATAGAAAATGGATGAAGGGCTACTGCACGCTTACAGGAGCAGACAATCTGCCCTTGCGATCTTCGAGCCGGATAATGGCTTTGTAATTGGGATTGCCAGCGATCTTGCCTACATTCAGGTAGACATGCTTGCCTCTTCGGATACATCCAACCCCTTTTCGGCGGCGATTGCCTTGATCTATTGGAATGCGCACTGAGCGAATCAGATGGTTATTCCCTGTTCGCTTGACCTTCAAATGAATGGCTGCCACTCGTTTGGGGCTTGGCAGTTCCAGCTTGATTTGGCAGCGGTAGCGATTGCCAGATTGTCCAGATAAGGAATCGACCTTGGTTTTGCTGAACTGCACTGTGTGAGCATCCAGGCTGAGAGGACTTGTTGGCTGACTGAGTCCCAAAACCGGAGCGATAGATAAGAAGATCATCATGACCCAATTGCTCATACTGGTGGACAAAAGCTTATGTATATGATTCATTTTTCTAGATTTTGAGTGTTAGATTGAATTTCTCTTAGGCTCCTAGCCGGAGCCGTTTCATATATCGCCACTTCACAGAGGCCACACAGGCACCCGACTTCAGGCCCACCCGTTGGGCAATTTCTTCCAGATCATAGCCTTTGATGAGGCGGTCTTCGAGGATTTGCCAAAGGCGGTGGTTGAGTGTGTCGCAGTGAGATTTGAGCTGATCGAGTGCGTCGCGGATCTCCAGCCTGCTTTCAGGGCCAGGCTCAGAACAGGTCCTGTCCACAAGGGGCACGAAGCTGGCAGGCTTAGGAAGAGCGGCCTTGCCTCTCAGGGCTTTGATACAGCGAAAGCGGAAGATCTGAAACAGATAGGTCTCAACTGCGCAGTCGCCCCGAAAGCGCCCGTCCTCAAGTTGAGTCAGTACATCAACTACGCTATCGACATAGACATCATAAGCATCTTCCCGGCTCAGCCTGTAGCGATGACAGCCATAGGGAATCAAGCCCAGGTTTTGCTCAAAGAGCTCTTTGGCAAATCCTTTGTTGCTCACAGAGAGATCCTGGCGATTCTTGCCTCTACCTCCTGGTAGAGATGTATCTGAATGTGACATGATGGGGAGTCTGTTGGTTTGATTAGTTATCTTTCAGATGGTAGGTGAACTGCTGCACATAATTGCCGTCCTGATCCTGCACATATTGAAGCCTGCCAAGTCCATCATAGGAATAGTAGCTGCTTCTCCCATTGGCATCTGTCATGCACTGAACCCTAAGCTTTTCATCATAACAAACCGTTGACATCTGCGCATCTGATGGGAAGAGACGCAATTCGTCGATGAGCGGAACTCCTGAACCTCTCTCTACTTTTACAGTATTTCCTTTACTTAAAGAAAATGTCCCTTCCCAATAGGTCCAGTTGCTTGCATTGGGGAGGGTTTGACTCACTGAGCCTGCCGTTACTTTTGGACTGCCTGTATACCAGAGAGAAACCGTATAATCTCCAGCTTGAGTAACTGTTTTTTCTACCTTAGAACTGCTAGTTGGAAGTTCAAAAGCTCTCAGTCCTGTCTTTCCCCCCAACTGCCATATGCCCCCGCCATTGATGATGGTCCAGTTTCCATCAGCTGTTACATTGGGCGCTTCGAAGCTGCAATAGGCTACTTCATTCGCCAAAGCATTGGAAACTTGAGCAGCGATCATACTTTGATTGTGTGTCCAAATATAGGTTAGAGGGATACCAGGAATAATATTAAACTGAATGGGGGGACCCTGAGCTAGATAATCAAGTTCTGACCTTTTGATGTACAAGTTAGGTTCTGGAAAAATATCTTGAAATCTACTAGTGTATTTGTTCTCTATTAAGTCAAATGGTACGTTCGACTCAAAAACATAAGTCTCAAAAGGGCGAATGTTCTTCTCTCCACTACCAGAATCATTAAAATCTTTGAAGGTAGTAACGGTTGCCTGAACAAGTTTCAGATCCGCATCAGTACCTTCCCAAGTTTGAGTTTCAATAGGGATGGCAATCATATTTTCGTCTAACAAGTCTTGGATAGTAAGATTGGAATTGGCACCAATATTTAGGGATTGGATATAATCAGGTGCATATTTCATCCTATTTTCCACGATTCTTCCATCACTGTTGACAACTCTGGAATGGGTCATTTGCTTATGATAATTACCTAAATAGCTATTAGATCTGCTTATGGAAATACCTGCTGTTTCTCCTGGTTCAAAAATGGTTTCAATGCTAATGTTCAGATTTGTAAAACCAACAACGAAATCATTGTCTATGTACTCAACCCATGGATAAAATGCCTGATTGAGTCCAAAATATTTGATTTGAATCCCAGAATAAATTGTGCTATATCCAAGAACGGTACTCATCTCCAGGAATTCATAAGAATTGACCACACGAGATAACTGCTCATTACTTTCGTTGTATGTATGTTGGTTCAACAGTAATCCTCGTTTCCAATCGAAATCTTTCGTTGGCAAAAAGGGATAATAAAACCGGGGAATATCCTGAGCAATATCATATTCTCCCCAATCAGTTGGAGGGCTGGGAATATTACCGTTTTGAAGCCAGCTAAGCCATTTGAGTCGACCAGGAAGTTCGTCAGGGTGCTCAAAGGCCGAAGAATGGGTATAAATGGTAAAACCATTTCCTGGCTGTGATACTTTGACCTTACGATACCCTAAAGGATTCCCTTGAGTTGTCCCTAATGCAACCGGGTGATCAGAAGCCATTTCGAAGACGAGATAGCTATTTCCATTTATTTGAAATTGCCCATTAGAGATATTATATACACCAATAATTTTCTGTATCCAACCCCAAACTTGATTCCAAAAACTTCCCGACGGTACTGTTGAGACGATTACAGGTGAAGACTCCTCCTGATAGTAATAGGTACTTCTGTTGTGTTCTGGCAATGCGACCATGCAACCACTAGAATTGCCTAGATCATTCCCATTATTGTCGAACATATGATAGGTGTAATTCTCAACCATAGGCGTACCATATCCGTCGGGATTGACTGTTTTCTGAGAGACGCGAAGACCTCCAGCATCAAACTCATGAATGATTTGTGAAACCTGATCATTCTCCACATTCTGTACAATCTGAATCCAGGCGCGGGTATTGTTTCTGACATTGATACCATTCACAAACGATTTGGCTCTTTTGGCTCGAAGGAGATAACTTTCACCAGATTCAAGCTGAATATTAAAAGAGCCTGAGACGGTTGCTGTGATTCCGTTAGGAAAGTCGCTATCATCATCATCGTTATCTATTGGTGTTAAAATGGTTAGCTGCCCTGGTTTTTCTTCAACAATAATCCCCGAATTCACATCGACATCATAATACACTTTCACAATTGGGTTAGGATCTCCTATCTTGATCAGTTCTACTTCATTATCTGTATAGGAATAGCCATTGGCAAATTCTGTGGAATTCTCATAGGAAAACATTACTTCGTACGCTACTTCAACAATCTGACTTGGACCAACTGTAAATTGTCCATATTCCACAACTTCTTCATCAAGCGCATCAGGTTCGTCCCAAGGCCGATCTACTTCAGCTAAAGGAGCTTCCACTTGATAGATCGTATCTGCAAAATCTACATTGGCTACATACCCATATTGATGCTGTTCATAGGTAAAATCTGTTGTTCCTCCTGTTGGATATATAATGCTTTCCAGGATTCCTGCTTTCATCCCAGGAAAGCTTGGTTCTCTATTTGTACCTTGTTTACTGATAAAGAGAGGGGCCTCTATATCATAGGTTTGCAGATTTGAGGGATCATTGTAATTGTAATAATAGTAGAATAATGGACCATTCTCCAGGCCTCCTTCATAAGGAGGAACCATAAAATAATCGCTATAATAGTTGTCTAAGTTTGTTTCTGTAGTCGCACTACCATTGAAATATCCCCAATGATCCTGCGTATGTGCGTCTTTAGGAGGAAGTGCAATGCCTTCATCATAGACAAATTCATAAGCGGGTTTGGATTGGATTTCATTTCCAGAGAACTCTTGGACAGATGTAAGTTTCAACCGTTGGAAAAGGAATTCTTCCTCAGATGCTATTCCTGAATTTGATACATCTAATAAAGGATGGCGGAAATAATCTGTATGTAGAACAAAAACGCGATTGGAATTACCCAAAATGTCTTTCACAATTATTTTGGTATAGGCCTTCGCTTTATTGGAGGTTCCAGAAGCGATTCGGACATCATTCCGTTCTTTGTTTGCCTCAAAAGATACAGATAGACCATTTGAATTGCAGCTAATTTCAGTTAGAATCCTCCCTAAGATTTTAATCGTCGTTCTTGAGAGTTTTCGAAACTCCACATCTCCGTTCGCTCTGTAACCAAAGTTGCCTTTTTTAGGACCTCTAAATTCATAATTATCAGAAGCATAATTCAATGTAAATGTCTCCGTTTGGGAAGGGGAAATAATACTGGTCAAATACCAGCTCGTCCGAGAGGTATTTGTAGAGGAATCCTGCTCAATTTCATGGTTTGGATTGCCGAGCGTGCTGCCAGGAGGCACAGACCAACTTGTTGTTCCCGTAGTAGTAGATTCATAGTTTGCATTTTCTCCAAATACATACTGCGCTCCATCAAGGGTTGTGATTGTGAAAGTGCCAAACTCAACACCACCCATAGTATAACTGATTTCAAGATCCTGATATGGATGTATATGAGGTATGCCATTCTCATCAAAGACGAATTTTCCTGAATACCCTTGAAAGCTGAAAAAGAATGCATCAGGTTGAGGATCTGCTGTTCCTTCCAAAACATCGTAGAAAAAATTACTCGTCGTAGGATCTAAAGGAACACTCCCCGATAGATAGCCATGGCTTCCCTCATCGGGTAAACCTCTGACAGTTCGGGAGACAGTTCCTCCAGCCCGCAGAGACCAGCCCAACCCAACTGAAGAAGCATTATCCTCCACTTTGATCCCTCCTGCATGATAAGAAAGACCAATAGGAACACTCATTTCCTTTCCTTTCAAGGTCCAGATTGGGACATCAATGCTGGGAATCCCTGAATATAAACCAACAGGAATTTCCAGATACTTTCCCAAGCCAGCTGCATTTGGAGAAGGTGGGATATTTACTGGCGATTCTTGTCCAAAAGAAGAGAATGATAAGAAGAGGATGTTGAAAAATATGATAAAAATAACCGATCGTCTCATGGTTTTACATTTAAAAGATTGATCTAACAAAAATGTCAAAAACAAGGATCACCTCTCTGCGACTTGGCAGAAAATTGAGATCTCGGAATATCTGATTAGGATCTCTTGCCCAAAGGCAAAAGAATCCCTAAGGTCAAAATCAGCTCAATCAAAAACGATTGAGCACACATTTGACTTTTTGTGCATAGCTCTCTTAGGCCTGTCTTGTCAGATCAGGCGATCAAAAGAGGATTTTCAGAAATGTAGTGGGGAATTACGTAGGTTTCATGGATTTGCGACTGATTTTCAATGGGTTGTACAGAAAATATAGATCACGTATTCAAGAAAAAATTTAGCATAGATTTCCAGACCCCCATTTTCTGTAGGGAGTGAGTAAGGAAAATTTCCATCCCTCTCACAATTCAATTGAATAATGAAAGTTGGTGAAAGATCAAAACGTAATATTATTAGGTTCTTCGAGATAGTTGAAGTCAAGGTTGCTTCAAGCTAAAAACATTCAAGCGTAAAAACAAGAGAATACTCAAAAAATGTATTCTTTTTTTTACAAATATTTCACGACATGTATTTATCTAAGAAGAGTCAAAGATCCTTTGTCCACAAATTCATTTCCATATCCGTCTTGATAGGTCAAAATCCAAAAATAAGTTCCTTCTTTTGCAGGTCCATAGGGGGCTTCCCCTTTCCATCCTTGATCTAAATTTGTGGCAGCATACATCTGCATTCCCCAGCGATCGTAAACCCTTAGTTCTGGGCTAAATACGTCCTTGATCTCAATGGGTATAAAGCGCTCATTTATTCCATCTCCATTGGGAGAGATCACATTGGGCATCTTTAAGACCAGCTCACAATCTCGAAATTGCAAATAAATACTGTCCATTTGTTGGCAGCGACCCTTTTGAAGCCTGATTTGGTAGTTCCCCATTTCCTGAATAGTTCGATTGGGGTCTGTAGAGCCATTTTCCCATATATATTGAACCTCAGAATCATCTACCTCAGCACTTAATTCTAATTCAAGGCCAGCGCAAAGGCTTGTATCTGACCCTAAGTCTACATCAGGAATCTTTGTGTATTCTACCTTGATCGTATCAGAAATAGTAAGGATATCGGTGCTCGCAGTGAGCACATAGGTTCCCGCCTCGCGAACCTCTATCTGCTGCTCAGAACGCCCATCTTGCCAGATTAGGGTAGAGAAACCATCATATTCAAGAGGAAGAGTCAGACTTTCTCCTTCGCACAAGATGGTATCAGGTCCAAGGTCGATCTGTGGCAGTCGGCCCTCTTGAATCAATCCGATATTGTCAATCAACACGCCACCATTTGTATACTCTGGTGAGCTGAAATAGGCCTGAAAGAAAAAATCTATCAATGGCAGATTTGATGTTTTGAAATGAATGTGATATTGCCTCCAATCCTCATGATCGATGATAGGGGAGGACCATAAAAGCTGTAAAGGGTCGATCAGATTCTTGCGGCCTAAAAACCGGAGCCTTGCAGGATGGCCGCCCCAGGGATTATATCTTTCAGAATAGCAAAGCCAAATGGTAAAGTAATAATCAGTTTGGGGGAGCAGAGGCTGAGTGAGGTACTGGCGCAAGTACTCGGTAGAACTATCAGGCCTGAATACTATGCCGGCAAATTTTCTGCCATGCTGGGCTTTGCGTTTAATCCCAAACTGACCAGGTTGGAGATCTGGGCTACTTCTAGGCAGATAAAAGGACCAGGGAGGGCCGGGCTGCTCCACAATCGGTCCCAAAATCTCAAACGAAGAGTTGACAAATTGCTGACTGTGAAGGGGATGAATCAGCATATGTGTCAAGCAAAATGCGATGACCGTCCATAGGAATCGTTGTTTCATGGGATTGTGTTTTAGATGGGGTGTTTATGAGGAAGGATCAACTCCTTCATCCTGAAAGATAGAAAAAGAAATTCACCTATCCATGACCTCAGCTTCTCCCTTTTGAAGAACAATAAAGGGAGGGGCTTGGATCCAGAGGTGGCAGACAAGCAGATCCTGTGGCCTTATCATTTCTTAGTGCTTATGCGTCTTGTCCTGCGGAGCCTGGCCTTTCCGTTCCCAAGGTCCTCATCACCAGCCTGGTGCGATTCATGCTTGGAGCAATCAAAGAAGTGAGTCAATACCTACATTTTATAAACAGTTTGCAAAATGTGTTATTGCACTTTGAATTTGCAACACAATTATATAAGTTTACTTTTAGCTAGCCATGAATTAGTACACAGCCATTCATCTCTTTAGCGAGTTGCACAAGCAGATCAAGCGGCTTTCAAGAAAATTCCCATTACAACAGCTGCCAGCTGGCTATTATCTCATGCAGATAGAGCGGGAAGGACTCAAAGTTTCTTATCCGCTTCACATTCAACAAAGATAAGCCCATCATGAAATCATATCTCTACATCCTTGTCATCTCCACCCTATCTCTAGGAGGCTATCAAGATGCCTTCTCTCAGCAAATGAAACACCGAATCAGCGGAGGGATTGGCTTTTTTCATGTGCCCAAATACAAAAGTCTTCAGCAAAGCGTACATCTGTATCATTTAGGAGAAAAAAACCTGTTTTTGGAATACAGCAAGCTAAGATCAAAAGATGCTTCTGAAAGGATAGGAATAGCATTGAACGCTGGTGTTACTTGTCACCAATGCACATATGAACCATTGGCAAATGGTCAATGGAACAGAATCTGGTCCCAGTCAAATTTTTCCCCAAAAAACAGTGTGTATTTCACTCTTCAAGGGATCTACGAAAGAAAGTTTGCAATCTATGCGAACAGTTGGGAAGGGGTGATTGCTCTTGGACCTGAAATTCGTTCAGGAACTGACGAATGGGACATTTGGCGATATAACAATCAGGGGATTTCTGTTGAAGGCTATGGAAGGACACGCCTGGCCATTGATCCCGGGATCTTCATTCGCCCGATGCTTCGATATGTGCTCTTTCGAAAGCCGATGGCATATGCGAAAGAAGGGAGAGTAGCCTTGGCGATTTATGGGGAGTATCGCCGAAATATCATTGGTTTTTATGAATGGGATTTCCCAAAAGGAGCGGTAGCCAGGGATTATCTAAGCGGGGGCATACGCCTGGAAGTCTACTGGGGAAGAACCAGACTTTTGACAACACCCAAATTCTGAGCTCATTGATTCTATTTATCTGCTACGAAACGTTATCAAGCCTAACAAATATGAATACCTATCAGCTGATCAGCGAGAATACCGCTTACAACAAATTCGGAACGGCCAAAGAAATTTGGGAACATGTCAGAACGCTCGGATATGAAGGAGATACCACCCTCGTAGACGGATTCCCGCTTCCCTCCGGGAAAGGCTTTAGCATTGAAAACAGCCATTTCAAACGCTCAACCTCTCTGCGGGTCTCCCATGCGGTCTGGGCCAAAGTAGATGGGCTTTTACAAGATCTGAATGATCCCAAGCTCAAAACCAGAGTCGATGTTATCTTAAGAGCCATTGACCTTTTAGAAGATGTGCAGCGCTTTGGAAAGGTCTATGCCACCACCCCTGATGGCACCCAAGCGTTCAAAAGCCTTCGAGAAGTGATTGGCATGTATGCCTATTTTGACAATTTCGATTTTCAGCCCACCATCTCGCAAAACAAAGAAAACCTGCCCGAATAGGGAGCTAGTTATTGAGTTATTGGTTAGGAAGTTTTTAGGTTATTAGTCTGGATGGAAATTTGGTGCTGCATATGATGATAAATAAAACACAAGACTTTTTCCTAGTAACCTAAAACCGAATACACTCAATAACCCAATAACTAAATTAAGAAATCAAGGATGCCATTTTACATACACTCTATCTTTCATCAGATGTTTATCACACAGAATTATGAAAATCCTACTTGTAGAAGATGACAGAAACCAGGATCATCTGTTTCGAACTGCGCTTAACTTTTTGGGCTTTGCCTCAGGAACGCCTGAGGTGATCTCCGCTGCAACAGCCGAAGAAGGGCTCGATCAGCTACAAAATGCACAGCCCATTGACATGGCATTTGTTGACATTGACCTTGAAGGCAGCAGCATGAATGGCATTGAAATGACAAGCCAGATCAAACAAAGCTATCCGCAAACAGAGGTGATTGTTTTTACCGCCTCCAGCAAAATCGATGACATGAATGCTGCAAAAGCGGCCGGCGCAGATGAGTTCATTGCCAAGCAAAAGGACTTTGACAATTTCCTCCTTGACCTCAATATGCTATTGCATCCCCTTCTATGAAAACGCCCATTTTCTGTGGCCTGACTGTAGTTGTGCTAAGTGTTTGTCTACTAACCAGCTGCAGGCAGGATTCCTATACCCGCTCAGATCTTCCAAAAAGGCTTCAAGCTCTACTAAGCCTGGAGGAAGAAGTGTCCCTGGATCAGCTGCCAAAAGCTTTGCAAGAGCTGGATTCGCTTCTTGTGCTGACCGAGCTTTCGCCTGATTCTGTCATCGATATCTCCAATAAACTGCGGAACATTCTGGCAGAGATGATACTCAATCGTGAGCTCAAACGAGCCTTAAATCTACAGGCTTCCTACCTTCAGTTTCACAGCATGCTTAGGATCAAAAATGGTCAGTCCTTGCTGCCACTTGCCAATCGATTGCAAAGTCTTGCCAAAGAGCCGCAAGAGCTAGCGAGAGCAGAAGTGTATCTGGGAATTGCCCATTTTAAAAATCAGGATTTTACCCGCGCCCTGGTGCACCTGGAAAAAGGTCTGAGCATGGCCAGGGAGGCAGAGGACTGGTCAGTGAAGGCCAAAGCTTCCACTTATTTGCTCTACGCCTCAGCAGTTATTGGAGATACCCCCCACATGGCAAACATTGCAGAAGAGGCCCTTGAGATGTTTGCCTTACATCCGCTCCCCATTCCAATTCCTGTGCGTGAGCTTCAGCATTTTGCCCACAGAGTACTCGGTTATCATTATCTGGATCAACATGAAGAAGAAAGGGCAAAAAAACACTTCGAATCAGCATTTGAACTTATCAGCAAGCAAAATCTTTACAATAGAAAGCGCCAGTCGACCAGAGACCTGATCATGTTTGCAGGATATACAAATAGCTACAGCTCTCAAACAGATAGTTTGATAGGAGCTTATCTTAAAGGAAAAAGCCTGGAAGAGATTGAAGAGTTAGAGCCGGAGGCAAGGATGTATATCGCCCTAGCCAAAGGAGAGCATAAAGAGGTGATACGGCTTGGGAAAAAGGCCTTAGAGAAAAAAAGAGATATCAACAGCCGCTACAATGCAGCAGAGGTGCTTTCAATGAGCTTTCAAAGAATGGGAAGATCCGAAGAAGCCCTTGTCTATCATGAGATCTACAGAGATCTCAAAGACAGCATTTTGGTAAGCGGCCTCAAGGGCAAAACTGAGCTTTTGCTAGCAAGAGAAAAGCTGAGCAGTCAAAAAAAGCAACTCGGCTACACCCAGCTTATGAATCGTCAGCTCTGGATGGGAATAGGAAGCATCTCTCTGCTTCTTGCGCTTCTTCTGCTGGTCCTGCTTCGGCTCAAGCGAAAAGAGAGCGTGATCAAGGCCCAAAACAAGGCCCTGAGCACAATGAATGAAAATCTCAAAGCCTTTGCCCATACCATCTCACATGATCTCAAAGGCCCCATTAGAACAGCTTATAGCTTTACCCAGATCCTGCAAAGGTCCATTCCAAAAGTGCCAGAGCACCTCGCGCCTGAGTTTGATAGGATCCTCCTGGCACTCGATCAGGCAGATGAGCTGATGAGTGGCATCTTAAGCTATTCCAAATCCCTCACAGAAACTTCAAAAGCGCATTTTGAATCTGTAGATCTCAATCAGACCCTTGAAAAAGTGCAGGCGGCGCTTTTTTCGCAAATTGAAGCTGAAAAAGCAGAGATCCGGATCTCTAAGCTGCCTACCATTACAGGTGATCCTGTTATGCTGCACCAGATCTTTCAAAATCTTCTTAAAAATGCCATGGAGAATAGATCTGAAAATCGCTTGCCAGTGATTGACATTCGCTATCAAGATGGAGCGGTCATGGTAAAAGACAATGGCAAAGGTATTTCCAAAGAGCAGATCCCAACACTCTTTGAGCCTTTTTCCAGCTCAAGTCGCGGCGGATCAGGCCTGGGGCTCAGCATTGTCAAAAGAGCGCTTGATGCGCATGAGGCCACAATTGAGATTGAATCTAGGGTAGGGGAGGGGACGAGCTTTTTTTTGAGGTTTAAAGAGGCGATGGCAGGAGATCAGTCTAGATAAACTCCCTAAACTCAAAACAATGATACAATTTCCGCAAATGATATTCCTCCTGCGGCGATGGCAGCATTTGAATATGCAGCAGATATATGGGAGACATTAATAACATCTTCTGAAATCATTCGAATTACTGCAAGGTATGAACCCTTAGCAAGCGAGGTGCTAGGATCATCAAGAATAATACAATACTTCCATAACTTTACGCCAGATCCAACAGAGCCAACTTTCCAAAACGGAACCTGGTACCCATCTGCTTTGGCAAATAAATTAGCTCATCAAGATTTGGATTCAGTTGCTTCTGATATTTACATTGAATTCACCCATGATTCATTATTGACTCCATTTGGATTAAGCTGGTATTGTCAGAAAGGACAAGAATTGTAGTATATGACCTGACTGGACGGGTAGTGTTGGAAGATAAAATGGACAAAGATCAGGAAGAGGAAAAAATACATATTTCTAAGCTGCCTGAGAATATATACTTCTTAAAAGGAATGAGTGGCAACCGGACTATTTTTCAGGAAAAATTAATGATTCAAAGGTAAACAGATCAACTTATTACACCAATGAATTCATTTGTAATGAGACCAGTGATTTTCAGTATTTCGCTATTAGTCTGGATGCCATATTTTTGGGCGCAAACGCCTCTATTGGAGCTGTATTTGATGGAGGATCAGCTGGAATATAGAGGAGTTGATGTGGTGATTGACAATGATTCAACCATATTTCTTGCAGGAACGCTGTCAGATTGGGATTCTTCTTATACTGGCTTTCCGATTGAAGGCTCAGCGACTATAGGCTTTCAACTGTCAAAGTTCAGGCTTGATTCTGCTAAAGTTATTTCCTCGCAATTTTTTCCTATACCTGCTGCATCGGGCTTTGAGACCATTCGACAGATAATCAGACTATCCTCAAACAGGCTTGCGATCAGTTATCGCCAAGCAGTAGGGATACTTGCTTGTGAGGATGATAGTTTGACGGGCACTGAATCAAATAAAATAAACTATTTGATTGTGGATAAAGATCTGAACATCCTTTTTGATAGCCTGTCTCAAAACCCTTATTGTGAATTATCCGAAATTTCCTATCTGTATTCTCATGATAAATTGTATACAACTTTGACAAAAAGTGAGTTAGAGGATTCTGTTTATCTTCATACTTTGGATTCAACAGGCAGATTTGTCAATAAAGCGAGTCTCTTTTTTGAATGGGAATTTGGATCTCCTGTTTTCACACATGACAGTCTTGGGCTCACAATGATTCATCCGGATCTTGCTCGTTTCAAAAGATTGTCCTTTACAGGAGAATTGATCTATGAAATCAACAATCTTCAAACTGTTCATGGAACGCGTCAAATATTGGCATTAGAGGATGGAGATTACATTCTTGCAGGGCCAAATATAAAGCGTATAGACAGCATGGGCCAACTGATTTGGGCCAAATCTTATCCGAATTCACACTACTCTTTCAGACAAATGATCAGACTGCCTCAAAGTGGAGATTTGATTTTGCTGGGAATAAACCTCGATCCAGGTCCTCATTTTCGACATGTGATGATTAGCCGCCTTTCTGTTGATGGAGAGTATTATGAGTCTGATTATTATGGAGGACCATATGTCTTTCCAACAGCTGTCAAGGCTTTTGAGGATGATCGCCTCATCATTACAGGTATGCGTCTGGTGTTGCCATATGAACTAGATCCAGACCCTGGGAAGTTATACCTTCTCTATACGCATCCCCCCGATCGGACTACCAGTATTGGCAACAAAGAAGAGATTGAATTCACCATATTTCCGAATCCTGTATTGGATCAGTTGCATCTGCGCTTTACTCTTCTAAAAACAGCAGAAGTTGAGATCACCCTCTGCGACCTGGTGGGAAGACAACTCCTTCCAGTACAAGAAACATCAATATTTACACCTGGAGAACATAGGGTGAACATGGAAGCGGCAGATTTAGTCCCAGGAGTGTATGGGCTCATGATGACAGTTGATGGAAGAACCTATTATCAGCCTTTTGTGAGGCAATAGAATTCCTCTGCTCCCTTGCAACTCTCCCCCAAAATACCCAAATTGTATCCCGTTATGCCTCCCTATTAAAGTCGGTCCAAAGAACCATAGACCTAGAAAAGGTTTATGGAAAAACTTCTTGTTTCTAACCGGCTCAAGCAAGGCCAAAATCATTCCTGCCCAGAACGAGAATTTTCGCCAGCCACTTCTGGTAACGAGAGAATCAAGTACCGGAAAAACCCGCCTGGCTCACTATGTCGCCGAACACATCCTTCAGGCCGAGCTCACCTTCTTCAACAGGAGAGCATAAAAAACCAGGGGGCACTATTGGTGCATATTGCAAAGGGTTGATTAAAATGATACCTACCTACACTATACATAAATTATATTATGTTAAGTACTGTCAAAATCCCCCCTACACCAATTCCAAACAATCATTCTAATCGAGACCCCGTTTCGATCATTGATTCAGATTAGCAAACGTGTTCCGGGCATTCCTTTTCCCAAACCCGGCTCTTGATAATCTAGCAAACTGTCAGCCATTTTACCACACAACTACTCCCTGCTGTTTTACCTTAGCCCCATTCAAGTTGTTCTTATTCACCCTTAGCTCATGAATACCTTGACTACAATTATGGATCTCATCAGGCAGCCCTGGCATTGGGCTTTTTCTGGTTTCATGATTACTCTAATTCTCATCTTGCTCAATTGGTTGGGCCAAAGTTTTGCGATTTCAACTTCCTTCAAAGCCATTTGTTCCGCGGTGGGTGCAGGCAAACAGCTTCCATTTTTCAAGATGGATCTTCCTGCGGAGCTGTGGCGGTTTGCATTTGTCACTGGTGCAATCGCTGGTGGGGCCATTGCAATCTTATTCTTTAGTAGTCCGGAAGCAGTCGCCATTTCTGATTCTACAGTGGCGTATTTGACAAGCATGCATATTTCGTATCCTGAAGTAGATCAGTCTGGCAGAGGCTTTCTCCCCACAGACATTTTCAATCTTTCCAGTGTAAAAGGGATTCTGCTAGCATTAGCAGGTGGATTTCTGATTGGCTTTGGTGCCCGATATGCACGGGGATGTACCTCTGGCCATGGAATCACTGGCCTGGCACACTTTCAGTTGCCTTCACTTCTGACAGTTGTTGGATTTTTTATTGGTGGACTTCTGATGGTGCATCTCTTTCTCCCTACCCTTCTTACTATCTAGTTTTGGATCATTCCCTCATACAATAAATAATGAAACACTTTCCATTTTTTATCAGTGGTATTCTTTTTGGGATCACAATGACCAAATCAGAAGCCATATCCTGGTTCAGAATACTTGAGATGTTCAGATTTGAGAGTTTCCATATGTTTGGAATCCTGGGTGTAGGAGCGGGCTTAAGTGCGCTTTTCTTCTTTTTGGTCAAAAGATTCCGTTGGAAGGCTCTCGATGGGAGTTTTCTTACCTATACTCCGATGACCTTCAGACCCAAAAGACACCTGTTGGCAGGAAGTATTTTTGGTCTGGGTTGGGCATTGATTGGTGCATGTCCCGGACCCATCTATGTATTGCTGGGCCAGGGGTACTGGATCTTCCTTGTTGTACTCCTAGGGGCGCTTCTGGGGACATATACCTACGGACGATTCATGAACCGACTTCCCCATTAAAGAAGAGATATTCCATCCAAATGGGTGACTTATTCTCAGTCTCTCGTCTAAATATGGAGATCGGTTTCTCAAAACGAGAATCATGAACACATAGCGCAAAAACTTAACATATTAATAATCAGACTATTGGAAAGAAAGATTTAGAATGGAATGTCCTTTGTACTTCAGAGAATAACACAGAAATTATCTATACAGAATCATTGTTAAGTCCCTACGATTATGAACTCTACCTATCGATTTTCACCCAACTCTCCTCTCCTCTTGTACAAACATTCCTTTTCACATTCTCAAACATTTTGGCTATTGAGATGTTGAATATATCAAGAGACGAAATTCTTTGATATTCTCGTTGACTACAGTACATTTGTAGGTCACATTCCAGCCTTAAATCACGCCAACTTTTAGCTAATACTGCACCCTTCCTTGATTATCATTATTATTGCCTGATCACCATGCAATTAGTATCGTATTTCCTTCAAAGAACCGATCGTTCTGGAAAACTGCTTTTATTATCCTTTTCCATCTGCTTTCTTGGGTTCTTACCATTTGTAACAATAAATCACGGGCTGGATAATCCTGTTCCCGTAGGTATCTTCGCCAATGACACATTTCCATCTATGACTCCCGGCCAAGGGGGCTCAGGGGCATGGATTACAGTCAATGCTTTTCCAAATCTAACCTTTAATGACCCTATCCACCTGGAAGGGGAGCCAACGACCAATCGAATTGTTGTAGCAGAGCATGGTGGCAAATTATTGGTATTTGATAATAACGAAACGGTGTCCAGCTCCTCTACTTTTCTGAATATCAGCTCTCAGACACATGTATATGGGGAAAGTGGCCTGATGGGATTTACCTTTCACCCCCGCTATGGCATCGATAGCAACTATGTGTATGTGTTTTATCAATTTGATGTGGGAAGTAAATGGTACTCAAGGCTTTCTCGCTTTGAAGTCCCTAGCATTCCTGGACCGGCAAATGCCAGTTCAGAATTGGTATTGATGCACCTGTATGACCGTAAAAACAATCACAATGGCGGGGGTATATTTTTTGGAAATGATGGCTACCTCTATTTGAGCATTGGAGATGAAGGTGGGGGAAACAACTTCTATGGACATGGCCAGGATATTGACCACCGCCTGTTCGGAGGGGTGTTCAGGATCGATGTAGATAGAGACCCAACTACTAGCCATGCCATTCTGCGCCAACCTCAGACCGTAGATGGAGCAGATGCTTCCTTTACTGCCAATTATTTCATTCCCAATTCCAATCCTTTCCAGGACCCATCAGGTGGGACCCTTGAAGAGTTTTTTGCAGTAGGATTCAGGAATCCGCACAGGATGACTTATGATCCTCCCACGAATCAGATCTGGCTGGGAGATGTTGGCCAAAACAAACGAGAAGAAATTGACATCATCGTTTCTGGAGGCAACTACCAATGGCCATATCGCGAAGGCACTGTTTCAGGACCCAAAAGCCAGCCCAGCAGCCTGAATGGGGTTGAGCAGGTTCCTGTTTTGGAGTATGATCATGGGGACGGTATCAGTGTCATAGGAGGATATGTGTACCGTGGACCTACACATACTGATATTACAGGCAAATATATCTATGCCGATTATGGAAGCAAGCGATTGTGGGCCCTGGACCCCAGTGATTCTACGACCGCCGAATTGATGACGCTCTCTTTTGCACCATCCGCTTTTGGGTTTGACAACAACAATGAACTGTACATCCTGAAATATGGAAATTCAGGCAAAGTCTACAAACTGGATCGTCAGACACCGGGAGCACCAGAACCGCCAGATTCCCTTTCTGCAACAGGAGTATTCTCCAGCCTCAGTCCGCTCACACCAGAAAGTTTCATGGTTCCCTACGAACTCAATGAACCATTTTGGTCTGATGCAGCCATCAAATCACGATGGATGATCATTCCCAATGATGGGACGCACAATTCCTCTGCCGAACAAATTCAATATTCTGAGAACGGCGAATGGATTTTTCCAAATGGTTCTGTTCTTGTCAAACATTTTGAACTTCCCATAGACGACACCAATCCCGCCATCACCAAAAAACTCGAAACTCGATTCCTCATCTATGGCAATGATGGTAATTATTATGGGATGACTTATCGCTGGAATGATGCTCAAACAGAAGCCTATCTTCTTCCTGACAAGCATACCGATACCCTGACCATCAATACCGCTACTGGAAACCGAAGTCTAACTTGGTATTATCCATCCCGAGGCGAATGTCTCAACTGCCACAATTCAACCACTGAAGGGTTTTTGGGGCCAAATACACGCCAACTCAATGGAGATGCTTTCTATGCAGAAACGGGAAGAACAGCCAATCAGCTAAAAACACTTACGCACTTGGAGATGTTTGACACAGATCCAGACACAGCCAACCTGGGCAGCATTCTGACTTCTGCATCTTCACAGGATTTGTCGGCATCGCTGGAAGACCGGGCAAGATCCTATTTGGATGCAAATTGTTCCAGTTGTCATCAACCAGGAACAGGTGTAGATGCAGACTTTGATGCCAGATTGGATATTCCTTTGGCAAATCAGGGCCTCATTTTTGGGAGTGTGCAGTTAGATTTGGGCATTCATGATAGCAGAATCATCATACCGGGGCAGGAAGAGCGATCTGTCCTGATGGAACGCCTAAGAACGGTTCATAATGATATCGCCATGCCGCAATTGGCCAAAAACCTCATTGATACAAGCGGGGTAGAACTAATCTCTGATTGGATCGCAAGTATTTCCCCAGATTTTGGGAGTGGATTGATGGGACAGGTGATCACCTTTCCCAGCCTGAACAATAAGCTGACCAGCGATCCTTCCTTTACTCTTCCTGCAACGAGTAGTTCTGGTTTGGCAATTTCCTATTCTATCAGTGGACCTGCCACACTTGCCGGAAATACCGTTAGCTTGACCGGGGCCACAGGTCAGGTAACGATCATCGCACAGCAAACTGGAAATGGAAGTTATGATCCTGCACCAGAAGTGGCACAAAGTTTCTGGGTATCTCCCTCAGGAAGTGCCAGCGGGACGGGCGTACCAGCCATCTATTATGACAATCTCGATTTGACCACTCCTGTCCTGAACAGGACAGATCCAACGGTTGATTTTTACTGGGGAAGTGGAAGACCCGATCCCAGCATGAATTACGAAACTTTCTCTGTAAAATGGGAAGGGGAGATTGAAGCACCCTATTCAGAAACGTTTACCTTCACAACTTCTTCAGATGATGGGGTCAGATTGTGGGTAAACAATCAACTAGTCATTGATCAGTGGAATGACCAGGAGGTTACTGAATTTTCAGGCACCATCGCCATGACAGCCTGGAGCCGGGTTCCTATCCGGATGGAATATTATCAGCAAAATGTCTACGCCTCTGCCAAACTTGAATGGTCGAGCAGTTCACTAAGTAGAGAAGTTGTTCCTACAGACTTTCTCTATCCACCATCTACCTCATTGGGACCTGAGGACATTGATTTGTCAGCTATTCAGGCAGGAAATTCTGTTCAATTAGCCTGGCGTACGACGACGGTAGATCCTGTGAATGCCTTCCGGATAGAGCACTCGACAGATGCACGAATTTTCAAAGAACTATTGGTCGTCTCAGCAGATGGGGACCAAACTTCCGGGAAAGAATATTCAGCCATCGACGAACTGCCTCAACTAGGGATCAATTATTATCGCATTCAGCAACTACATCAGGACGGGAGTGTAACGACCTCCGACATTCAGGAAGTGAAGTTCCAACCAGAAGTAGAATTGAACATTTTCCCAAATCCAGTAAGGCAGGGAGAGTCCTACCAGGCTGTCCTTCATTGGCCATACGAGCAGACTGTCGAACTGGCAGTGATCAATCTTGCGGGACAGACAGTTTTCCTTAAACATCTTGATCAGACATCTCCGGGCATACAGTCTCTTCGGGTACCAACCGCTGACTTGCCTAAAGGAATCTATATGGTCGTTGTACGGACTGCTGGCATTCCCCTGAATAGCACAAAAATTGTCATCAGGGATTAAGAAAGCATCATACATTCTGAGCAATGATAGGGAGTTTTCCCTATCATTGTCAGATGAAAACTTCTCTTGACAACAGGCAAGGAGTTCTGTTTGCAATTCCTGCTGTTATTTGGGGCTCTACCTGGTATGCGATCACCTTTCAGCTCGGCCAGGTAGATCCCTTATATTCAGTTGCTTATCGATTTATTCTCGCAGGAGTTGTCTTGATTGCCTTTTGCAAGATCAGGAACATTTCTCTGTCCTTCACTCGGGAACAGCATCTTCGAATCCTTTTACAGGCCCTTTGTTTATTTGGGTTTAACTATTGGTTTGCTTACCAATCTGAGCAATACATCGCCAGTGGATTGGTAGCCCTGATTTTCTCGTTGATTATATTCCTCAATATGGGGTTTGGACGTCTGATCCTCAAGACGCCTCTTCGAAAACATGTAATGGTTGGTGCTATCCTTGGGTTGATAGGAACGGCCCTTATTTTTGCTCCTGAATTGCTTGCCTATGAGATGAATCGCAAAACAATTCTTGGATTGGCGTTTTGTTTGGGAGGTGTGCTTATGGCCTCTCTGGGCAATATCACCTCTGCCTACAACCAACAACTACATCAACTACCTGTCATCTCAACCAATGCTATTGGGATGTTGTATGGAGGGGTGGCCATGTTCCTGATTGCATGGGTCAGTGGCAAACCGATTTCCTTCTCCCCTACTCTACCCTATGTCCTTTCTCTGATTTATCTCGCCATCATTGGTTCTATCATTTCTTTTACAGCTTACCTCACCCTGATCGGAAAGATTGGTGCTGATAAGGCGGCTTATGCCCTGGTCATTGTGCCACTGATTGCCATCATCATTTCCATGATTTTTGAAGACTACCGTTTGAGTTGGTTGGCTGGGCTTGGGATCGTTTTTTTGATTCTGGGCAATGTGATTGCCCTTCGGAAAAGTTCTTAGAGACTGTTTGGGAATCTGATCTGAGAATTTCTAGGATGTATTTTTTTCTCAGACAAGGCTCTTAATTCTTCCAGATCTTTTCGCTGGACATTTCTGTTTGTAGGAGCCATTTTGTTTGGGATCGGAGGATTCCTTTTCCGAGATGCTTCCCCTGCCGAAGGAGATCCAAGCCATTACATTTTCCTTGGTTCAGGAGTAATATATGGGTTGATCATTGCCCTATTGATCCAACGCGGCTATCTCAATCTTCTGGATTGAGCATAGCCAGAAAGGGGAATAAAGCTTCATGAAGTGGATGTCAACATTTCTCCACATTTTGCTTTATTCCCCAATCATATGTCTTTACACCTTCTTATTCAATGATTACCTTCTCTGTGGTTCGTCCTTTCTCAGTGGCAATATGCAGAATGTATACCCCGGCTGACAGATTGTCTGCCTGAACCTTCTTTCGAATGTGGAAGGTATCAGATTCCTTCGCTTGCCAAAGTACACGTCCTTTCAGGTCATGTAGGGCAAAAATCGTGTGTTGCGGCTCTTTCAGGTCAAGGTCAATGGAAAACATCCCGGTATTGGGATTGGGATATATTCGTACTTCCTGAATTCCCGCTTGTGCCAGATCGTCAATCGCAGTTGCCCAAATCTCTATAGATTGAGTGGCAGAGCAGCCTGCGGAATCTTCAACCGTTACAGTGTATTGACCGGAACCAACGCCACTGATAGAGGAAGTTGTATCTCCAGTACTCCAGCTATAAGTAAATGGAGGAGTTCCACTGATGATCGAAACACTTGAGCCACCTGTCCCAACACCAGCCTGAACGCCAGGAGTCAGCTCAAATTGCACATCTACCTCGACTGTCACCATGTCCTGAAGCATGGTTCCACATGCATCTGTAACTGTCAGGCTATAGGTGGTAGCTGTATCTGGAAAAGCCATTGCTGAGGGAGAGGAGGTATTGATTATCCCTGGCATGGGGTCCCAGGCATACATATATGGATCTGTATTGGAGCCTGAAATGGCGCATGCCCTGCTAGTTCCACCGACTCCTAATCCGCCAACCAGATTCAGGGTGCCTGTTCCCGGGTCCAAAGAATTGAGATTGGTCACCCCACCTGGTCCGTTTCCTTCATCATCAAAAAAGTAAATCAGTCCACTTCCCGGATCTACATCTGCATCCAGTCTGAAAATCGCTGTCGTTGTGAAGCCTGGGACAGCAAATGAGCTAGCCTGCCCTGTCTGTAGATTGACACTGAAGATGGAATCAGTAGCAGCATCCAGTAAGAAAGTCTTTCCTGTTGGCCCAATGGCAATCCACAATGGCTGAGTAGCTGTCAGGAATGGCCCTGATGTACTCGCACCCGTGGCTGGATCAATGTAGTACAGCCGTCCGTTCAGACCATTGGTGCTGACAGCATAGAGTGTGTCATTCGCTTGATTGTAGGCCAATCCACTCCAGGTGTGCCCTGCATTTGGGGTCGCCGTACCGATATTCGTTGTCGCCCCATTTGTAGTATCCACACGAACAAGCATATTGGAGGTTCCATCCAGAGCCAAAAATCCCTGAGGTGTAAAATCTCCTCCGTTGATGTCCCCATTGACTGTTCCAAGACTATTGGTCTGATTCGGTTGGTTCAGCTGTAGTGAGACCAAGTTTTGTGTAATGCCAGATTCTACGATCCCATATAGTCGGGAGGTTGTGGCAAATTGTTTTCCTCCGGAGGCGGTAGGGCTCCCTCCCAGACTGATTGTATCTCCCAGACAGATCGTTTGATCCCTCCCAGCTTCTACTTGCAATATGGATGCGGTCCCAACTGTGGCAGAATCTGTATAGGAACTGCCACAGGCATCAGAGATGGTAACTGTATATTGTCCCGGCAGAAGGCCCCCAAGAACTGCGGTGCTATCACCTGTGTTCCATTGGTAAGAATATGCGCCAAGTCCTCCCGATGCCATGACTTGCACCAATCCTGTCGAGGCGCCTGGACAATCTGGCGCAACCGGATTGAGTTGTGCTGTGATCGGGGGAGCAGTAATCGGTGTGATGCTAATTTCCATATTGCCCAACTCTCCATCAAATCCATCAATCATCAGGTAAAAGGTATCCCCCGGTGTGAAGCAGGATTCTAATCGAGAGGAAAATGGGTGGCCCTGAACACAATCAAATTCCGTATCATCATTGGCATCGATGAGCGTGAATCCGCTATAATCATTGCAATCCGAGGCTGAATAAATCGCCAGTTGTGTGTCAAAATCTGTCCCGGGATGGCACAATTGAACTTCGGCGGCCCCTCCCGGAGGTGCGACAAATTGAAACCATACTGTCCCATCCAGACCGTTTTCAATCCACTGACCGGGCAATTCTCCCACAGGAGGAGCAAGTATATTCTCTCCACTATCAACAGTTGCGCCTATGTTCGAGAAGGCATATGCGCTCCCGTCTACTGGAATTGTCAAGGCTCCACAAGGACCATCATTGGTAAGAACAGGGGCTGGCTGCAATTCCAGACAAAAATTCCCCCCCCCACCAAAAGGAAAAGATGAAACCTGGACATAATAGGTAGTTCCCGAATCGACAGGGGCGAAAATATTATCTCCATCTCCTAATACGTCACACTGAATTTCTACAAGTGTTGAAAAATCATCACAGCTGTCTGCCTCATAGACGGCAATTTGCACAAATCCCGCATCGATATCATTCATTGTCAACAGCGCATTGGCAGTATCTGATCCCTCAAAGCTAAACCAGATCGTTTCTGAAGAACCAGGGAAGAAACAAGACCCTTCCGGTTCATTGGGCGAGAAGGTCGATCCTGACAACATCCCATTGGCAATCGTACTGGTATCACAACTCGCCCCCCATATCAGCGGACTTGCCTGACAAATAGAATCATTCACTGGAGGACTGGGTGGCGAAGCAACTGAAGCCACCTCAATACAAAAATCTCCACTCGGATTAAAGGTTGTGCCCAAAACTTGAATATAGAAGACTGAATCCAGGGGGGCGACAAAATTCTGGATTACACTGGCTCCTCCAAAACCCGAAATACCACAAGCCACTTCTGTCAAACTAAACAGGTTGGTACAGGTATCAGTTGTTGTATAAATCGCTACAGCCACAGGATCAAGGCTGCCAATATTGGATTGAATATTGATGTCTACAAATCCGGAGCTATCGCCAGTGAAAGTGTACCAAACTGACTGTGTGCCTGCAAAAAAGGAAAAACAAAATCCAATCGGTTCATTGGCTTCCAAACTTGCCCCAACATTGGTTGCATTGGGAAGGCCATTGCATACTGAGTCAATCTGAAGGACGGAGGCATTGCAAAATTGATCATTCGCCGGTTGAGCAAATAGCGTAGGTATAGCTCCCAACAAATATAGTGCTAACAAAAAAAGGAGTAAATGAGGATTTCTCATGAGGTTTTGATAATTAAAAATTTAGCGAATCAACGTAATCGTTCCTCCTCTTTTGAGGACCGCGCCGGAGTTAAAAGTAGCTTGTATGGCAAATGTATAGACTCCTTCAGGCGCAACGGTACCCGATGTACTGAGTCCATACCATTGTTGTTCAGGGTTTGACAGACGATAGATTTCCCCTCCCCATCGATCATAAATGATCATGGACAAACTGACAATCCCTTCTCCTTTGACAAAAAAGGCATCATTCTGCCCATCCCCATTGGGAGTGAAAGCATTGGGAATATATACCACGCCATCTGGAATGATGTGAATGGTTTTGGTGATTGATACCGGACAAACCAGAAATTCATTGTATGCAGTCAGTTTGATGGTATAGAGGCCGGGATTCTCATACTGGTGCTGCGGTTCAGGATCTGCCGTTTTTGTTCCATCCCCAAGTTCCCATTCATAGACCACGCCTCCGATTGTCAGATTTTGGAATTGTACGTGTGCCTGAGACAGCAAAATCGAATCTGTCAGATCGGGAAGGGTTGCAAAATCGGGAATTGGTTGAGGCGTATTGTTCATCCAGACAGAAAGGGTATCTACACATCCATTGGCATCGGATACCATCGCCAGATAGCGCCCCCCGACCAGATTGATCGCCTGATTGGAATTCTGCGACGGTTGCGTATCCCAACTGTAGCGATATTCCAGTATGCCGCCCGTGGCATTCACAGTAGCTGATCCATTGGCCCAATCACAAAACGGATCTGATGTCTCCCCCAGACTCAAGAGCAGTGTATCGGGTTCATTGACCGCTTCGATGGCTTGTGCCACACAGCCTTGAGCGTCTGTAACGATGACCTGATAGCTACCGACAGAGAGATTGATCGCCGTTTCATTTGGTTGGCCATCTTCCCATAAATACTGATAGGGCATGGTCCCACCTGTGGCAGAAACTTTTGCTGTTCCGCTATTCTCCCCGTGGCAGCGCACATCTGTATGCGTGGTCAACAACATCAACTCATCCGGCTCAGTAACTTGTATGGCAATCAATGTATCTCGGCATGCCTGCATATCCTCAACTACGATGGTATACTGGCCTGCTGACAAATTTTCAAACAAACCAGAGGAACGGAAACTGCCTCCATTGAGTGAAAAAAGATAGGGATTGCTTCCTCCAGTTGCGGTGATGTCCAGCAAGCCAGTAGAATTGCCTGAACAATCGACATTCGTCAGCCTGTCAATCTGAGCCTGAAGCAGCATGGGTTCATTCACCACAAAAGGCAAAGAAACAACACAATTGCTGTCATCAACCACAATGGCTGTATAAGATCCAGCAGGTAGTTGGGCAAATGTTCCTGATCCTTGATAATTGATGGAATCAAGACTAAAGCTATAGGGAAGGGTTCCTCCGCTTCCGGCAATGGTCACAGAGGCAGTTGCATTGCCAAAACAATCGACATGTGTCAAATCAACAATCGAGGGAAACAGCAAAGGAGGCTCTGTGATCAGGATATTTACCTGAACTTCACAAGCCTGGCTATCCCTGACTGTAACGATATGTGTACCAACTGGGAGATTCCTGATGAGGCTGTCTCCTCCAAATGTGCCACCATTGAGAGAATACTCATATGGTAAGGTTCCCCCCTGGGCCTGTATTCCAATCTCAGCACTGCTGTCTCCATGACAAGCCACATTCTTTTGATAGACAATAGAGGCTGTCAATACCGCTGGTTCACTTACAACAAAACTTGTACTCGCAAGACAACTACTATCATCCACAGTTGTTACGGTATAAGCGCCTGCGACGAAGCCGGAGAAGGTAGTATCTACGCTTGTTGCTCCTGTAGAGAGGGAATATACATATGCTGGTGTTCCTCCCGCTGCATGAAAAAATACTTCTCCGGTACTATTGCCAAAACAATCCACATGGCGGATACTATCGATCGTCAATGTCAATAAATCAGGTTCTGACACAGAAATCTTGAGGGTATCTGTGCACAAACTATCATCTTCGATGATTGTGATATAGGAACCAGCCAGCAGGGAGGAGAAGGTCCCTGAACTTTGGGCAAGAAAGCCCAATTGATGATACTGATAGGGAGCCACACCCCCGCTTCCTCCAAAGACCAACTCTGCTGTGGCATTCCCAAAACAATCTACATTCTGCTGAGACAAAAGATTGATACTCAGGGCGAGCGGTTCTGTTATATTGATTGGAACCTGAAACAGACATGCACTGTCATCCTGAATCGTTACTGTATATGTTCCTGCTGTCAGGTTTTGGAACAGGCTGGAAGATTGGAAATTGATTCCATCTATGGAAAAGAGATAAGGAGCTGTTCCCCCATTGGCAAACACATCCACCCAGGCATTGCTTTCCCCCTGACAGCTGACATTTTTTTGCTCGCTGATTCCACCACTTAGGACAGCTGGTTCCGAAATAATAGCCAAAATACTGTCCAGACATAGATTCGCATCCTGTATGTGAACCATATAGCTCGCTGCTGCCAGGCCAGAAAATGAAGGGGCACTCCCAAACGGACCACCGTCCAGGGAAAATTCGTAAGGGGACACGCCTCCTGATCCCATTAACTCAATCTGCCCACTGCTGTTTCCATTACAATCGACATTTTGCTGGGCTGTTATGGCTAATCCCAAATCTGTAGGCTCTGTGATGGTAAAAGGAATGTTGTGTTCGCACAAATTGCTATCCTGAACAAAGAGTGTATGTACTCCTGCTGGAAGATTAGAAAAAACGGGAGAGCTTTGGTAGTTCACTCCATCAAGTGAATATACATAGGGCAGAACGCCGCCAGTGGCAGATGCTGAGAGCGTACCGCTGCTGTCTCCCTGACATAAGACAGGGGTTGTTCCTGCAACCACAGCCTGTAAAAGGAGCGGTTCAGTTAAGACAAAGGGAACCCGAAATATACAGGTATTGGCATCTCGAATGGTCACAGTATCTGGCCCAGCTGGAAGTCCCGTAAAGGTATTGGTATTGGTGAAATTGATCCCATCCAGACTGTAGACATAAGGAGTCGCCCCTCCAATCGCCAGAAAACTCGCACTCCCCGTAGACTGTCCCTGACAAAGAATATGAATCAGGGTGTCGATTCCTCCTGTCAAGCCAGTAGGCGTGGTCACCATCGTATCCACAGACACTATACATCCCTGTGCATCCTGAATGCTGAGGGTGTAAAGACCTGCAAACAGATTGGTGAACGTTCCTGATGTAACAAAGGGCCCCTGATTGATAGAAAAACTGTACGGAAGGGTCCCTCCCCCGCCAGCTACTGATAAAATACCAGTATTGTTGCCAAAACAATCCACATCCACCCGATTGGTAACCGTAGCGGTGAGAATGGCAGGCTCAGTAATGCTGACCAAGACAGAGCTTGCACAATTGTTGGCATCTCTGACATCAATGGTATAAGTTCCAGCCGGAAGATTGTTGAATAGGGAGGAAGAGACCAGCGTTCCTCCGTTGATTCCAAAAGAATAAGGAGCGGTTCCCCCAACAGCCAATATATCCACAGAACCTGTGTTGTTGCCATTGCAATCAACATTGATTTGGCTGTTGATACTCGCAGTCAATACTTGAGGCTCGGTTATCGTAATCGGCAAACTTGCTGTACACAGACTATCATCCTGAATACTGATTGTATAGGTCCCGGCAGCTAAGCCAGAAAAACTTCCAGAAGATTGCAAAGGAGATCCATTGATCGCGAATAAATATGGCGCTGTTCCCCCAGAGCCGGAGACATCCACTGCTCCAGTCGCATTTCCATTGCAATCCACATTGAGCTGATTTGTGAGAGCAATTCCCAGGGCAGAAGGTTCTGTAATGCTGACCGCCTGAGGGTGTGTACATAGATTCGCATCGCGAATGGTGATGGTATAGATTCCTGCCACCAATCCACTGAATGTTGAGGAAGATTGAAACGTTAGGCCATCTATGGAATATTGATATGGTGCAACTCCACCATTGACACTGATGCTCACACTCCCGCTTGCATTTCCCTGACAGTCTACATTGGTTTGGGAGGAAATAGCACTGGTCATGGCTGTAGGTTCAGTTATCGTCGTGGTGAGAATGAACAAACAGTTGTTACTATCTTGAACTCCCACTGAATATGTGCCAGCGGCCAGAGAGGTAAACACATTGTTGGTGGAGAATCCCAGACCATTGATCTCAAATTGATAAGGGGAAGTCCCGCCAGAGGCAACAATGTCCACAGAGCCTGTCGCTTCCCCATTGCAGAGGACATCTACCTGATTGCTGATCACAGCACTCAGCGGTGTCGGTGGTTCTGTAATCGTGGTGGTTAGAGAATCTGTGCAGCCTTCTCCATCCGTGATCAGAACCACATATGTCCCAGGCCCCAGATTCGACAGCGTATTGGTTCCACTATTGCTAGTCTGGGTTTGCAGGATGGCATTGCTTCCGTCTTTCCAGACAAATGTGTAGGGCGCAACACCAGTTATGCTTGCGGTAGCACTCCCTGTGTTTGTCCCATGACAGTCTACATCTGTCTTCGAAATCCCCATCGTAAAGGGCGGAACAGTAATCAGGATGGAATCACTTGCTGGACATCCAATGGTATCTGCAAACTGAACCTGAAGCGTATAAGTACCTGGTCCGGGAGGAGTAAATGTTGTACCAAACAAACTGCTGTCATCCAGAACGGTCGCCGGGGACCAGGCAATCACGCCTCCCGGATCGCTCACCGATGGTGTCAAGGTATAGCTTGCATTGACACAAATGGTGGTATCCGCTCCGGGATCTACACGAGCAGGATCATAAATCGGGACAATCAGGGTATCTGTGGTCATGACATTACACAGACTGTCTCGCACAACTATTTGAATGAACTCCATACCTTCCACCATTCCATCATCAGGAATGCTGAGGACGAATCCCAGGGAGTCTCTCAAAGGAGGAAATACCAGGGAACTGGGCATGCCTGTATAGTCAACCCCATTGGTGGCAGTTCCGGCAACGGAAAAATCCACTGTTTTGGACTGGGTTGAATCCCCTGTCCTGAAGACATTTACCTGAACATCATTACAGCCTTCTACCCCATGATCAGAGCCTGAGATGCTATATGCCGCCTGTAAGGACGTTCTGTTTTGAAAGCACCTAATCCCCCCCAAATCCAAGAAGACACCTGAGTCAAAGTTCCCGTCTGTTCCATCTGCCACCACCAGTTTTAGATGATATGTTTGGCAAGGTTGTATTTGTGTCAAGGCAAGTAAGGAAGTCGTGAACCCATTGTATTTGACCGTGCTACCTGCTTGAGCAGGGTTTGATACATAATAATTATTGTTCAGGCCAGCATTGACATTATTGATTGAGACAGGTGTAATACTTCCAGGAATCAGGGCGATATTTTTGCCTCCGGGAGGGATTCCCGGTCCTGAGATGATAAAGGCAAAAATGTCATTGAAATTGAAGCCTACAAAATTGGGATATTCTTCGGAAGCAAATACATAGGCAATCTGAATGATATCACAGGTGGCTACTATGTCGAATTCGAGTGCACAGGCATCCAGCGTAGGGGCCCCAGCCAGAAAATCCAGGACAGGATCTCCTCCTGCGCCATTGTTTGTTCCGATATCATTGAGCGTATTGTTCAGGCCAGCAGCATTGGTGATGTTGCCAGTTGTCAGCAGGACCCCACGGTCAATTCCGATATTGGAGTTTGTTCCATTAAAGATGCCAGAAGCGCCATTGGGGCAGTTGAGCACAACATTGCTGATGGTGATTCCATCTCCGGTCAGGGTATCAGCCAGAGTACTACCGCTATGTCCGCCAGTCACGACGAGTTGAGAAAAGGCGTGAGAAATCGCAAGCAGGCTCAACACAATGAGCAGTATACCTTTGGATTGACAGGAGGGAGTGGGGGTAAGGATTGTAAGCATAGGGGGTCATTCGCCAACTTCCATTCTGATTGTGAACATCTCTCACAATGGAAAATTCATACATTGTCAGGTCTTGTCTACTAGATGACGTCTGAGAGCAGGCAAAACGTTGGGAAGCCCGTCAAAATCTATCATCTTATTCATAAGACAATCATATGACCGAACACACCTATGAAAGTGTGAGGGAATTCCTCTTGGAACAATATGAAGGAAACTGGGAAAGGGAAAAGGTGGCAGGAAAATTAGCCCTGTGGTTGGAGTATTTGGAATAGAGAAGAGACAAGATCAATCAGGGACAATATTCACATGCGGAACTGATAGGGGGCATCATGTCAAGCGGAAAGGGTGTCAAGAAACTGTACCCAGGACACAACAATAAAGAGCACACTCAAGACTCCACCGATTCCATACACCCCGCCTATCAGGAGCAGCGATTGCCGATCTTTGAGAATGACTCTTTTTCTTCTTTCTCCCAAAGTCTGAAAACACAGTCCCCAACAAAGCGCACTGATCGACATCCCCGCAAGAACCTGAATGAAGGGATAAATAAAAATAAGGTAACAAAGCATGGATAAAGGGAGAGCAAGTAATACCCATTTTAGGGAATCCCCATCCTGATTCGAAGAAGACATGAAAGCGTATTCATAAGGCCGTTAATATACAGAAATTAGATATAGGTTAATCCGAGCAGAATATATACAGAATTCTGAATGATTCCAAAAACCAAAATTTTAATTTTGCGATATAGTAAGCCCTCCCTCTATGAATAATTGAGGTCATTTCTCCTTCATCCAATCAGCTTCAAAAAAGGGCAGGAGATATGAAAAATCCACCTATTCATGAAATTGGACAAAGCTTATTCGGATATTTTGGTGTCTTGGGTAAAATTATTTTTCTACCTTCACATATCAGACTCAACACCTTAAGAAGTTCCTCATGAAGTCCTTAACAGTGATCGATGCCTTGATCAATCATCTGGGCCCAAGCAAGGTCCTGACAGGCGAAGATGTGAAAGAAAGATATTTTCACATCTGGCAAATGGATGAGCCCCTTTCTGCAAAAGCCGTCCTCCTCCCCCAAAGCACTGCTGATGTATCTGCCATGATGAAGATCTGTCATGCACATCATCAGCCAGTGGTCACCCACGGAGGTCGAACCAATCTGGTTGGAAGCACTGAAACCAATGCCAATGAGATTGTGATATCCATGGAGAAAATGAATCGCATTGAGGAAATAGATCCCAAAAGTCGAACGATTACGGTACAATCAGGCGCTATTTTGGAGACTGTTCAGCAAGCCGCAGCTGAAAACAAGCTGTTGTTTCCCCTGAATTTTGGTGCCAAGGGATCTGCTCAGATTGGTGGTGCGATTTCTACCAATGCCGGAGGACTGCGTGTATTGAGGTTCGGGATGACCCGCAATCTCGTTTTAGGACTGGAATCGGTCCTGGCAGACGGACGTGTGATTTCCTCTATGAAAAAAATCATCAAAGACAATTCTGCCTATGACCTCAAACATATGTTCATTGGGTCTGAAGGGACCCTGGGTATTATTACCCGGGCTGTTCTCAAATTGATCGAAACCCCCAAAAGTCGCAACAGTGCTTTGGTCGGGCTGGATTCTTATGATAAGGTTGTGGCATTTTTGAAATATATGGACAGTGGCTTGGCGGGAACCCTCAGCGGGTATGAACTCATGTGGAAGGTAAGCTATCAGGCCTTGACGAGTCTTCCTTCTCTTGCGTCCCCTCCCCTCCCCTATGACTATCCGTATTATGTCTTGCTCGAATGCCTGGGAAGTGATCAGGAACAAGACATGATCAGGCTGCACACATTGTTGGAAGATGCCCTTGCACAAGACCTGATTGTAGATGCAGCCCCCACTCAATCCTATCCTGACAATGATCGATTCTGGGCAATCAGAGAAGAAGTAGGCGCGATGGTCTCACACTGTACCTATGAGCAGCAGTTTGATGTCAGTCTTCCTATTCCATTGATCGGAGAGTTTGTCGAATCTACAGTAGAAAAATTACAGGCCATCCCGGAGGTGGAGCAGGTGTTCATGTTTGGCCATGTAGCAGATGGCAACATTCATTTTATTGTAGGGAAACCCAATCAGGATGCAGGGCTCACACATGCTATCAATGAGGTCATCTATCTCCCTCTTCAGGAGATTGGCGGCTCAGTATCGGCTGAACATGGCATTGGTGTCCACAAAAAGGCCTATCTTTCTCTTTCTCGATCAGAGGAAGAAATTCAACTGATGAAAGATGTCAAGCGAAGCCTTGATCCCCGAAATATTCTCAATCCCGGGAAGGTATTGGACATGTAGCAATACATTGTCTGCGATGTCAAATGGTTGGATTGACAGCCAATCTTTGATAAAACGCTGAGGTTTCCTCTCCACACAACCACCGAATCACATTGTCCGACCAGATTTCCTTGTGCTGTTGGGGAGAAATAATGTCTTCTTCCAGGGCCAGATCCAACAGTTTTCCGGGATAAGAAGATTGTCGCTCACTCTCCATTTCCCCCAAAGGATAGGGATCATCCAATCCCATGATGATTTGGTCCGTTCCTTCCTGCCGCTTGATCATGAGTTCGAGGGAGCAGGTATCATGCACGAGGGTATCGAAGTAGATATTGGAATGTCCGAGTGCTTTCCGGGGGCGTTCCATTCCCTGGAACAAATCAGGCCGACCGTCAAATCCCTGAACCCGTCTCCCCAGATTGATCTGATTCAATTGGCCACCATGCGCAAAACACACCCTGATATCCGGATATTTTTCATAATATCCATTCAGGGTAAAAAAGTGATACGCATCTGCGCATTGGGCAAGCATCCAGATGAGATGAAATCTCCAGGCAGTATTTTCGAGTTGAATGAATTTTTCGCCATCATAAGGATGAATCTCTACAGCAAGTTTGTAGTGATTCGCCAACTCAAGGACAGGCTCTATTTCTTCATTGAAAATGCCTCGCCAGGTACCAACAGAATCCATATAATGTGTGGGGAGGCAGAGTACTCTCAGTCCCAGTTCCTCAACACAGCGCTCAATCTCCCACAAAGCTCCCTGGATGAAGCCACAATGAACCACAAAGCCACAGGTAAATTTGGTAGGATATTCTCGCTGGATTCTGGCATTGAAGTCATTCTGAAAGCGCAAGGCCAATTTCATTTCCTTCCAGCGAAGGCCATTGCCATATAATTGAGACAAGTTCAACACGATGGCATGGTTGATTCGGTTTCGATCCATCCACGCCAGCTTTTCTTTCAGGAAAAAACTTGAATGCGTGATGGGGCGTTGCCATCCTTTCTGACGCATGAATTTCCTGTCTGGATCTACCCAAAAAATTTGATTTTTTCTGAGAAAATCCGGAATCTCTTCAGGATTAGGAAGCAAATGTGAATGACCGTTAATACGCAGATTGTCCATACTCAACAATGGGAAACAATCTTTAATATACAAAAAAATCCAGATTAAGAAATCTGTCAAATTTCGAAAGTTGAATTCAACGGGCTAGAGGTTGAATATTTTTTTCCTCCCTAACGAATTTTGAAGGTCGCGATCAAATAATTGGGATGCACGCTCAGCGTCTCTTCCTTTTCTACTGTCAGGTGTTGCCAGGCTTTTCTTGGGATTATCGTATGTGCTGTGTCTCCATAGGTCATCTCTATCGAAATGCCCAGGTTTCTCACTACCTGATTCCAGCGATAATACAGACGGGTATCCTGTACATAATATTCCAGGACAGGAATCCGGATATCACGAAGGTATTGATCAAAAAATGGGTCCAGATCCATTCCTGCTTGCGCTGACAGGTAGGTCTCGATTTGTTGAGTTGTAACCGTCTGGTGATAAAATGTCTGGTTTAATCCCCGTAGAATCTCTCGCCACTGCTTGTCATCATCGATCAGGTGACGGAGCATGTTGAGGATATTTCCTCCCTTGACATACATATCTCCACTCCCCTTATCATTCACACCATATTGTCCAATGATGGGTTTGTCATTTTGGATCAGACGACGGGTCCCCCTCACATATTCCTGTCCAGCTTCCTTGCCATAATGATATTCCAGAAACAAGCTTTCAGAGTAATTGGTAAAACTCTCATGTATCCACATATCAGCCATGTCCTGATATGTAATATTGTTGGCAAACCACTCATGGCCAGATTCATGTATGATGATGAAATCAAATTTCATTCCCCAGCCCGTTGTACTCCCATCCCGCCCCCGATAGCCATTGGCAAAGCCATTGCCATAGGTAACAGAACTCTGATGTTCCATCCCGGTTGTGGGAACCTCGACCAGTTTGTAGCCATCTTCATAAAAAGGATAGGGGCCAAACCAATGCTCAAATGCAGCCATCATTCTGGGGGCATCCTTAAACTGACGTTTCGCTTTCTCCAAATTATAAGCCATCACATAATAGTCCATATCCAGTGGCCCTTTTTCCCCCTGATATTGCTCAGAGAAATGGACATAGGCTCCGATATTGAGATTGATGACATAATTGCTGATGGGATTATGGACAAACCAGTGCCAGGTTTTGGTTCCGTCATTGAGGGATTCTAGCTGGCGGAGACGTCCATTGGAGACATTCATGAGCTTGTCAGGCACATTTACAGAAATGAGCATACTGTCAGGTTCATCATAGAGGTGATCCTTGCATGGCCACCAGATACTCGCCCCGATTCCCTGACAATTGGTGTGAATCCAGTCTGTTCCATTTTGGTCTTTGTCCCAGGAAAATCCTCCATCCCAGGGCGGATTGGCAGCAATTCTGGGCTTGCCTTCATAGACAATCCGGATCTGATGATGCGCTCCGACTTGTTGTGGTTCTTTCAACTGAACAAAATGCGCTGGGCCTTCCTGTCTGACCTCCAGATGATTTCCCTTGTCATCTGTTACACGGCTCATCTTCAAAGGTGCCTGCAGATCAATTTGCATAACGGAATGTTGCTTCAGCACGGTATAAGACACATCCACCATCCCCTCCAGTGCCTTCTCTTCAGGCAAGATTTTTACCTGCAAATGATAATAAGTCAAATCCCACCAGGCACGTTCTCCTGTGATAGACCCACGCAAACTGTCCTGACGGGTGAAGTGTTGTTCCGCCTGCCCATAAAGAATCGGGCAAGATCCCGCCATCAAAAGTAGCAGTAACCAGGCTGAAAGCTGTTGAGAAATGTGCATACTCACTTATGATTGTTTCATCCCGATGCTGGACGCATGTTCCACTCATCAGGCAAGATTTCGTAATTCAGAAATACCCTCCGCCCAGCCTCTCTGTTGACATATCTTACATTCAGTTTTTCCAACACACGCCGGGAGGCCATATTTCCTTCTTCCAGAGATGCAACAACCCTGGACAATCCCTTCGTCTCAAATGCCCATGTCAAAAAAAATGCTCCCGCTTCTGTCGCAAGTCCCCTTCCCCAATACCTCCTGGCCAAATAAAACGCCAGCATTCCCTCTCCTTCAATGATACCATCCTCTCCAAAATGCGGATAAATGCCACAATATCCGATGTATTCCCCATTAGCCTTCCATTCTGTGGCCCACAACGCCAACTCATCTTTGGGCGCGGGGAAATAGGTAGACCAGAATTTTCGTTCTGCTCCCTCTCTGCTCCTGGCCTTTCCCCCAACATACTGTCGGAATTCAGCATCCATTTGCATCGCGCAGAACGGTTCGAGATCCAATTCCCGATGAGGTCGAAAGCGAAGTCGTTGAGATTCAAACATGAGATAATTATCAAAGCTGTCTGAGGAGTAAAGGTATACAAATTTCTCGGCTCACGTTGATCCTCACAACTCAGAACTATTTACTACTTTTACTTTCTCCTTCCTCCTTATCATTGGGTGTGCCAGGAGATTATCACAAGAAAAAGCTGAACGCATGAACTGGAATGATGTCCTCAACTATGCAAACAATGGAAACCCGACACCGGACCGAGTGATCAGGAAGACAGAAGCCGAATGGCAGGCACAGTTGACCCCAGAACAATATCGCATCACAAGAAAGAAAGGCACTGAAGCTGCATTCTCTGGAGAACTCTGCCATATCTATGATGCGGGAGAATATGAATGTATCTGTTGCAACACCTCTTTGTTTGATTCCTCCCTCAAATTCGATTCCCGTTCCGGATGGCCGAGTTTTACCGAACCGGTCAAAGACAATGTGATCAAATATGAGAAGGATTCTTCTTTTGGCATGATTCGGATCGAAGTGATGTGCAATGTCTGCGATGGACATTTGGGGCATGTATTCCCCGATGGTCCTGCCCCTAGCGGGCTTCGATTTTGTATCAATTCTGCGTCTATCAAGCTCGCCAAAAATGAGTCAGTCTAGCACAGAGGTTGCCATTCTGGGAGGCGGATGCTTCTGGTGTGTGGAAGCGGTTTTCTCTTCATTGAAAGGCGTAACAGGAGTTGTTTCTGGTTTCAGTGGGGGAAAATATGACAATCCTTCCTACCGGGAAGTGAAATTTGGCCGAACCGGTCATGCCGAAGTGGTCAAGGTCACCTTTGATCCAACAGTCTTGCCATACAGGGAATTGCTTCGTGTATTTTTCACCACACACGATCCAACCACCCTCCATCAACAAGGGGCAGATAAAGGGTCACAATATCGCTCAGTCATTTTTTATCGGAATGAATCACAATACAAGACCGCCAAGCAGGTCTTAGAGGAAATGAAAGTATATTTTGATGAACCGATCGTCACAGAGTTGACTCGCTACACAATCTTTTTTTCAGCAGAAGCAGTTCATCAGAACTATTATGAAAACAACAAGGATCAGCCATATTGCTCTGTAGTCATTACTCCTAAACTTCAACAATTGCGCAAAGAACATACCTCCTTGCTCAAAGGTTCCTCCAATTCAGATATCCAATAAGCTCATACAATACCCAATACATATGAACAGATTTCAGGAACAAATTGCCATCGTAGCCGGAGGTGCCAGAGGCATTGGCCGAGGAGTTGTCAGACGCCTTGCACAAGAAGGGGCACAGGTATATATCTTTGACATTCGTGAAGAAGAATTGAACCGCACACTCGCAGAAGCCAAACAGTCTGGCCAGAAGATCCAGGGCCAGATCCTGGACATCACGAATGAATCTGCCGTCAAGGCCAGCATTGAAGCCATTGCAGAAGCACATGGTCGTCTGGATGTTCTGGTCAATTGTGCTGCAATCATTGGAGAGACAGGTATCAACATAGCTGATTTCAGTACTGAAAGTTTTGAGCAGGTAGTGAATGTCAATCTCAAGGGTGCATTTCTTCTCAGCAAGTATGCCATTCCCTCCATGCTTCGAAACAATTATGGCCGAATTGTTCATCTAAGTTCCATTGGCGGCAAGGAAGGCAATCCGGGCATGGTGGCCTATGCTGCCAGTAAATCCGGCTTGATGGGATTGGTCAAAGCTGTCGGAAAAGAGTATGCAGAATCTGGTATCACAGTCAATGGGATTGCGCCAGCAGTTATCGCTACAGAAATGAATGCCAATACAGCACAGGAAGTGATCGACTACATGACCGCAAAAATCCCGATGAGACGTTTGGGAACAATTGAAGAGGTAACAGCGCTTTGTTGCTGGATCGCCTCCCCCGAAGCCAGCTTCAATACTGGCTATATTTTTGACATTTCTGGTGGGCGAGCGACTTATTGAGCCTCACGACAATCGATCATTTTGGTGCAAGGAATCCCGGCCATTGGCACTTCTATTGCTTTGGCGACTGGAAGTGTTGACTGAATAGTGGGTGTATTCGTCCTTAAATACACAGTTTTGCCTGCTTTCCTTTCACCAACAATTAGCCGGTGATATTCTTGTTTTTTCTTCGACTGATAGAAAAAACAAACAATTCAATCACCATTCCACATGTACACCACATTTTCATGTCTTTTCGGCAGACTGATGATCGTTCTTGGCCTGTGTCAAGCCCTTGCCTGCCAGACTGCTTCTCCCCCACAATCTACCTCTCTGGCTTCAAGTGTATCCAATGAAATCCTTTTGGAGGCCAACCGACTTACCTACACCATCGCATATGAACATGATCAATTCTACACCTTTATTGGGGTTCGGGCATTGAGCATGACACATCTTGCCATTCACAATGCGCTCAACAGCATAGATCCACAATATGCGTGCTACGCCTTTGACGAAAAAGAAACAGGAGCAGATCCCATTGCAGCCATGTCTCAGGTTACGCTGGAAATCCTCAGATATGTGTATCCTGATCGGGCGGATACGATCTATCAAGTAACTCAAAAATGGCTGCGTGAGATTCCTGAAGGGACTTCAAAAGATCTTGGCATTGCATTGGGAAAACATGCAGCTTTGGAGATACTTGCTTTGAGAGAAGGAGATGGCCATGAAAAGCAGGGAGAATACACTCCCATGACCAAACCGGGAGATTACCAACATACCCCTGAATTTGATTGGGTATGGAAGCCTGATTTTTCTTTTGCAAGGCCATTCACTCTGGACTCTGTCAGCCAATTCCGCTCCCCTCCCCCACCCGATCTCGCAAGCCAATCCTATGCAGATTCTTATAATGAAGTCAAGAAATTTGGTGTAAAAAACAGCCTTGCCAGAACTACAGACCAAACCCATATTGGTCACTGGTGGGCAGAATTTGGAGAGCATAGCTGGAATCGGATTGGCCGGATTACTGCAAAAGAGCGACAACTACCTTTGTGGGAAGCTGCTCGTATGTTCGCGCTCATCAACATGAATTTATACGATCTCTATCTCGTTTCTTTTGATAGCAAATATCACTACGATAGCTGGCGTCCTTATACAGCGATCAGAGACGCAACAGATGACGGGAATGCCCTGACCACTTCAGATCCAAATTGGGAGCCAGATATGTTGACACCCCCCTGGCCAGAATATCCATCTGCACATGCCGCCGTAGGAGCAGGCGGGGCCGAAATAGTCAGCCATATATATGGAACATCAGAGATAACTGTCCGCATGTCCTCTGTCACTGCACCTGTGGAGTCTTCCACTCGGACCTACCACAATCTGACACATGCAGCCAGTGATTGTGCAGATTCGAGAATCTGGAATGGCTTTCATTTTCGGTTTGCAACGGAGGAGGGGAAGCGTCAAGGTCAGAAAGTCGCGCAACATGTCATCAAACATGCGCTTCGACCAATCGGTAAATGAGCAAGCGGCTTGGGCTCGCATCCAGTTCCAATGGGATGGTCTGTATATTTAATAAATACAGACCATCTTCCGCCTCATCCGGGATGAAGGCAAGCTCCGTGATGGTACAGTCCAATCGATCTGTATGAGGGTAATTCCAAAATCTCTTGTGCCCTGCCAATACTCCCCCATCGGTTTCCTTGTCAATGGATGGCAGATCCAGGACCAAATGTTTCACCCCTCTTTTTACCAACATATCGACAGCTTCAACCGTGAGATAGGCCGGATTTGTGCCCGAATAATCTCGGCTTAGTTTCTGTTGGTCATTGGGGATGGTCCGAATGATGAGCGCTTCTGGCAACTGCTCTTCAAGTGTGTTTGGAAATATCTCTGGGCTGATCACTCGATCTCCCCCTATTTCCTTCTGTAGAGGAGTCAGGCTGATGAGCTTTGCCACAAAGTGAAAGCACGTCAAATGTGTATTCAGGCTATACTGTTCGGCCGAAATATGTCCCATACACTCTGTATGCGTTCCATTTCCATGTGGATTGAGGTGCACATCAAAAAAATTGACAGCAGCTCCTTCTTTTACCGAGCCAATAAAATCCCCATTCTGATAAGCTTGGATGCTTAGGTGTGGCGCGAAAAAACAGCGGACCTTTCCAAGCGGAATCGAAAGGTCGATACATCGACTGAGGTCAGCTTGATAGGCCACCTCTTTATACATCACTTGTGCAGTAATCATCATTTTCAGTGTTATCCATCCATGAATCAATAAAGTAAGGGGACACAATTATTTGTGAGGGATATAGTGGGCATAGGGGAAATACGGGAGACATCTTACCAATCAAGCCATTATATCCCCTATGTCCCTTATACCCAAAATCAAACCTAATATTGTCCACCCACTTACCTGATGCTGCAATTCTACAAAAAATTAAAAAAGATCAGCAACTACAATCTCGCGTCTCTGTAGTTTGTCACTTTTTTATTTTATACGTTTTAATTGTTTTCCGGAGGCATAATGAGCTGATAATCAGAATCACCAGGCCATTAGTTGCGAGGAGATCAGGGTTTGTGACGAGTGGATCAGGGGAAAAGACGAGGAATTCAGAACCATAAGCGAGAGATTCAGGGAGTTAATGCGAGGAATTCAGGGCTTTTATTGATCCTTCTGATGTTATAATAAATAAGTTTGATTATCAGCCTGTTACGTTCGTCGGTGACAATTGATGGCGAGAGATTCAGGGTAAAAGACGAGGGGATCAGGGTTTGTGGATAACTTACCTCCTAAGTCTGTGACGCTCAGTATTGTTGACGCGAACAAATCTGCAATAAAACGAGAAATACAGGGTGTATTGCGAGTAAATCAGGGTTCTGTATATGCGAGGAATTCAGGGCATTTGACGAGGGATTCAGGTTCTATTGCGGGAGTTTCAGGGCTACAGTGCGAGAATTTCAGGGTAGGTGACGAGAGATTCAGGGCAATTCATGATTTTCTTTATGCGTGCTTAGGTTTTTTTTCTCGTTTTTAAGTACTTCCTTTTACAAGTTGACCAAAATTGTCTTGTATATGCAAGCTTCCTCTCCTACTCCGTCGCACTCTCTGGTTGTCAAAAGTAACCAGCTGATCAATGCCCGCTACAGCCTGACGGTAGCTGAGATTCGCCTGTTCCTGATGATGGTTGCACAGGTCGAAAAGGATGATCAGGATTTCAAGCCTTATCGAATCCGTATTCAGGATTATGCCAAGGCTGTTGGGACGCAATCCAAATCCCATTATAAGGAAATCCGGGAAGCTGCCCAAAACCTCATCAGCAGAATCGCTGATCTTCCCAGAGATGATGGCGGATGGTTGAAAGTAGCTTTTCTCAGCAGTGCAGAATATTTCAAGGGAGAAGGCATGCTTGAACTGTGTTTCGATCCCAAATTGAAGCCCTACTTATTGGAACTCAAAAGTCGCTTCACTGCTTACGATATTCGAAATGTCTTGACCCTGCAAAGCTCGTATTCCATCCGGATATACGAATTGCTCAAACAGTTTGAGAAAATTGGAGAGCGAACCTTCCGGGTAGATCAACTCAAGGAAGTTCTTGGAATATCTTCTCGTCAATACAAGCGATACAATGACTTCAAACGATTTGTGATCCAGCAGGCTTATCAGGATCTCAAACGACATACCGATATCAACTTTGAATATGAGGAAATCAAGGAAGGCAGAAGGATTGCCTCGATTCGCTTCATCATTCAACGACAACTTCGTGCCTTTGGAGAGGTCGAAATTGCGCCAGATCAGGGACTGGTGTCTGAGTTGAAAGAGATGGGACTGACACAAAAACAAGCGGAAAAATTTGTCAAACAGCAAAGTCGTGAACAAATTCTTCAAGCCATTGCCTATACACAAAAACAATATCGGGCGGGCAAAATCAAGTCCAGTATTGGCGGCTATCTGAAAAAAATTCTGGAAGAAGCTGTATTGACAGAGACAGCTTTTGAGGCAAAAGAAAAGGAAAACACCAATCAACTCAAGCTCAAAAAGGAAAAAAAACGTGCTTCTGCCAAGGAGGTCGCTCGACTGAAAGAGGAATTTCGAAACATGCGAGAGGCAGAACTTGCGCGAATGCTGTCCAAAGCAAAGGACAAGGATTGGCAAAAATTTTCTCTTTGGGCAGAAGAAAATCCATACATCAAGGCAAGAGTATTCACAGACGGGACCATCCATCGAGGCTCCAAAGAAGTGCTTGAATGGTTCAAAAGCTTTTTGGAAGAACGTCTCCCCAAAGAAGACACCGCCTTTGCAGCATGGATGAAACAACAGCTACAATCCTAAGAGACTTGTTGTGACAGCAATGCATAAGAAAATAAGAGATAGGCGTTAGTACAGTCTCCAAGATGTCCTTGACTGTATCAATGTTTTTATGAAATGAACTCTGCTTCTATGGGAAAGAGAAAATCGAAGAACAAGCGGATTGTCATAGAGGATGCAATCATTAGTTGGCAGGAAATCAATGATCAGGAGTATATCAGCCTGACTGATATGTCCAATTGGGACAATGATCCCAACTCACGATCGCGGATTCAATCCTGGTTGAAAAACGGAAATACCGTTCGATTTTTGTCTATTTGGGAGAAATTCAACAATCCAGATTTTAATTACATGCAAATGAATGTAATTAAAAATCAGATCGCCGATAATGCCTATGTATTGACGGTTAAGCGCTGGATAGAGGAGACAAATGCCAAGGGGATTTTTGCCAAGGCAGGCAGATATGGAGGTACCTATGCTCATAGAGATATTGCATTTGAGTTCGCAACCTGGCTCAGTCCTGAGTTCAAATTCTATCTGATCAAAGAATTTCAGCGACTCAAAGAAGAAGAATCCGAGCAAAAAACCTTGAGGTGGGATTATCAGCGCTTTCTCTCCAAAGTCAACTATAAACTCCACACAGCTACAATCAGAGACCATATTCTCCCCTCCTTACAAACACCCAAAAATCAGGAATGGATCATTTATGCCGATGAAGCAGACCTGCTGAATGTCGCAGTGTTTGGGATGACTGCCAAAGAATGGAGAGAAAATAATCCATCACAGGCCCAAAAAGGAAATATGCGCGACTTTGCAGACATCATCCAGCTCAATGTATTGGCAAACCTGGAAAGCCTAAATGCAGTCCTGATCGAACAAGGAGCCAGTAAGGAAGCACGATTTGAGCTGCTGTCCAGGACGTCGATTTCCCAATACCAAAAATTAGCTGAACAGGAGGAGTTGAACATGTTGGATTCCTAGCTCATGTGCATGAAACTTTGTAGGCAAAACTGCATGTAGATTTGCATGCAAAAATCCAGCTTGATTCTTTTCTTTGTTCCGATCTCCTTCGTTGCGCTCTCTCGCGCGAGGCAAAGTAAATGGATATAGAGGTGTAAAAGAGTATAAGAACTCTTAGAACAAGTGAAAATGGTCAAATACGGGCCATGAGCGTGTCGAGACAGAAGATTTTGAGATCTGTTCGATGAAATGATCTTGCTACCTATCTTGAATGGGACTTGCCTGAAAGATGAGACAGTTGGTGTGGCAGATGGAAAGGGGGGTAAAATGCCAAGCAATCATCCATGCAAAAATAACATGGGATTATACATATAGCCGTTATTCAAAAAATGCAATGCGTTTTGCATGTAAATATGGATGTAGAAATAGAATCCATATTCCGTATGCAAATTGAAGTCAAAAAATTGCACATAAATTGAATATGTTTTGAATGCAATTATGGTATATGAAGTAGATGTTAATTTGAATATATATCCGTATGCAAAAAATGTATTTGGAATTTATTGTAAAAAATGCATAATTTGATTATTCGTTTTTGCAATATGAAAGAAAGTGTTGTTATGCATGAATTTTTTGCAGAAAAAAGAGAAATAATTTTTGATAGCAAATTTGGAGTAAAATTTTCTTTAATCCTTCATGCAAATAGGATGCAATTCATGAATGCAAAGACGAAGAAAAAAATAAAGAACCAGATGATAGCAATTTGCAAGTATTTATTGTAACACCCTTTTCATTCACATTGCATGAGTGCAACGATCATTTCCATTGCCATCCAAAAAGGTGGAACAGGTAAAACAACAACTGCCAACGCGCTTGGATTTGGGCTTGCCCAGCAGGGATTGAAAGTCTTGCTGGCAGACATTGATCCACAAGCCAATCTGACCCTGGGGCTGGGACATCATGAACTGCTCAGTGCGGTTCCCCGAACCCTCTACGAAGCCATCTGGGCTGTGTCCAAAGACCAACCGTATCAAGTAGCAGATATTATTTTGGAGATCGAACCCCATGTGCACTTGTTGCCCTCTACCAAGCACCTCAGTGCGGCCGATCACGAACTGATTCAAGTGGATGAGCGGCAAATGGTGCTCAAGCGGATTTTGGCACAGGTATCGGATGCTTACGACATCATCATCATTGATACCCCGCCCAAGATTGACAATTTGACCATCAATGCTCTCGCCGCAAGCGACTATTATTTGGTGCCTCTCAATGCAGAATATTATGCTGCCAGTGGTCTGGAGTTGTTGATCGATACGACCGATCGAGTCAAGACACATTTCAATCCCGATCTGGCTTGTCTGGGCGTCTTGCTCAATCGCTACAATCCACACAAGATTGCCATGCGCAACATGGCCGCATTCGCAAAAGAGAAATTGGGTGAGCTGGTCTTCACTACTTATATCCGCGAGAACATTGCTCTAATGGAAGCCCAGATGACCAATCAGAATATTTTTCACTATAATCCTGAAAGCAATGGAGCAGCAGATTATCTGGCTTTCACCCAGGAGGTGATGAAGCGACTCCAGCTCTCAGTCCCATCAAAATCTTAAGCTATGGCAAAGAAAGATTTATCCCAGGCTCCGGGATTGGATGCGTTGTTCCGTCGTCCGACGGTGACACCAGAAGACAAGACTGTCATTGCTCCCAAACCCGAATCCAAAGAGGCAAAACCCAAAAAAAAGGCTCAAAAAAGCACACCAACTCCTCCCCCTGAATCCGAGCCCAAACCCAGGGAGGAAGTTCTTGAGCAAAAGACAAAAAACAGTCGTCCGAAAAAGAAAGCTGGAGAAGCCAGGAACAATGTCTTTAGTGTCAATCTCGAAGCGATTCGAAAAAATGAAGTCAAATATACAGGGATTCGCCTGAAAAAAGACTTGTTTGATCGTCTGGGAGAAATTGCTCAAAAAGAAAAAGTCAAAAGCACCAATAGTCTGATCAGCAAGGTGCTGGAAGCCTTTTGTGAGGGATATGAAGAAGATGGGTAAAGAGTCTTCGAGAAGGTGCCACATGGGCGAAGACTGGCGCTGCCATCTAATTGGAACTTCCTGTCTCTTGTTTGGCCTCTCTCTTTTCTGATTAGCTAGCTTTGGAAGCGGGAACGAAAACAAAAGAATTGATCCAATTGTGTGAATAGGGGAGACAATTACGTTTGAATAGAGAATCAAAAAGAAAAAATGGTCCATCGGAATATCATATTTGTTTGTGCGATTTTGCTTTTCTCCTGTAGAGCTTCAGGCCAAAAGGTTCAAAGCAAAGCTTATGATCACATGCTCAATGGCTTATTGTCCCATACTGTACCTGAGCTTGGGGTAGAGGAGGTGGATGTTTCTCAGCCAGTGATTTTTTTGGATGCGCGGGAGCGGAAAGAATATGACGTCAGCCATATCGCAGCTGCAATTTGGGTGGGATACGATGATTTTGAGATGGATAGAGTAGGGGAGATTGATAAAAAGGCCCGGATCATCGTCTATTGTTCTGTAGGATATCGCAGCGAGAAAATATCTGAGAAATTATTGTCAGCGGGTTTTCAAGATGTGTCCAACCTCTATGGAGGGATCTTTGAGTGGGTGAACCAGGATCTGCCAGTGGTAAATGGAGCGCAACCAACTCAGCAAGTTCATGCGTATGACAAGGTCTGGGGAGTCTGGGTCAATAAAGGCGAAAAGGTATACCGCTAACTCCTGCACATATTGTCTTTTTGGGCATTAATGTCTTATTTTCAGATATTTGTCCTCGCATATCGCCAATCAGAGGCACATATATTTTTTTCAGAAAAGTGATAACCATCATTCAAAGCCGGGATATATGACCAAAAGCCCAACAATCGCAGAAGCTGACTTAGTGGAAGCATTGAGAAGAGGAGATGAAAAAGCTTTTGTGCAAGTGTATCGGAACTACTATCATATGGTAGCATCTTTTGTTCAGAAAAACAGTGGGACAGAGATTCAGGCAAAAGATCTTTTTCAGGAATTGTTGTTCACTTTGGTGAAAAAATTCAGACAAAGAGATTTTCAGCTGACAGTCAAATTGAGCACCTACATTTTCTCAGTTGCAAGAAACAAATGGCTACAACAATTGAGAAAGAACAAATCTGGACCATTGAGGATTCAGGACAATGCACAGGAGTATATCATCATTGAGGAGGATGAATTGGAAGTGAAGCAGCAGTTTGAAAAAAAGCATGAACTATTGGGAAAATTGTTTAAAGAAGTAAAAGAAGAATGTAGAGAAATCATCAAATCTTCCTTTTATCAAAAACTCCCACACGATCAGATTGCGGAAAAAATGGGTTACAGTCCTGCCTTTGTGCGGGTAAAACTTCATCGATGTATGGAAGGACTTCGAAAAAAAGTTCGTCAACATCCAGATTTTCACACTATTTGATAACTACCTCGGCTTATGGATGATTCAACTTATTTACAACTGTACCAATACCTGAATGAGGAGATGGAGCCGAATGAGAGAGCAGCATTCGAACAAAAAATTCAGGAAGACAAAGCCCTTGCCCAGGAGGTAGAATTTCACAGAGATGTATTGCTGGGTGTGGAATGGGCTGAAGATCAGACATTGGCGAACAAGATTGCAAAAAACGCTGCAAAACTGGAAGAGGAAGGTTTTTTTGAAACAGGGGGAGGAATGACCTCAAGTGACCGAAACGCATCCACAGCTGCCACTTTCCAGATTCGATCTCTATTTCGCCCCCGATATTATGCCATAGCAGCTTCTCTTCTTGTCCTTCTGATCATTGGATGGTTTTTGAGCCAATCCAGTAATCCTTATCAAAAAGTATATGCCAATCACTATGAAGTTGATCGCACAAGCTTGCAAGAACAACTCACAGATTTGAGCAAATCCGGGATGGCAACACCCGACATAGACCGACGAACCCAATTACTTGCTGCTCTCAAGCAGCTTGAATTAGCAAACTATTCTCAGGCTTCTCTTGCTCTGAAGAACCACCTGACAGCCTATCCGACCGATGAAGTGGCTTCTCTCTTCCTGGGACAAAGTCTGATGCAGGAATCTCAGTACAATGAAGCGGTTCGGGTTCTCCAGCCAGTAGCAGATGCCGCTGGTCCCTTTCAACAACAAGCCAGATGGTACCTGGGATTGGCATTACTTCAGGCGGATGATCAAGAGATGACGCCAGTAGACATTTTTTCAGAAATTGCCAGGGACACGAGCTCTCCATACCAGACTCAGGCAATGAACATCCTGAAGCAAATAGACCCAGACCAATAATCACATGTCTTACATGAAACTCCCTACACTGATCAGTATTTTTTTGTTGATCAGCGCAATCACTTGGGCCAGACCGCCTGGGAAGCATGCGTTGATCATTGCCATAGGGACATATCCTGCCCAGTCAGGGTGGAAAAACCTTGGGGCTGAAAACGATGTCATTCTGATTCGGTCTGCACTGATGAGCCAGGGGTTTGACTCTGCCAATATTCGGGTGATCACCAATGAAGCAGCCACCTATGAAGGGATCAAAACCGCGATCAGGGAATCATTAATCAACACAGTCAGATCCGGCGATATCGCTGTCTTTCACTTCTCCGGGCACGGGCAGCAGGTATTGGATGACAATGGAGATGAACTGGATGGATATGATGAAGCCTTTGTTCCCTATGATTCCCCTTTGCGCTATCAGGCAGGAGTCTATGAAGGCGAACGACTATTGCGAGATGACGAATTGGGAAAGCTGTTTTTATCACTTCGCAGAAAACTGGGAAAAAAAGGACAATTACTCAGCCTGTTTGATGCCTGTCATTCCGGGACAGGAACAAGAGGCAATACCATCACACGAGGAACGAACACAAAAATGGCCCCTCCGCTTTCTCCACCCGCGAATGACCTTCCGGTCCAGCAAATGAATCAGTTTGGGATAGGGGGCTTGAAAGGCTTGGGAAAACCAGCACCTATGATTGCGTTTTTTGCCTCCGGAGCACACGAGCTCAATTATGAATACCTGGATGAGAAGGGAAGGCGGTATGGCTCCTTGAGTTATGCGTTTAGCAAGGTTTTTTCGAATCTCCCGCCCAATAGCAGCTTTCAGGGACTGTATGACAAAGTGCAGGTAGAGATGGCCATTATCGCCCCAAGGCAACACATGCAAGTAGAAGGAGAATTAGAGACTTTGGTGATGAAAGGAGCCACCAAGCAGATTCCTCGTTATTTCAATGTCCGAACCCAGCTGACACCGACAACTCTATTGATTGAAGCGGGGACCCTCTCAGGGATTCATCCTGGAACAGAAATTCACTTCTTCCCAGCAGATCAAGATACCGCAGGCCAGACGCCTTCAGCCACTGGTGTGGTAACCAACAATAACTTGCCACTGATTTCAGAAGTGAAATTGGACAATTCGCTGGATTCCGATCAGCTATATTGGGCATATGTGTACAAGCAGAATTATGGAAATATGCAGATTCGGCTGTTGGTGGATGTTCAGCATCAGGCCTTGAGGCAAAAACTCCAACGCATCATTGGAGAATATGAGTTGGTTCAGGAAGTCGGTGAGTCTGCTGACTTGATGATAGAGCAACAAAGAACCAATGGCCTGGATTCTATCTTTCTCTTCAGCAAAGATGATGTGAATCTGTTTGCCATGCCTTTGGGAGAAGCGTCTCCTACCTACATCAGCCTGGAAATTATGGACCGAATGCTCAATTATGCACAAGCAATGTTCTTGCGAAATTTGACAATGGATTCCCGTTTTCTTCAGGTAGAGGTAGACTTATTGCCTGCTTATGAAGATAAATTTGGCAATACACATCTCAAGAATTTGCCTTCCTCAGACTCTATGCCGAGAGGTATTCCAGCTTTTGAAGAAAGTGAATTCTTCGTATTCAAAGTCAGAAATATGGGAAGAAAAGCTGTCTACTACAGTTTTTTGGATATTCAGCCTGATCACTATGTCACCACTGCTTTTCCGACATCTAGCTGTAAACTGAGTGCGCAGGACTGCTATTTGGCCCCGGATTCCTCTCATGTCTGGATGGGATGTAGCATGGAAGTTGCCCCTCCTTATGGCAATGAAGTCCTGAAATTGATTGTAACAGAAGAACCGCTGAATCTGCAACGGGTGATCAGTTCCCGAGGCAAAGCGAAGCCGGGAGATTCTCATCCATTCGAACGCTTGTTCCAATCCAGTTTTAAAAACACAAATCGCGGCAGAACAACTCCCAGCATCCCACCAAGTACGGCTACAGTGAAGAGTATAGTTTTTCAAATTCGAAAGAAATCCTGATTATTTAGGACTTCTCCATCGATGTATTATGGAGGATTGTCAGCTGTCCCAATCACCGATCACCTTCCCTTGAGGGAGGCAAAGGATCAATCCTTTTGAAATCTTATGCTCTACATAGGGACTAGACATCTATGGAAGTGCCTGTTTTCGATCAATGATCAGAGTTGAACAGATGAACCTCCCCGTTATTTTCACGGCTGACGACGGGCTGGTTGAAAAAAAGAAAGGAGAAACTGATAACCCCTGGCAAAAAGGGTGATAGAAGTGTGTGCAACAAGCCACATCTCATGCCATCACCATTTAAGCCCAGATCAATGAACTCAAGCCGTATTCGCATCACCCTCACCAACAATTGTATCTCCAAGGCCACAAAAGACCAGATGTGGGACATGTATCAGCCCTATTATTCTTATAAGAAATCCTCATTTCTGGCAAGGTTTGATAAGAATACACATTATGCCCTGTATCACAAGGGGGAAGAGTTGGTAGGATTCACAGGAATACGGATCAATGAAGTAAAGATAGACGGGAAAGAACAACTGTTGATCTATTTTGGTCAAACTGTGGTCACACATGCCTGCCGTGGCAAAAATTTAATCCAGCGGACCGGCATGCAGTTGATTCGGACATACTGGAAGCACATTGTATTCTCCAATGCCTGGTTCTGGGCAGATGCCTTGAGCTATAAAGCCTATATGGTTTTTGCAAAAAGCCTCAATGAATTTTATCCCACCCGCCAATATGCTACTCCTGAATCAGTGAAGTCTGTGATAGATTTTATCGGGTCGGTGCATTATCATGGAACATATTGCGCAGAAACAGGAACTGTCCGAAAAGATGTGAAATATGTTACTGATCCCTCTTCTGTGATTCGGCCAGAAGATCAGCAGCATCCGGATATCGCATTTTTTGCCACTGCCAATCCCAAAAGCAAGGAAGGACATGGATTGATTACGTTAGCTCCCATATCGGGCGCGAATGTAAGACGCCTGATCCGGCGCTCTCTCTCATGTTTGCTAAAGAAGTTCACTCGCAGATCTGCCACTTACTGGACGATGAACGTGCGCCATCAGTTGAAAGCTGCCCGTTACCCAGAGTCGGTTTCTTCTCCTGTTTCTTAATGCGAGATTTGACTTAAGGAACAGAAAAAAAAAAATTCTGGTAGTGGTTCAACTGTAATGCGAATCTTCCGACAGAATATTTGTAGAGATGATTGGCAGACCATCTCTCACTTTGCCTATCGTAAATAGGAAGCCATCCGCTTTGATAACAACCCACCTAGCAATGGTCTGCCGATTATTGCTACGTGCCGATGGCAGCCTTACATGTATTGTACTACAAAAATTCTTTGACAAAAGTTGTTGAAGCAGCATTCTGGGATGGCGGGTTGTTTCTCATTGAAGTCGAAGATTCCGCATGGCGGAAGAGAAACGGGACTTGTGGGGAAGAGGTCATAAGTGAGCAGGAAAGGATGTATTACCGGATTCGCTAAAGTTGTCAAAGAAAAAAATTAAAAAAAATGATAACCAACCAAGCGAAGTGTGATAGATAAGTAAACAAAGCAAACATCAACAAAGAATCATCATATTCTTTCTCTAAACAAACAAACCCAGACTGATGACACGCACAAACATTCACAACACTTCCTTTACATCCACATTCCTCCAAAAGAAAAAAATCAGAATTCTTTCCATTGATGGGGGGGGGAGCAGTGAGGTGTCAGATTATCAACTCTGTAAGCTTTGTGAGGCTGCTTTAGTAGCAGGAGATAGGAACTATTAACGCATTGACCGACGCGGATTCGAGGATGGACAATGCTTCCAAAAAGAATCTCAATGCCCTCTTTGAAGCTGGCATGAAGAACGCCCAGCGATATCGAACCCAACTTCATGAAATTGCAGGCAAGTTGATCGCGAACCATGTTGAGCCGAGCGTGCAAAAAGAGGTGCAATTCGAAAATCGTTTGGCCGGCTAATGAACCAGAAGTTCAGTTAGAACTTATACTCCATCTGAAGACGAATCATGCGTATTGCCATTTGTCTTCAGGCTGAGAAGCCTGGTAGGAAAAGCCAGGATAGGAGGAGGATCAGAAATTCACCCTCCTCCTATTATTTTCGAAGTATTGGCAGGGGCAATCCCTGATGAATATAAAGATTCCATTGCAGGGAAAAGCATATGGATGGAAAGGGGAGAGCATCTCAGGATGTTTCCTCCCCTTTTATTCTTTCTGTAACTTAGAAGTTGAACTGTACTTTGATATATTTATAAAATGATACGTGAAATTATTGTTGTTTTCATCTGCTTGGTGGGAGGACTCATCCCCATTCAGGCCAAACTAACTCCTGATCTTGCGCGCGACATCCTGACTGAGATGTATCAGAAGATGGGCAACTTTCAAGTAGCTCAGCCTACAATTTTGATTAGTCAGGATGAAACACATATTGCAACCTTCGATCCCTCATCCAATGAAATCGTGATTGAGCAGAAAGCTGTAAATGTCTGTGAATCCTTTGGCAATCAATCAGAAAATGCCCTTGCCTTTTTGATTGGCCACGAATTGACCCATTGCTACCAGCAGGTGAGTTGGGTGACCAACTATCTCAGCTTCAACTTCACAATGGGGAGTAATACAGAGAAGGAAAGAATGGCTGATATTCGCGGAGCCTTTGCGGCGAGATTGGCTGGATATGATACACGATTGGTAGTCGAAACCCTGATTGAGAAGCTGTATGAAGAATATAATCTGATGGGCAAAACCCTGGTTGGATATCCACCCCTGGAAGAGAGAAAACAAACAGCTACCTATGTAACTGAGCAGGCAGACGAACTGTGGCATATTTACCAAACAGCGACCTACACAACCATTTTGGAAAAGTATGAGTTGGCGATACAGAATTATCTATACCTGTCCAACTACTATTCCGGGAGAGAGGTCTACAACAATCTGGGATTGCTGTATGCGCAACTGGCCATGACTGTTTCTGGTAAGAACTATGATTCCCTGCTCTATCCTCTGGAACTGGATACAGAAACACGCATTCTCAATGCCAGGGACAAAGGCCAATTGAACCTGCCTGAATTGGAAATCCGACAGGAATTTCTGAACAAGGCGGATGATTATTTTTTATTGGCACAGAAAGCTGACCCCAATTATTTCCAGGCATACCTCAATCGATTATGCATCAAAAATCTGTCTGGACAGGAACAAGAAGTAATAGAAGAATATCAGTCTGGAGGCATTGAATCCTTTCTCAAAAAGAATCAGGCATCTGTAAGAGAAAGAGGGAGCATTCGTTTGGCAGTGGCGATAGCCTTTGCCATTTCCTCTCAGGATAAGGCCTCACATATGTCTACTGCCAAGAGCCTGTTCGATGAGTTGATAACACATAGCGATCCCCAGGTTCAGAAGTTGGCAAGATTTAATAGTGAAGTATTGGAAGGGAATTCAGACAGGCGTGGTCAGTCGGTAAGATGCGCACTGGCGAGTCCTTCCAATCCAGCGTTTGACAACATTTCTCTCATGGACTATCTCCAAAAACCGACAAAGTCTCTGGATAAGGACCGTGATGCAGAATTCTATTGGGAACAATTGGATTTGGCCACAGTTTATCTGGCAAAATGGTTGGGAGAATCTTATTTTTTGAAACGAGTAAACACTCCTGGCATTGCTGCTCCGGGAAATATCAGGGTTGGATATCGCGCACAAGTATTGCTTCAACAGGCTGATAAGCAATCGCACCAGATCATTCCATCCAGTCAGGGATACTTCATCCATTTTCCCGCTTGCAATGTGATCTTTCGGGTCGATCAAAAGGGAAAAATTGCAGAATGGGTTAGTTATCTATAGCCAAGATCATTATTCGACTCCCCCCAGGCAGAGATATTTTATTTCGAGATATTCCTCCATTCCATATTTGGACCCTTCCCGTCCGATGCCACTCTCCTTGACACCACCGAAAGGAGCGACAGCTGTGGAGATCATACCTGTATTGACACCAACCATACCATATTCAAGCGCTTCAGCTACTCGCCAGATTCTTGCATAATCTCTTCCATAAAAATAAGCTGCAAGACCAAACTCAGTATCATTGGCCAGTCGAATGACCTCTGCCTCTGTATCAAAAGAAAATATGGGCGCGACGGGTCCAAATATCTCTTCTTTGTGAATTGCCATCGAAGCATTCACATGGGTAAGGATGGTAGGCTGAAAAAAATGTGTATCTGCCATCCTGCTGCCTCCCATCAGAATGTGTGCGCCTTTGGTCTGTGCATCTGCAACCAATCGTTCTACTTTGGTGAGAGCGGCCTCATTGATAAGTGGACCAATGCTCACCCCTTCTTCCAACCCATAGCCAACGCTTTGTTCTTGGACTGCCAGCTGAAATTTGTGGATGAATGTGTCATAAATACTTTCTTGAACATATAGGCGATTGGCACAAACGCAGGTCTGGCCAGCATTTCGGTATTTGGAGGCGATGGCCCCTGCAACAGCTGCATCGAGATCAGCGTCCTCAAAGACGATGAAGGGAGCATTCCCTCCAAGCTCCAGAGAGATTTTTTTGACGGTATCTGCACATTGTTTCATGAGCAGTTTTCCCGTAGCAGTCGACCCTGTGAATGACAGCTTGCGGACAAGCGGATCTGAAGTAAGAACTGCGCCCACTTCTGCTGGATTCTGGCTGGTAATGATATTGAATACACCTGGAGGAAAGCCTGCCTGAGCAGCAAGATCAGCCAATGCCAATGCAGAGAGTGGGGTGTCTTCAGCAGGTTTGATGACCACAGTACAGCCGGCTGCGAGAGCTGGAGCGACTTTCCGAGTAATCATTGCATTGGGGAAATTCCAGGGGGTGATGGCCGCAACTACTCCTATGGGCTGTTTTAGTGCCAAAATCCGTTTGTCTTCTCCATGCCCCGGAATGATATCTCCATAGGCACGTCTGGCCTCTTCTGCAAACCATTCTACAAAGGAAGCCCCATATCTGATTTCGCCTCTGGCTTCGGGGATAGGCTTGCCTTGTTCTGTTGTGAGAAGAATGGCGAGCTCTTCCAGATGTTGAAGTTGTAAGTCGAACCAGCGCTTGAGGATAGTGGCCCGATCGGCAGCTGTCCGTTTTTTCCACTGATCAAAGGCAGCTGAAGCACATTCAATGGCTCTTTTCGTTTCTGCAGCCCCCATATTCGGTACATTCCCAATATGACTGCCATCATATGGATTGACAACGGCAAACGTTCGTTGATCATCTGCATCCATCCATTGACCATTGATGAAAGCCTGATCGCGAAGTAGGGGAGGGGAGGAGAGAGACATATTGGATTAGCTTTGTTGAATCGGAGGGGATTTATCGGTAATTTTAACTATTTGGCCGGAAGAAGAAAAGATATCCCACACAATTTTTCCAGACTTTCAATCATAGAGTCATGAGGTGTTTGTATTCCATCATCCTTATAGTCAGCATGACGATCCTGTGTGGTATGGCCTGTCAACCTGTGACCACCAATCAGACTTTGGAGGAAGCCTCAACAGATTTGCCTAACATCATCTTCATCATGGCTGATGATCTGGGCTATGGAGATTTGGGATCATTTGGCCAAAGGGTAATTCAAACTCCTAATTTGGATCAAATGGCCAAAGAAGGGATGCGATTGACCCAGTGTTATGCTGGTTCTCCGGTTTGCGCTCCCTCGCGAAGTTGTCTGATGACTGGCTTGCATACAGGCCATACGACTGTTCGGGGAAATTTTGGGAAGACTGGTGTACTCGGTCTTGCCGGAAATCCAGGAAGGGTGCCTCTGAAAGCTGAAGACCTGACGATCGCCGAAGCTCTGAAGGAAGGCGGTTATGTGACAGGCATGTTTGGTAAATGGGGATTGGGAGAACCCAATACAACAGGTCATCCCAATGATCAGGGCTTTGACACTTTTTTCGGTTTCCTCAACCAGCGGAGGGCGCACAACTATTATCCCGAATATCTGTGGCACAACAAAGAAAAAGTAGAATTGGCAGGCAATCTCGGAGACAAAGAGGAAGAATATGCCCATGACAAGTTTAGTGAAAAGGCCCTGGATTTTGTCCGCGAGCATCGGGACAGGCATTTTTTCCTCTACCTGCCCTACACGGTTCCTCATGCTCGCTACCAAATTCCAGATACTTCCCCCTATACAGCGGAACCATGGGAGGAAAAGGAAAAAATCCATGCTGCCATGATCAGCAGAATGGATCGGGATATAGGAGACCTGTTTGATTTGCTGAAAGAATTGCAAATAGATGACAAGAGCATCGTTTTTTTCTGCTCAGATAATGGGGCCGCAGAACGATGGGAAGGGCGCTTTGATAGTTCAGGTGCATTGCGGGGCAGGAAGCGGGACATGTATGAAGGAGGAATTCGCTCTCCAATGATTGTGCGATATCCGGCAGAGATCGAAGGCGGAAGTAGCAGCGATTTCCCCTGTTATTTTCCAGACATCATGCCGACTCTGCTGGACATTGCCTCATTGCCAATTCCAGATGGGTTGGATGGTGTCAGTATCCTGCCGACCTTGTTGGGGGAAAAACAGACCACAGCAACTCGCCACTTGTATTGGGAATTTCATGAAAGAGGCTTCCAGCAAGCCGTCCGGTATGGAAACTGGAAAGCTGTTCGCCTCAAAGTGGGAGGAGCATTGGAATTGTATGACTTATCAACTGATGAAGGGGAAATGCACAATGTTGCCAGTCAACATCCTGCATTAATTCAGGAGATAGAATCCTATTTGGCATCGGCTCGAACGCTAAGCGTTGATTGGCCCGGACCTAGTCCTGAATGACCTGAATCAGACTGCTTGCCACAACTGTGCTCCCCGCTGTGCTTAACTGTTCGATATTGCTGGTTTGATAGACATGCGAGATGGCTACTTCATCAGCAAAAAGGGTATAATCGAAGGTAAAGGGGTTGGCGGATTTCCAGGGGCCGAAATTAATTCCGTCAATTCGAATCTGGTTCACACCGGGAATCAGATTGTCCTTGATTTCGACCTCTTTGTTCAATAGTGGGTTGTCAGTAATCACCCCACTGTCCCAGATCTCAACGCCATTGACATAGATGATCGCCTGATTGTCAATTCTGGTGAAGGTAACTTTGAAAGATGCCATAGCAAGTATGTGATTGAATGCCCAGACCAGATACCAGTCTGGATAAGTGCAGATGAAAATTAGCATCCAAATGGACATCCGTCAGGGACAAAAAAAAGAAGTTGTTTCGAAAAATGGCAGAGAGTATCGGTTGGTGGTAAAAGAAAGGAGCTGAGAATAAGCCCCTTGAAACAGAGGATGACAGAAGGGATGTTTCTAAAGAGAAAGGTCCATTATCCATCCATGATATCTTCTGTTACAATTTCCCTGGAGATGACAAGAGAATAAGAGAGAGGAGAATGTTTGGGCGGCTTGCTGTCAGTTCGGTAGGAAGAAGCTTGTGGGTTCATTGTTCAGAAAAGTTTGCACAGTCCGAGGTCAGCCCTCTGAAGAGAAGGAATACTTCTTGAGTGGGAGAAGACTCAAGGAGACAGTCAGAATGCTTGGTGATACAAGAAGAGGACTATGTCATGGAGTATACAGAGGAGCAGAGTCCTGGGCCAAAGGTTATTGTTTGTGTGAACTGATACAAAGGAGCGGAAAAGACGCATACAGGGGGTAGGCTTTTTTGAACCATTCCGGATCAATTTTGAACATACATAAAAAAAAGCGGCCGAAATAGCCGCTTTTTGAAGTTTTTCTCAAGTTTGTTTGTTCCTCTTCGTCCAGAGAAGAAGAATATTATTGTTGGCACATCAGGAGTTCCAAGGCTGTTTGAGCGTCTCCATTTTCCAGATAGGTCTGTGCCAATTGGTGAAGCCCATTCCAGTTTTTGGCCATGACGAGTTGCTGAACGTTTGCCTGAGATAGGCGAGACCGGATGGAAGCCGCATCGGGGAGCTGTTCGAGATTGCCGAGCCGCCCGAGATTGTTGCCAGTGAGGATATGACTGTTGCGGATATGGACAGGAAGTTGGTCCACCCCCATACCCTTGGTTCGAAGGGGTTTGGGGATCTCAAATAAGGCATTCCCGCTGGCGCGATTGTACCAGCTCCCTCCCATCCGACCGACAAGGTCAAGTTTTGTTGTGTCAAGTTTTTGTTGGTCGTCCAGATATTTCTCTTGAATGTGAATCATCACGACTCTGGCAATCACCAGATTTCCTGCACCACCCTCCTGTCCCAATTCGATGATATCATCTACCGTACATTCAAAACAAACAGGGGCTTCGCCTACTCTTGGGGGGGCGACTTTTTCAGAGGCAACTTCTGTAAAGCCAGCCTTTACAAATTCATTGACTCCTCTGTCATATTCAGTGCTGGACAGAGACATCTGTTCCACGATGGGATAGTTGACAATGTTGATCACCGTTTCTGGCACTTCCAGTAGATTCTCATAAGTGTGCTTAGTGGTATTGTCTCGCCCCCTTCTCGCAGGAGAAAAAATCATCACAGGAGGATTGGAGCTAAATACATTGAAAAAGCTGAAAGGACTAAGATTTACCTGTCCCTGCTGATTGATTGTGCTGGCGAAGCAAATGGGACGTGGAGCCACTGCAGCCAGGAGGTAAGCGTGCAGCCTGGGAACAGAAAGTGTTTGAGGGTCGAGGGAGAGGATGTTGCCCATAATGAAATATTTGGTCAAACTTACTCACATCCCACATAAAATCACACCCCCACCCCTAGCCTGGTTTGAAAGCTGTGAACTATTGATCTGTTCATAACGTGCGTTCACTTTGGCTAGGGGAAAGGGGCGCAGTAGTCACCTATAATTTTTCAGAATGCCTGATTCTCTGATGAGGTGTGAGTAAGACATGGCGTTCCTGGCCGGAAGAAGAGACTTTGGAAAAGCTTGCAAATCCTCTGGGAAGGCCTTGCATGATCTGTGTAGGATCAATCTTGGCGTCAAATACTCTGAATCTGCCACCTTTTTTCAAATGATGTCGAATCTGTTGGATCTGAACAGGATTTGTAACTGTCCAGCTGAGATATTGGCCCAGGTGTTTGGGTGCGAGTTCTAGCAGGATGGAGCCTTGAGGGTTATCCCCCCTCATGCCTGTGGGCACCAAGAGGATGGACGCTATGAATTGGCCCGCTTCCTTGGGTACATGACGGGCGCTGATCGTCAGGGTTAGGCTTGGCTTATCAATGACTGACAACTGAGCACAGGACTCAACAGCATAGCCAAATATTGTGCAGAAACACAGAAGGAATTTGAGAATATACATAAGGATAGAACTGATGTGATGACAGCAGACGACTCCTGAATAACGGCATCCGAATCAAGCAGCACTTCAACAAATAAGCATTCAAAGCTAAGTGATCAGATTGGAGAAAATCTTGCCAGGATAGGTAGATTTTCTTGCCATGATCTATGTTTTACCTTATCCTGAAAAAGAATCGAGCCCATGATTATCGATGGTTTGATCCTCCTGTGGGAGGAAACAGAAGCAGCTTGCTACACATGAATGGATGGCGTTCATAGGAGATCCTGGAATGACTGTTTGCCAGATCTGAATAACCCTCCGCACAGCCCCATCCAAATAGGAGAAGGAGTCGTAATCATCCAACCTCCATGTTGGAGGAGCTGTAGAAGTGGGCAATGAGGTCATATTCAAATGAAAACTGCTATAAATAAACAGGGCGTTTTTTCTTCCGGAGGAATTGCTTATTCCTCTTTGACTTCCAGTTTTTGGGAGGCCGTAAAACTGTGGCTGTTACCGTCGACATCTGTGATATCAGCATGGAGTGTATAAGCATCTGGCTCTAGTTGCGAACTGAATACCCATGCTTGGAGGGCGGCACGGTGGCCAGTTATCGCTACCTGCTGAAGAGGCAATTCCAGAACAAGGACCCCTTGACTATTCTCAAAGACAAGCCCCCCCTGGAAAGAAGGGATACTGGAATCGAATGGATCTTCCACCTCAACAGAAATACTGACTGAATCACTCAGCATGTTGATAACAGTATCCACTGGCGAGATGATCGTATCATATCCGATAATGGTGGTATCTGCAGCAGTGATCAAGAGTTCAGACTCAGGGATAATGAGCGTCGAACTATCTGGCTGAATCGTCTGAATTACTGGACTTCCGATCATCACGAATTCCTGCTGGGCGGGACCTTCGGTATCCAATTCGATGGTGAAGGATTCTCCCTTGAATCCAGTCTTTGTCGCTGAGAGGGTGACTTCATCCCATAGATCTTCGATTCTATAGGAGCCGCTGGCACTTGTGGTGGTTGATTTTGTGCTTTCTGTTGCTTCTTGAAGCGTAGAAGCTGGAGTAAAAGTCGCTTCGATCAGGACGCCTTCCAAAGGATTGCCATTGTTGTCATTCACGGTGCCTGCCACACTGCCAGGAATGGGGACGATGGTGATTTCATGACAGCCGAAGCTCATGATAGCCAGGATTGCGAGGATATATATGAATTGTTGCATAAGATTTGTCATAAATGATTGATAATGAGGACTATAGAATAGATTATTGGGTATCCTTCTTTCTTTTGGACCGCCGCTTGTACGCCTTTCTGGTGTCTTTATATTTGATAAATTCCCGGTCAGTCTCGATCCCATCTGATACTCTTTGTTCAAGCTCTGTGGCCCCCTTGATGATATCATAATCCAATTGATCGCCAGCTGACAGGATATGAGGAGTGATATAGATCACCCGTTCTACATAGCGCTTGACCGTGCTTTTGCGTTTGAATATCAACCCAAGACCGGGAATGTCCTTGAGAATTGGGAATCCACCCTCAAGCACATTGTTGGTTTCCTGGATCATGCCTCCAATGATAAGCGTTTCGCCATCTTTGAGATCGACGATGGTCTGGATTTTGTTATTTTCTCGAACAAATTCCCCTGCAGCACTAAATGGCAGGAATTCCGAGACAATACCAGTTACTTTAAGATTGATCAGGGAATCATAAGTAGGGGTGGGCTCAATGGTCATGTTAATCCCTGCCGTGATGTCCTGGAGCGTGGTGGTTACCCCATTGATTGTCGCTGTTTCCAACTGAATGGTTCGCTGATCCTGCAATTCGATATTGGCAGATTGACCTGCTTCTACAGTCAGGTGGGGATTGGTCAGAACTTTGGCTTTGTCTTCATTGATCAATGCCCGTAGATTAAAGTGAAATTGAGGCGCCAATTTTGCCAGACTGTTGAAATTAAATCCGACATCACCACCTTGCCCTCCTGGTGTATAGGAGACCTGTCCAAAATTTCCTGTTGTCCCGCTGGTGATATCAATTCCCCAGTCGAATTCATTGTCATGAAAATATTCAATCAACATGAACTCGATATTGACCATAAGTTTTTCCTGGTCAAGAATTTCCAATTCTCGCAAGGCTGCATCCAAGGCTTCAAACTCTCCTTTGAGAATAAGGCGGTTGCTGCCTTTGTGATTGATGATCGTAATCTCTGGATTGACACTCTGCAACAGTTGCATGGCATCTTCAGAGACTAAGTGCTGAACCTTGTATTCCTGAATGATGACCTGAGTATAACTGATTGTATAGAGTAGGATGCAAAATAGGAAGGTGACTACTGATTTTATTGACATGGTATTTGATTTTTCGCAATGAGTAAGAAAAAGAAGAGAGGCAGCATAAGGAGGATCCTCGCGACCTCTCTCTGATACACATAGATTCTAAAAAAACCCGATTGTTTTTTTGTGGAGTTGCGTATAAATAGAAGTGTTCGGTTGATCAAACTCACCCACATCCTACCATCAAAGGACACTGACCAAAAGACCGTTGAAGCTCTCAGGCCTCCGAATGGCAGGATATGTGGGGTGATATAACAGACCAAATTCTGTCGATGTTAAAGGGCTTAGCAGAATAGTCTTATCTGCTAGGGCATGGTATAGGACTTTAGCTGCTTGCCCTTGATGCTCAGGATATACTTATCCTTGGAATAGGTAGAGCTCCAATGTTGGACGACCATCTCCTTTTTGGATGGATCAAGATTGCCTTTGAATCCACCAAAGGATTTGTTTCCATCGAATCCTTCAACGCTGAACTCTACTGCATCAGAAGTGTCGTACTTGATGGTCATTTTGCCATCGGAAGCCACAACAAAGGAGCTGACTGAGAAAGGGGCCTTTCCAGCAGGCGTTTTTGCAGTCATTGGATTTACCAGTTTGGCTGTTGCTGCACTAGATGAAGAAGCAACAGAACTTAGCTTCTCTCCTAATTGAGATTTGCTGGGAGCATTTTTGGCCATGGTCGCCAGATTGTCATGACTGGCATCTCCCAGACGTACGAATTCAGTATTCCCATCTACTTCAATGTCATATTCATCATTGGTAGAGAAATAAGGTATGGCAACTCCCTGATTGTTCGTGATGGTGCGGTAGCTTGTTCCGTTGACAGTAATCAACATGCCAGCCTCATGGGTAGCACCCATAATGTGTCCAAACTCATGTGGAAATACATAGCTCTTGTCAAAAGCTTTGTAATGACATACCATCATATCTCCATTCAGATTGGCTTGACCCATGGTATAGCCAGAGAATACGAGGCAGACAATGTCTGCTTTCTTTTGCTGCCGGAACTGATGGATTTTGTTGAATTTTCCATCTGTTTTATCCAATTCTGTCAGCAAATTGTGGACATCATTCTTACTTGGGACTGCTCCATATTCAACTTCTACATATTCTGCAACTGCAGAGATGGAATAGGGAAAGAAATTGTTTGCAAGCGCATCATTGAGCAATAACATACCGCCATCAATATTGCGTTTCAGATTTTTGACGCTACCAGCTGAGATAGCCGCGCTTGTGGTATAGGCAAAGAGGATGGTGATTTCACCGCCATTATCCTGAGCTTTCACTGTTGGAGCGGAAAAGAAAAAGGAGGCAACACATAAGGTAATGAGGAGACGAATAAAGGATTTCATAAAAAACGGGTTTGTGTAAAAAATGATGGGCATTGAAACACTGTTGACTTACTTGGTGAATACTTCTACCTCTGCAACATGAAGGTTGTCTTTGCCTTCGGCGGTGCTGCTGTTATCTGTCTGGATGATGATCAGACCACCATCTACTGGAGGGTAGATTGGAATTGTCACTTTGCTTTCTGCATGCTCACCGTTTAAGGTGGCTACACCGGCTAGTTTTGATGAACCTGCCTTGCCAATGAAAACATTGATATTGCGAAGGCGACCAGAATAATTGTCAGTGCGATTGTGAATGACAATCTGAGAGATGGAATAATTGCGTTTCAGATCGATGGTCAATTTGGGAGTCGCCTCTTTGTCTGTATAGCAAACAGAGCCGTTGTTGTAATTGCCATCTGTGTTGCCATCAATGGCGAGTTGAGCACCTTTGTTCTGTGGTTGAGCCAGACTACTTTGAGACGCACTGGCATTGATGCTGCGTAGGTTGAGCTTGCGAGCTGGTGCACATGCACTCAAGCTCCTGACATGAGCAGGAAGATGTGTATCAGGACAGCGACCAGAAGCTTGGTTGTCTAGCCCACATTTATTCGTATATGCGACGGGCTGATTTTCTGAATATACCAGAATGAAATTCCCTGTAGATGGATCTCTGTGGATGCCAATGTACTTCCAATCTTCGACGATGTTGAACAAGGGGCGAACATGGGTATAGCCGGAAAGAATACTCAAAAACATCTCATATCCTGTCTGCGTTGGGCTTCCTCCGTAGATTCCGGCAGTCAATTTTCCACCAGTTGCTCCGACATCATATATACACCCTGCTTTTTCGATATCTCCATGACCATTCACATCATCATGCCCAAAATTCCGAAGTATCGATCCATCTGAGGTTCTGGTGTCCCCCATGCCAATGGCGAAGTGGTATTGACCCAGCTCAGTGAGATAGCTGTTCATGCTTAATTGTGGAAGGCCTGCATAATATCTGCATTGGTCTACAGAGTTTCCCTTTCGGTTATTGACATCTTTGACAAGGTATTTGGTGTGTTGACGACCAGGTTTGGGCGGGGGAGTTGTGGTTTCTCCCTTTAACATTTTCTTGACGATTTCTTCATCTGTTGAGGAGAGGCGAGTGGGCTGTTGAGTGAGTAGACTCGCCATGATTTCAGGGTTTTGTCTGGCTTTGTTCATCCAACACAGACATTGTTCGACGATGCTGCCTGTATTGCAGTCTGCCTTGACAGATGGATTGCTGGCAGAAAGGGTGGCGCTCAAAACCAAACCGACAATCAAAAGAGCTGCTGTTCGAATAAGGGAACTATAAGTATTCATCAGATAAGAAGTTATGATGGGAGTTAAATGGAATCAGAGAAAAGCCTCCTGCCTATCAGGCGCGTTTCAAGCGACTGATTTCCTTAGATGGAAATGGGATCATGTGTACTTGTTAAGCTGAAGGGAGAATCTTTTTGGCCACTTTCAGATATCTATGCCGTCTAAGGGGTTACCATTCGTCAATGATAGAAGAGATAGAAATCTGAGAGAAAAAGAATCTACTGCCAGGTAAAAGTGAATAGGCTGTGTTTCAGAAGACGATTCAAAGTAAGGGCTTTCTGAGAAGGAAAATCTTGCCATTATGGGGGGAGAATCTTGCCATATGGCAGAAATTTCTGCCATTGTAGGGGGATAAACTTGCCATTGGGCAAAAATGCTTTCCATACCTCTCACATCAGACCCTTTTTTAGACACTGATTGGCTCCCCAATGGAGTGACTGTGTTCTAGTGTCTTGCAAGGAGAAATGATCGAAGTTGTTGTTCCGGGCCAAGAGTAGCTTTCATTTTTCCATTTTGAAAGCAGTAGTACTTCGTCCCATACACAACCTTTAATCCCCAGGACCCCTTAGGTAAGCCCTGTCCACTGAAATTATTATGCGTCATTTGAATTCCAGCAATTGTTATTTCTATAATTGGGGTAGGATCAAAACAATCTGAAGACAAGGTTTGTTCCCATTGTCCTACCGGATGGTATTCAAGAGCAAAATCAAGTGCCTTGGGATCAGTGAGGTCGTACAGAAAACTGGGATTGGCAACACCAGAAGTTGCAAATGTATGATAGGGTGTTGTGAATATGATTTTCTTCGGCTCTCCGATTAGACTCATTTCGACTTCGGCATTATTGCCTACAATCTTCATTTCGACCTCCATCATAGGAGGAGTTAAATTCGGAAAAACAGCTTTCCATTTCCCATCGATCAATGCTGGATCGATCCCTGTAGTAAGCATGGTCTCTGGTGCGCAGTCTTCTGGGACAATGGAGATATGGCCTTTGGATATGGGGTCGTTTGGGGATACGGATGAAGCAGGCGCCAAGAATAGAGACGCAAGGATAGCAAGAGAGAGTGAAATGAAATGTGTCATGATAATTTTTTTTAAGTATGTGAAATTGTTGAGAGGGATACCATATCCCTGGCTCTGTAAAAATTGATTTGTTTGATTGAGGTAGGACTGCTATAATCACCTTCCTTGGGGGTAGAAAACAATTCCTTTTTTATGAAAAAGAATGGGGGGTGGTCATGATGAAAAGGGACTCCATCCATCTACAAGATCTCAATCCAGGGTGATCACTCGTATACTCTTGTTATCCGAAACATAGAGTTTGCCATCAGGACCTATGGCCAGTTTGCAATAAATTCCAAAATTGCCGCTGTCCTTTGCTCCTGCAATCGTTCTGACAATTCCATCAGAAGAGAGCGCCCGAATTCTGGCAGTGCGATCTGCTATATAGATGGTGCCTTTCGCATCGATCGTTATGCCTTTTCCGTCATGGAATTGGGCTTCTGATGCAGGCCCATCTTTGAATCCAATCATCTTGAGGCCTGTGAGGGGGGTTACCTGACCGCTTGGACTTATTTTGCTGATTTGTGAAAATCTTAAGTCATCCTCTGCATACATATAGATGGTTCCATCAGAAGTTATGTGAAATCCACTAGGCTTTTGGGGTAAATCAACAATTCCCAGCGTTCCTCTAGGTGAAATTCTGGTAAACTTTTTTTTATTATAGGTGCTTAAGACGAGATTGCCATTCAGATCCACATCCATATCTTCAACCGCTGCCAAGGGGTTGTGGAGCTTGCGGGTGCTCACAGTTCCATCTGGTGTTATTTCCCGAAGGCGTGGCATATTGTCAAATCTATTGTGCCCTTCTCTAAATGATTCTGCAACATGCAAATTCCCTTCCATATCAATGGTGATGGATTCAGGATTTGTGAAACGTGCGTTCTGCCCTAATCCGTCCACAGATCCTTCTTGCAGTGTTTGTCCTGCGATGGTGCTCACCGTTCCATCAGATGTAATTTTTCGGATTGTGGCATCCGTCCTATCTACGACATATATATTCCCTTGAGGATCGATGGTAAGATCCCTGATGGAGCGAAATCGTGCGGATTGTCCTTTGCCATCCTTAGACCCTTCTTTGAACACATCTCCTACAAAAATCCGCGCGACATATCTTCCTGAGAAACTGGCATTTTTCTTCTCAAATTCTGATTGGTCAGATTTTCCTACCACAAAGGCAAAGTTGGTATGCTTTAGATACTGCTTGGGAAAATTGAGAGACTCAAACGAGACCATTGATGGATCAACCAAACCCGGGACAACTTTCCAACTGGCATCTTTGATGAAAATATTGTCAGAGGTTTTTTTGTGTAGAAAAATGTTGAAACCTGAGTGTCTGAGAAAGTGGCCAGGATACTCCACAGATTCAAAAGAGACAGTTCCTTGTCCAGCCAATCCCTGGCGAACCATAAATTGACTTTGATCGACTTCTCCATTGTTCAACCTGGCAGGCTGTGCAGGAGTAGCATGCATCCAATAATCCTGGAATCCATCGGGAAAGAAAGCAAAGTCGAAGGCAAAAGACTTCCCTACACTTATCTTGCCTTGATCATTGACAAAGGCTGGATCGTATGTAGCTTCCTCTTTAGAAGATTGTTTGCTGTCTACTGTCCCCATCATAAATTCGAAATTCCCATGCTTGAGATAGTATTTGGGGAAATTCAAGGCCTCAAATGACAGGAGTTGAGGATCTGCGAGCCCGGGAACAACTTTCCAACTGGCGTCTTTTTTGAAGGACAGATCCCCTTCTTTGGATAGAACAATCTGGAAATTCTTGTGTCGAAGGTAATAGCCAGGATATTGGACAGACTCAAAAGAGATCGTTCCTGTACCCGCCAATCCTCGGTGAATGACAAATTGGGTCTTCTTGTCTTGTGTATAGTCGACTTTCTGGAGCGTTGCCTGTTGGTCAACATGGGCAGAAAGCCAGTAGCCTTCATACCCGTTAGGAGCATTGTAAAAATCAAGAGAGTAGGTTGCTCCTTCTTGCAATTGAGCAGAAGCAAGGGAGAGACCGAGACCTGCAAAGAATAGAAGAGCAGTCGATATGTACAAGCAATACAAGCAGAGAGAAAAAGTGCGAATAAAATAAGACATGTGTTATAAATTTTTTATAGGGTACAATTCAAAATTGTTGTCAGAGAAACATGGAAATGGAAGCATATTGTTTCTGAACATCCTTATACTTGTTCTCGTTGATGTCCCAAAATAAAGGCATGGCAAGGGAGATGATCTTGCCAAACAAAGGGGAAAATCTTGCCATGAGGGGGGCAATCCTGACAAATAGGGGGGACAAATGGGACATTGGAAACATATTCTCCCACCTAGGCAGGATGATATGCCAGTGGAAATGCTTCTTTTTTCGAATTTTTGGGAAGGGGGCTTTTGCCCCGCTTTACACCAAATCGAGCATAGGTGTATTCGATGGAGGGATTGATCATCTTGGCAGGGCAGGTTCGGTTCAAACCATATATTCTCCTGATTTTTGTATCATAGGCTTGCAAGATGGCAAGAATCCTTGTGGTGAAAAAACAACTATTCCTATGTCAGTCAGAAAAAATCAGTATGATCAGGAATTACGATCATTTGTTCCTGTGGGGAAAATCATGGCAGCTCTCTTTTCCAGGAAATGGGGGATTCGCCTCTTCAATGCCGGGATACGTTCCTTGAATGGCAAATCGATCAAGGGACTGGATTGTGAAGAAAGATATATCCCAAGCAGACATGGAGGGGCGGATATTCAAGCCTGAGAATGCCAAAGGACCTCTTCCGGGCATGTTGTTCATTCATGGCGGAGGCTATTCGATGGGCACGCCTGAAATCGCATTGAATTTGATAGAACAGTTAATTGCTGAAAGACCCTGCGTCATTGTCGCGCCAGACTACCGAAAATCTATAGATTTCCCATTTCCCGCAGGCTTTGATGATTGCTATGATACTCTGTTGTGGTTCAAGGAGAATGCAGATTCCTTGAGGGCCAATAGTAAGCAACTCATTGTCGCTGGAAGAAGTGCAGGTGGTGGCATGACAGCCGCCATAAGCTTGAAAGCCAGAGATACCAAAGAGGTAGCTATTGCCTTTCAAATGCCAATCTATCCCATGATTGACAACCAACAAGTGACTGCATCGGCGGTGCAGATGACCAATGTCCCCTTATGGAATGCAAAATCCAATGCTTTGGGATGGAAATTGTATTTGAGAGGGGGGAAGACAGACAATGAACAGCTTTCTCCCTACGCTTCCCCCAGTAGAAACCAGGATTACACTGATTTGCCCCCGACCATCACCTTTGTGGGCGAGTTGGATCCATTTCTAGATGAAACAGTTGCGTATATCAATGCTTTACAAAAAGCGAATGTTCCAGTGCAGTTTGAACGCTTTCCAGGAGGATTCCACGGTTTTGAAGCGATTGCTCCCAAGACTGCCATTGCCAAACGAGCCAATCGGTTCCTGATTGAGGCATTTGCTTCTTATTACGATTCCTATTGTTAAGAAACAGGGCAAAGAGGGTAGTCGCTTGTTAATTTTCCAGTTTGAGGTATTCTGAAGGAAGTTTGCCAAATCGAATGCGAAACTGTTGAGAGAAATACTTAACATCCTTCATGCCTACTTCGAGCGAAGTAGCTTTGACAGAAGAGAGCTGTCTGGTTTCAAGAAAAAATCGAGCCTGCTGCATTCTGACTTCCTGAAGGTATTGATTAGGTGTGAGGCCAGTGAGTCGCTTGACCCTGCGGTGGACTTGTCTTCTGCTGGCTCCAACTTCATGTGCCAAATCGTCTATGGTGAAGTTGAGGTCTCCCATCAAGGCCTTGGTGCTTGTCTCCAATATTGTTAACCATTCCTGGTCTTCTTCTGAGATGTTTGTTTCGGACGTTTCAGTGTCCTCCTGCACCAACTCGATTTCCTCTTTTTGTTCAGGTAAGTGTCTGTTTTCTGCATTTCTCAGCAAATTGCTTACCCTTGCCAGCAATTCCTCCTCTTCAAAAGGCTTGGTCATATAATCATCTACCCCTATCCGAAGGGCATGAAGTTTGTCTCGTAAGGAAGCCTTGGCAGTGAGCATGATCACAGGGATGCTTCTGAACTTCTGCCTTCCCTTGAGAACATCCAGCAGTTGAAACCCATCCATCACTGGCATCATTACATCACTAATGATCAGGTCAATCTTGAGATCTGTTTCCAATGAATCAAGAATGTCCAGGGCTGCCTGCCCGTTTTCGGCTGTCGTGATTTGGAATTGATTGCCTAAAACGGCTTTGATATAAGACCGTAAACTATAATTGTCTTCTACCAGCAGGATATGTTGTTCCCCGGACAGAGGCGAGCTTGTATAGAGCAGCTTCTCATCGGGGATAGCAGTTTCTGGGATCTCCTCCTCGAATGCACCAAAGACTTCTTTGAGGGGAAAATGGAAAATGAATTGGGCTCCTTGTCCCAACTGACTGTGAACCTGAATATCTCCCCCAAATAGCTTGGCATATTCTTTACAAATGGCCAGCCCAATTCCAGTCCCCCCCTCTGACTCGCTTTCTGAGTGTGTCGCTTGATAGAAACGGTCAAAGATATGCAATTGATCATCTGGATGAATGCCTGGCCCCATATCACTGACATTCAATGATAGGGTATTGCCTTGATGCTTGATCTGAATGCTAAGCTGTCCTTTTTTTGGGCTGAACTTGAGGGCATTCGCGAGAAGATTGTTGAAGATAATCTCAAATTTCTGGACATCAAGTCGAATCTTGATATACTGATCAGGCTCAAAGTCCAGGCTGAGTTCTACCTGCTTATCCTGGGCATGTGATTCGAATTGAGAAAGAAGTCTTCTGATGAAGGGCAGGAGAAGGACGGGTTTCTCTACCAACTTCAGCTTGCCAGCGTCCATTTTGGAAAGGTCAAGGATTTCATTGACAAGTTGGAGGAGCTTTTGACCATTTTGTTGTGCCAGCCGTAAGAAGGTACTGGTCTTATTGTCCAGATTGTCAGATTTGAGGGCAGAACTTAGGGGGCCAAGGATAAGGGTCAAGGGTGTTCTCAGTTCATGTGAGACATTGGCAAAAAGGCGTGATTTAAGCTGATCAAGTTCCTGGAGCTTTTCTGCTTGTTGAGAAATGGTCTGGTTTTTTAGAGAAATTTGCTGTTTTTGATGCGTTCGTTGGCGGAGAAATACAAAGAGCATGACTGCAATAAAAAGGGCAAGAAGAGCAAGTGCCACAAAAAAGCGGTTGAAGGCTTTTTGAGTTTTGATTTCAGCATTCTTTTCAGCCTCTAGAATGGCCATTTCTTTTTCCTTTTCAGCAACATTGTATTTAAGTTCGAGGGATTTGGTTGCCTGAATATTCTCAATTACCCCCAATGAATCACTCAGGAAGATCACTTCTTGCTGATTGTGGTAGGCTTGACGATATAAGCCGCGTCCAAATTGAGCCCTTGCCAATTCCTGATAGGCCTGAATGAGGGTAGCCGATACTCCTTTCTCTGTACCTTTTTCCTGTTCAATGGCTTTCCTGGCAGCCTCATCAGCTTGTGGATATGCTTCTTGTAGATTGTAGACCTGGCTCAGTCCCAAATGTATCAGGGCTTCGTCAGATCTTGATTCCAGATTATCAGAAGAAAGAAGTTGCAAACATTGCTGAAAGGTCTCATAAGCCTTTTCAGGTCGAGACTGCCGGACATAGATATCTCCCAATTCGATCAGTGGACTCAATTGTTTGTCAGGATTTTGGGTTTGTTGCCCAACCTCTACTGCCTCCTCAAAAAAATGAATGGCTTTTGCTACAGAATCCATCTCTCTATAGACGGTTCCCATCCCCACAAGCGCATCTACCTGACCAGAAGCATCCCCATTCTTTTCTGTGAGGTCAATCGTCTGTTGGAAATACATCACCGCTTTTTCAAATTCTTTGAGGCTTCTGTAACTGATTCCAATATTGGTTAGCACGGCCGAAGGTCCTTCTTCAATACCCAATGCCTTGGCGAAAGTTCTAGCTTCAAGCAAATGAGCAAGCGCTTTTTCAAAATCATAGAGGTCATTGTAGAGATTCCCCAGATTGTTGTCGATCACCAGGCGAATCATTGTATCCTCAAAAGGGATGGCCATGGCTTGCTTGTAATAAGTGATTGCCTTTTCGTATTCCCCATTTTCCTCAGCAATCATGGCGAGATTGGTGGTATTAGAAGCCTCGATTCTATGAAGCCCCTTTCCCTGAATAGAAGTAAGTATCTCTTGTGTGACTAAGAGGAAGCTATCTGTCTGATTTTGGACGTAGTAATAAGCTCCCAGGTGGGTTTTAAGGATCGCCACATTAGACAATTTGAGATGTTCTTCTGCAATCTTGATGGCCTTATGAGTCAGTCTTGCAGCCTTTTTGGGATTCTCATAATGATACATCAAGGCCAGCTTATCCAGAAGATCCGCTTTGGATTCATGATCCTCAGTGCGTGAGATGACCAGTTCCAAACTATCTGCAGTTTCCTGATCAAATTGTGCCAGCGAAAATCTATGGAGAACAAGCAGGAAAAGGAAGAGGATCAGGAGCTTCCTCAAAACATTCAAACATGAAGGATTGGGCATGACCGCTGGAAAGATTTCATGTACATCATCGAAAGGCATGTGGGAAGTCTATACCCAGACGCGTTTGCTAGTTACAAAATTTTTGCTAAGTCAAAGAAACAGCATTCGGACCTTTTTGAGCAAAAAACAGCATTTTAGAGATTTTTTGTTTTGACAAAGCCTCTCTTGGAGAAGAGTTTCTGTTTTTTTTCTGTAAGAGTAGGCTTTCCTACCATGCTCAAGCTATGTTTTCGTCCGGCTAGATTCTTCCAGGAAGATTTGGGGAAAATCTTGATCCCTCCCAAGATGATAAACGTAGGAAGTAAGCCTCCAATGATAAACTGAAATGTGTCATCTTCAGATGAGGTTCTGCGACCATTATAAATAAAGAGGGCAGTCCGAATTATCCAGCCAATGATTCCAAGAAGTAGGAGGAAAATCCCCAACATGATTTTGATGAGTCGCGCCTTGGTCTTTCCATTTCGAATCGCCCGAATAGCAGTCAGGGGAATTCGGTCGCCGTTTTCCAGTATTAGGCTGGACTTCTCTATGTCCACTAGCTTGGTTGACAGGATTTTTTGGCCATCTTTGAGTGTGAGATCAATGATGGCATTTGTTGAAAAATAGGTGAGTTTGTTTGTCTTCTCCCAAATCTGGGTCTGTACATGTCCAAAACTCCTTGTGACCAGACGAGCATGTTCCAAAACCAATACGGAATCAGCTTCTGGATGTGAGGCTTCTGAAGCAAAACAATGAGAGACAAATGTGCTCAGACCCAGAACAAGTCCAACGATACAGACAACAGAATTTGGGAGAGACATACAATTTATGTGATAAAAGGTTGTACTGAAGAGGGATCAGCCATTTCATCCCGAGAATGGACTTCTAACCTGCCAATAATACCAGATTTCGTCAATATATCCCTTGATGATCAGGAAGCCGACAGACATCACTCAAGTCTGACCAATAATGTACTGTATCCAGAGGAAAATCAAAAAAACTGATCCCCAATACTTTTTATAAGAGACGATCAAGAAGATCCGACGAAGTAGGAAGAAGGAAGCTTGCCGAATCTCTCCCGGAATTGTCTTGAAAAGTATTTCACATCTTTCATTCCTATTTCATAGGCTGCCGCCTTCACAGAGTTTATTTGATTCGTTTCAAGCAGGTATCGAACCTCTTGCATACGGATTTCTGTTACATATTGGTTAGGAGTAAGGCCTGTAATTTCTTTTACTTTACGATGGAGTTGCCTTCGACTAAAGGCTAACTCATGGGCCAGGGCATCAATGTTGAACTGAAAATCTCCCATGTTTCTTTTGGCTACAGCTTCCAGAGATGTCAGCCAGACCTGATCTTCTTCAGATACGGGGGGTGGCTCAGATATAGCTTGAGAAGACTGTGGATGGACTGTTTCTTCGTATTGCTCTTCTTTGTCAGACTCAGAGATCACATGTCTGCTCTCTACATTGCGCAGCAGATTTTTTACCCGAATGATCAACTCCTCTTCGTCAAAGGGCTTGGTCATGTAGTCATCCACTCCAATTCGAAGTGCTTGTAATTTGTCCCTCATGGTAGCTTTGGCAGTGAGCATAATAGTAGGGATTGAGCGCCATTCTTCCTTGGCTTTGAGGTGTTCAAGTAACTGAAACCCATCCATAATCGGCATCATCAGGTCGCTAATGATCAGGTCTATAGAAGAGTCAAGTTGTGTGAGGATCTTAAGGGCTGCCTGACCGTGTTCTGCAGTTGTGATTTGGAAATGATCTCCCAGCACAGCTCGAATATAGGAGCGCAAACTATAGTTGTCCTCAACAAGCAGGATGTGGTAGCCTTGGTTCAGCTGTGTGGGGGGATGTTGATCCAGGATTGCTTGTGGAACAACTTCTGGGAGCTGGATGTCTTCTGTTTCGATCCGTTCATGACTTTCCTTAACGGGGAAAGAGAAGATAAATTCAGCTCCCTTTCCTAATTGGCTATTTACCTGGATATCTCCCTGAAAGAGTTTGGAATATTCCTTACAAAGTGCAAGGCCAATTCCTGTGCCTCCAACTGAGGTTTCGGTATGTGTGGCCTGATAAAATCGATCAAAAATATAAGTTTGATCATCTGGATGAATGCCGGGTCCGGTATCATGGACACGCAGGCTAAAGATGCCCTGCTGCTTGCTGAGAGAGATGTTTACAACTCCTCCATTGGGGGTGAATTTGATGGCATTTGAAAGAAGGTTGTTGAAGACAATTTCAAATTTCTTTGCATCAAGAAGCAATTGAAACTCCTGTGGCACCTCTGATCCAAAAACGAGGTTGACCTCCTTGTCCTGTGCATGGGACTCAAATTGAGACAACAACCGGCGGACAAAGGAAAGGATGGCAACAGGCTTTTCTATCAGATCCAGCTTGCCTGCGTCCATTTTGGAAAGATCGAGGATTTCATTGATGAGTTGCAGAAGTTTTTCTCCATTCTGTTGAGCCAGCTTGAGAAAGGTTGCGGTTTTTTTTTGAAGATTTGGTGCCTTGAGTGCAGAGGCTAAGGGTCCGAGAATCAAACTAAGGGGGGTTCGTAATTCATGAGAAACATTGGCAAAGAGCCTGGACTTCAATTGATCCAATGCCTGCAATTCCTTTTGTTGAACAATGATCATTTTGTTCTTGATCTCCAATTGCTGCTTTTGCTTGTTGAGTTGCCGTAAGAAATACAAAAGCGAAATGACCAAAATCAATGCAATGACAAACAGAATAGAATAAAAGCGAACCCTGGTTCGCTGAGCAGCAATTTCAGCATCTTTCCGGACTGCCAACAATTGGATTTCTTTTTCCTTTTCTGCTACATTATATGTCAGCTCAAGTGCCATAGATTTTTGTCGATCCTGTTGATCTCTTAAGCTTTTCCTGGCATCCGTTAATTGTCGATAGCTCTTTGTTGCTTGCTCAAATAAGCCTTGCGAAGTCTGAATCCTGATCAAGGTCTCAAGTACGCTTACCTCCTGATCGCTAAACCCATGTTTTTTGCTTAGTTGAATGGCCTCATTGATTTGGTCTATAGCTTGTCGCCATCTTCCCTTGTGCATGTTGATTTCTGCAAGCAGACCAGTATGGATTGTTTTTCTGAAAAGATCCTGAAGCTGTGTTTCATTCAACTTCAAGGCTTGCTGTACATGGCTTTCTGCCAGGTCGAATTCTTCAATCCGAAGATATACATCCCCGAGTAAACCCAACACAATGCATCTATGCTGGGGATTGCCTGTTTTGTTGGCAATGGCCAATGCTTGTTTGCCCTTTTCTAGTGCTTGCGGAAAAGAATCCAGGCCTGCATACAGATTGGCCTCCCCAAAGATGCCATAGAATTTCCCTTGCTCATTTCCCATTTCATCATGGATACTTACGGCTGTTCGAAAACTTTCCAAAGCCTTGTCATACTCTTCCAGTGCCCGATAAGTATTGCCCAAATTGGATGCAATAACGGCTTGACCCAAGCGATGATTGATCTCTTTTGCTGCAGTTTGAGCCTTGAGCAAGGATTGTATGGCCTTATCGCTGTCAGAGATTTGATTGTACAGATTCCCCAGCAAATTGTAATTCCGAAGATTGCTCTTCGGATTTGAATCCAAATCGATGGAACGATGTGCATACTCAAGGGCCTCAGCAATATTTCCCATCTCCTGATTCGCAATGGCCATATTGGTGAGACTGCTAGCTTCTTGTTGGTCAATGCCTTTTCCCTGAATCAACTCGTAAACCGCTGTGCTTTCTTTGAGATATGCCTCAAGATCCCCTTTTCGATAGGGATATTGGGTGCGAAGCAACTGGACCTGGGCCTGTAGATCGAGTCGTTGCTGCTGACCGGCCAGAGATTCTGCTTTGTCCATCAGTCCCCTGGCTTTTCCTTCTTCTACAAATTGAAGCAAACTGGCCAGTTCCACCAATACATCAAACTCCTCTTCATAGGGAAGATCCTTGGAGAGACGAAGTTCCAGGCTATCAAGCAAGTGTTGATCCCCTTGAGCCAACAGAATGGAGGGGACACCCAGCAAGCAGATGAGACAATACAAAAGAGAAATCTTCTTCACCAATAGATCAAAAAGCGTCATTATCTAAGAACTCAAAGGGCATAATGAAAAATGTTAGGGATTGAGTGATAAACAATATCTAGGAAACGAAAGCTGACGGCAATTTTCCAAATCGCTGTTTGAACTGTTTCGAGAAATATTTTGTGTCTTTGATGCCAACTTCATAAGAGGCTGCTTTGACACTGAGGACTTCCTGATTTTCCAGAAGTCTTCTGGCCTGCTGCAAGCGAACTTCCATCAGATATTGATTGGGCCTGAGACCTGTAAGGGTTTTGATCTTTCGATGAAGTTGTCGTCTGCTGGTTCCAATCTCATGAGCCAGGACATCTATGGTGAACCCAAAGTTAGGAATGAGTGCCTTGCTGATGGATTCCAATTTTTCCAACCATTCGATATCCTTCTGAGGAATGATAGGGGAAGGAGATTGCTTGGATTCATGTGAGGCTTTGGCATCGGTCTCCACTTCATCACCAAATCCAGTTTCTTGTACAATCTTTCTTTGTTCGGCATGGCGGAGCAGGTTGTCTATTCTTGCTTGCAATTCCTCCTCCTGAAAGGGTTTGGTCATATAATCATCCACCCCAATTCGAAGAGCTTTGAGTTTGTCTACCATCTCGGCTCTTGCTGTCAGGATTACCACCGGGATAGATCGCAATAGGGGATCTTCCTTTACATGCTCCAACAGCTGAAATCCATCCATGACAGGCATCATGACATCGCTGATGATCAGATCGATTGAGTTCCGAAAGGCTTCTTCTTCCAGGAGTTCCAGAGCGATCTTGCCATTCTCCGCAGAGCTGATTTGATAACGATTGGCAAGAACAGTCTGAATATAGGTTCGAAGGCTGTGATTGTCTTCAACCAATAGCAAATGTTTACCAGAAAGGGGCTGAAAAGACTCCTGCTCTGCGAATGGGACAGGAGGGGTGATGTCTGGCGTTTCAGCAGCATTAAATGCCCCCAGAACCTGCTTGAGAGGAAATTGAAAGCGAAAAGTCGAGCCCTTTCCCAACTCACTCTCCACAGTCATGCTTCCCTGGAAGAGTTTCGCATACTCATGACAAAGCGCAAGACCGATTCCGGTTCCGCCCTGTGCACTGCTGCCAGAGTGCGTGGCCTGATAGAACCGATCAAAGATATGAGTCAGGTCTTCTTGAGCAATACCAGAACCACTATCCTCAACGACTAGAGAGAACTGATTGCCAAGATCCAAAAGTGAGACATTTACCTTGCCATTTGAAGGGGTGAATTTGAGGGCATTGGAGAGCAAATTGTTGAAGATCAATTCGAATTTATGTGAATCCAGTTGAATCTTGACAAATGGATCAGGTTCGAAAAACATGCTAAGTTCTACTCCTTTGGATTGTGCATGTGATTCAAACTGAGACAGAAGTCTCCGGAGAAAGGGGTGAAACATGATGGGTTTTTCGATCAACTCAAGCTTACCCGCATCCATCTTGGAAAGATCAAGGATTTCATTGATGAGCTGCAAGAGTTTTTGACCGTTTTGCTGGGCCAATTGGAGGAAGGTAGAGGTTTTATTGCTATGTCCTTTCTCTTTCAAAGCTGAACTCAAAGGCCCCAGAATGAGGGTGAGTGGCGTTCTCAATTCGTGAGAGACATTGGCAAAGAGCCGTGATTTCAGGCTGTCGAGTTCCTGTAGCGCTTCTGCTTGTTTGGTGATAATTTGATGTTGCTCAGTAATTTGTTGATGTTGTATCTGGAGTCGTTGCTTTTGTTTGGTTTGTTGACGAAGGAAGAAATAAAGAAAAACTGCTGCGAAAAAAGCGATTCCAGCTAGTATGGCAAAAAATCGATTGGAAGCTTTTTGTGTCTTGATTTCAGCATTCTTCTCTGATTCCAATATGGCCATTTCCTGCTCCTTCTCAGCAACACTGTATTTCAATTCCAAGGTTTTTGTTTCCTTGAGATTTTGGATAGCTGCCAGTGAATCGCCGAGCATCTGCATTTGGGTCAGACTTTCAAATGCTTGTGTACTTTGTCCTAGTTGAAATTGAGCCTGTGATAGTTCCCGATAACTGTCGACAAGGGTAGGGGAAATGTCCTTTTGGGTGGAGCTTTCCAGTTCGATCGCCTTTCTGGCGGCCAAAAGGGCCTGTCTATGCTTCTTTTGACGATTGTAGATCGTACTGAATCCCAAAAAAATCATTGCCCGGTCTGATTGAGATTCCAAATCATCTTCAGAGGTGATCGCCAAGCATTGTTGGAAGGTTTCATAGGCAAGCTGAAGTTCATTCTGTTGTATATAGATATGGGCAATGTCTATCAAGGGAGCTAGTTGTAGCCTACTTATTTGGGACGTCTGGGCAATCTTCAATGCTTCCTGATAATATTGGATGGCTTTGGGCAAAGAATCCATTTCTTTATAAACCGATCCCAAGCCTTTGAGTCCATCGATTTTGCCACTGGAATTTCCTATCCCTTCATTGATGGAAATGGATCTTTGATAGAATGCCAATGCCTTTTCATACTCTCCTAATAATCTGTAGCTTAATCCAAGATTGCTTTCGATGATCGCAGACCCATATTTGTTCCCCAACTCCTTTGCCAGGGATTTTGCCTTCAAAAAATGATCAATGGATTTGTCATAATTATTCAAATCATTGTAGAGGTTTCCTAAATTATTGTTGACAGACATCAGGATACTTTTGTCTTCTACAGGTAGAGCTAACACCTGATCATAGTAATCCAAAGCCATGGAATATTGGCCACTTTCCTCAAATATTTGTGCAAGAATGGTCAGGTTGGTCGCTTTATAGTCTAATAACTCACGATCATCTTCTCCAACCAGATCGATGACTTCCTGGGAGATCGAGATCGCGCTGTCCCTGTCTTGGTCCAGCCACGCAAGCGCAGATAGATAGGTCTTGTATTTGGCGATATCTTCTTTGGCGTGTTGTTCCTCGACCAGATGAACAGCCTCAATCATTCTGCTTTTGGCTTTCTTTACATCGGCAAATTGATACATCCTGGCCACATCATAGAGGAGATGTGCTTTGATCAATGGCTCTGTAGAATGGGAAATGAGGACTTCCAGACTATCAGCCTTTTGCTGATTGAATTGCCCAAGGGCTGTCGAGACTGGAAAAAACGAAAGAATCAGAAGTAAAGTTGAAAACGACAAGCAATTGAAGGCATGATCCCCTCTTTCTTGAGATATTAAGGAATATGAGCAAGAGTAAAGCGCAATAAGTACAAAGAAAAAGCGCATTCGAACAAGGTGACATACTTCAATTCCCCACTAATCCAACTCCAACAAATATACGTAAAATTGGATTAAAATGGGTTGTTTGATCCCTCGCCAAACATACGACAAAGAGAGAATCTTTGTCAATAGTATGACGGAATGATCCCCAACAATCAAAACAGTCTCTGAAACATCCCTTACACCCCTACTTTTGTTGCTTCCAACAATTCCTGCAAGGTCTTTTTCGCATCTCCGAACAGCATATGCGTTTTTTTGTGGAAAAAGAGGGGATTTTGAACCCCGGCATAACCAGGTCGCATGCTTCGCTTCATCACCAGGACTTTCCCTGCTTCATCTACATTGAGAATCGGCATCCCATAGATGGGACTGCTGGTATCAGTCCTTGCAGAAGGATTGACCACATCATTGGCACCAACTACGATGACAACATCTGTATTGGGTAAGGCATTGTTGGCTTGCTCAAGGTCCATCAGTTTTTCATACGGGACATCGACTTCCGCGAGGAGGACATTCATATGTCCAGGCATTCTTCCAGCAACAGGATGGATGGCATAGGAAACATCAACCCCTCTTGCCGTGAGTTCATTGTCAAGGTCTCGACAGGCTCTTTGCGCCTGAGCCACTGCCAAACCATATCCCGGGACAATCACAACAGAAGAAGAATAGGCAAGCAAAATGGCAGCATCGGTTTTGGACAATTCCTTGGCTACTTGTTCTCCATCGCTTGCTGCGCCGCCACCAGATCCTCCAGAAGCCCCAAAAGAGCCCACAATCACATTCCACAAGGATCGGTTCATCGCCTGACACATAAGCACAGTCAGAATTGTTCCTGAAGATCCAACCAGAATCCCGCCCATGAGCATGACTTGATTGCTGTAGATCAATCCAGCCAGTGCTGCGGTCAAGCCAGTAAAAGAATTCAACAGAGAAATCACCACAGGCATATCTGCGCCCCCAATCGGTGAGACAAAGGTCACGCCATATACGAGAGAGATCGCGAGCAGAATGCCCATCCACATCATGCTGACTTCCCCTTGCACAGCCATGAAGATGACAAGCCCAAGGCTGATCAGTAGCAAGGCCATGTTGAAAATGGTAGGAAATGGCGGCACAAGGGCGTTGTCTTTGAGTCTGCCATCCAGCTTCGCCCAGGCAATCAAACTACCAGTAAAGGCCACACTTCCCACCAGTAATGTCAGAAGAATCGTGCCCAGTTCAGCTTGAGACATCGGTGTAGCTCCCTGCTCTGCTCCGATCAATTGTACGAGAGAAATCACAACAGCACAAGCGCCTCCCAACCCATTGAAGAGAGACACCAGTTGTGGCATGGCAGTCATTTGAACCCGTTTGGCAGCTAGCCAACCAATGACAGCCCCAATCCCCATGCCCGCAAAAATCCAGAGATAATTGCCATGACTTCCTTCCATGGGATAAAAGATGGAGGCCAGGATAGAAATCCCCATTCCTGCAGCAGCCATGAGGTTGCCCCTTCGAGCACTTGCAGGATGGCCCAATCGTTGAAGCCCAACAATGAACAGCAGAACCCCTGCAAAATATATGATATCAAACCAGATTGAATTCATCACTTTTTCTTTTTGAACATTTCTAACATTCGGTCCGTTACAGCAAAGCCTCCTACAACATTGGTCATTCCCAAAATCACTCCCAAAAAGCCAAAGGCCAGCATGGCATAGTCGTCAGATGGGGTTTGGCGAATCAGAAGGATTGCACCAATGATCACCACGCCGCTGATCGCATTGGCACCAGACATCAGTGGTGTGTGGATGACTGTTGGAACCTTGGAGATCAGTTCGAATCCAAGGAAAACAGCAAATGTGACCGAATAAATCATCAGCAGGTTGTCCTGCAGAAAGTGTACAAAAGCCTCCATAATCAAGCAGATTTTTCAGTGAAACAGGTAGCTTGCAAAATCTCATCCTCCATATCAATGGCCATTGCTCCATCCTTGATGATGAGAGAGAGGAATTGATAAAAGTTGTTGCTCAGCAGTTGGCTGGCATCCATGGGCATTTTGGCCGCGAGACTTGAATCTCCAATAATCTGGACACCATTGAAGACAATGGTTTTTTGATCTTCAGTTCGGACACAATTGCCTCCTGAGCTCGCCGCCAAATCGACAATGACTGCCCCTGACTTCATATTGCCAAGCGCCTCTTCATCGACCAAAATAGGGGCCTTTCTTCCTCTAACCTGAGCAGTTGTAATCACCA